>JADHNT010000083.1 GCA_016779385.1 Pseudomonadales bacterium
AGCGAGGAAAGCTGCAGCAAGCGGATGGCTTGCTGAAGCTGGGGGGTCATGGTGAGCGACTGACCCAGTTTAAGCTGGAGGGCCTGTTTCATCGCCTGATCATACTGAGGGCCTTCGCGAAAGCACAATCGGCGAGGGGCGCTTATGCCCCTTAAATGGGGGAGTTAGAGGGCGAACTGGTCCCCGAGATAGACATCTCGGACCTGCTGGTTCGCGAGGATCGACTCTGGGGTGCCCTCGGCGAGGGTGCGCCCCTGGGCAAGGATGGTGGCCCGGTCGCAGATAGCGAGGGTTTCCCGGACGTTGTGGTCCGTGATGAGCACCCCGATGCCTCGAGCCTTAAGGGTGGCGACGATGCTGCGAATCTCCCCGACGGAAATGGGGTCGACGCCGGCGAAGGGCTCATCGAGCAGCACGTAACGAGGATCCATCGCCAAGGCGCGGGCGATCTCCGTGCGCCGCCGCTCGCCCCCGGAGAGCTGGCTGCCGAGGCGCCGGCGTCGGTCGTTTAGGGAAAACTCCTCCAAAAGGGCGTCGCAGCGTTGGCGTCGAGCCTGCCGGGTGAGATCGTCGCGCAGCTCAAGGATGGCGAGGAGGTTGTCCTCCACGGAGAGCCCCCGGAACACGCTAGCTTCCTGGGGTAGGTAGGCGATACCACGCTTAGCCCGGGCGTGGATGGGTTCGCGGGTGATGACCGCTTCCCCCAGGCGGATTTCTCCGCCATCAGGCCGCACTAAGCCCACGAGCATGTAGAAGGTGGTGGTTTTTCCGGCACCGTTGGGACCCAGTAGTCCGAGCACCTCCCCGGGGCGCACGGACAGGCCAACGTCCTCGACCACCGTGGTTTGTCCGTAGCGCTTCCGAAGCCCTAGGGCCCGGAGCGGCGGGGTGAGCTTAGGGGTTGGGCTCATCGCTGTCCGCCGCTTCGCCCCCCCGGGGGCTACGGAGCCGGGCCGGTTCGATCACCATGCGGACGGGTGCGCCGTCAGCGCCGGCGCTAGCGGCTACCTTCCGCGTAGTGAGGTCGTAGGAAATCACGTCGCCTTCGAAGCGGTCTTCGGCCTGCTCAAGCTGGGCGGCGCCGAGAAGCTCGATGCGTCCCGCATCGGTGTAATAAATGATCGTTTGAGCCCGGGCCCGAACCGGCTCGGCGCCAGGCTCGGGGATTTGCTCGTAGCGGGCGAGGAGATCCTGTTCCCGATTGCCTTCAGCGGTAATCCGCTGCACCTGCTGGGCATCCGTTTCGATGATGAGGCGATCTGCGCGTACCTTCAGGGACCCCTGGTCGAGGCGCACGGAGCCGCTGTAGGTCGCCGTGCCCGTGGCGTCGTCTAGCTCAGCTCGATCCGCTTCGATTTCGATCGGCTGCTGTTCGTCATCCGGCAGGGCCTTGGCGGCGCTGGCAAGCAGCAAAGCGAAAAGAAGGGCCGGAACGGCGGTGGAGCGCATCATGGCAAGCTATCCGGGTAGAAGGTCGAATGTACACGCGCATCGGCGCGCCCCAGGGTGAGGAACCCGACCCCCAGGGCAAGGCTCAAGCCTTCCGCCTGCGTGATCCCCTCTGCGCTCTCGATCATAACAGGGGCGGCGCTCTCCGCGTATTGGGCCGCGGGAAAGAGGCTGAGGGTGTCCGTGCGAAAGCGGAGCTCGGTGCCGTCTTCCCGGGGCCGAGCTGCGCGAACGTTACCCGTCAGCATGACCTTGTCGGAATTGGCCACGGCGCTATCGGGGGCCCGCAGAAGGGCTTCGCTGCCGTCCAGCTGTCCCCGGTCGGCCTCGAGCCGCCAGGGCGCGCCCGGCTCGCTAAAGAGCAGCAGGATCGGCGTGTCGAGGGCGGTTTCTCCGGAGCTGGGCTGATGCGCAATGGTGCGGGCCTGGAGGGCGAAGCGGGGGCTGCCCGCGATGGAGAACTCGGTGATTTCCGCGTTCTCCATAAGCAGCGCCGGGCCGTCATCCAGAGGTGCGAAGCTCGGCCCACCCCCATTGCGCTCTAAACCTAGGTCGAGCGTACTGAGGAGGAGGGCGGCGAGCCCAAAGAGGAGAATCCAGTAGCGTGCCATCAGGGAACGTCGAGGTAAGGCGCAAGGGCGTCGGCCCAGCGGTCCTGGGCGGTGAGTAAGGCCTCCACGGCCTCGCGGACAGCACCGGCGCCGCCGGGGGCTTCGGTGATCAGGTCAGCGTAAGCGGCCACCACGGGGTGGGCGTTGGCCGGGGCGAGACCCAGGCCCACGCGACGCATGACCTTTAGATCCGCAAGATCGTCGCCCATATGGGCAATGGTCTCGGGGCTTCGGCCGCTGTCGATGAGGAGCTGAGCCAGTACCTCGTCCTTCGCTTCCGAGCCCTGGTAGCAGAGACGAATGCCTAACTCGTCGGCGCGGCGCGTCACCATGGGGGATTCGCGCCCGGTGATGATGGCGACCTCAAGGCCCTGGCGCTGCGCCAACTTGATAGCGGCGCCGTCCTGGGTATTGAATGCCTTGGCTTCTTGCCCGTCGGCGGTGTAGATCAGGTGCCCGTCGGTCAGCACCCCGTCCACGTCGAGGCAAAGCAGGGTGATGCGCTGGGCCCGCGCGATGGCTGCGGGAGAAAAGGCTTGCGGTCGGTTCATGGGCCCAAGCTCGCTACGGCAAGCTTGCCAGTATAGGCAATCCACAGCCCAAGGAAGACCCCACCGGCCAGCCTTCCGAGGTGACCCCCGCCGAAACGCGCAGCCAGAATGAGGAGCAGGCTCAGGCTCGCCATGGCGAGCCCATCGCGGCCAAGCACTTCGGGCTCCAGAGGGAAGGCTCCGAAGAGTCCGGGGACGGCCATCACCGCCAATAGATTTAAGATGTTCGAGCCCAGAATATTGCCCACGGCGATGTCTGTGTGGCCCTTTAGGGCCGCTCCGGCCGTTGCGGCGAGCTCCGGGAGACTGGTGCCGATAGCAACCACGGTGAGGCCGATGACCAGTTCGCTCACCCCCATGGCCCGGGCGAGGGTGCTCGCGGACCACACGAGCATGTCGGCAGAGAGCAGCAAGAGGGCGAGGCCGAGGAGTAGCCAGGCGAGGGCGCGGCCGCGGCCGAAGCTGGGGACGCTTTCCTCTTCCTCGGCTTGCACACTTTCCGGGCGCCGCAGCAGGGCAAAGGCGAAGGCGCCGAGGACGGCCAGTAGCCCCAGGCTCTCGATAACGGTGATCTGACTGTCCCAGAACAGCGCCAGGGCCAGGGCAGCGCTACCCAGAAACCAGGGGCCCTCGCGACGCAAAATGGCGGGGGGCACGGGGAGGGGTACCAGAAGCGCCGTGACCCCCAGCACCAGGCCGATATTGGTGATATTCGACCCCAACGCGTTGCCTACGGCTAGGAGCGGCGTACCCTCCCGAGCTGCCGCGAGGGAGACCAGGATTTCCGGGGCGGAGGTCCCAAAGGACACCACGGTCAGGCCGATCATGAGCGGCGTCATGCCCAGGTGCTGTGCGGTGGCGGCCGCCCCGGCCACAAAGCGGTCCGCGCTCCAGAGGAGCAGCACAAGCCCGGCGACGAGGGCGCCGGTGGCCAGCAGGAGGCTTTCCGATGCGGGAGCATCCATGGTAGAGAATCCTTGAAAGGTCGAGCGCGCAGAGCGCGGGCGCTGGGAGAAATGATAGACTATTGCTCGTCCGTTGACTGCGCTGGGAGGGGCTGATGATGTGGACGCGTTTAGTGCTGTGCCTGCTTCTGGGCTTGGGAGGGATTCAGGCTACCCAGGCCGATCCCCTAGCCGCAGATGTGCTGGTGCGGCAGGAGGCAGCCGCCCTTTTCGAGGCCATAGACCGCTATCGGGAGCAGGGGCCGGAGGCCCTAGAAGCGTTTTACGGCGAGGTGCGGCAGCGCATGGATGCCTTCGTCGACTATGACGCGATCGCGCGAGGGGTGATGGGCGCCTACTTCGCTGGCGCCACGCCTGAGCAACGCGGGCGCTTTTCGAAAAATTTTGGGGAAGCGCTGGGGCGCAAATACGCCAAAGCACTCCTGGCCTTCAAGTTTGAGGGCTATGAGGTGCAACCCCCCCGGGCCCAAGCCGTGCCCTCGGGGGAGCGATCGGCGGTGGTGATGACCCTCTCCGACGACAATAAAAAGTCCTACACCGTGGTCTATGACATGGTTCGCCCCGACGGGGAGGCGCCCTGGCGCGTGCGAAATGTCATTGTGGATGGGGTGAATTTTGGACGGACCTATCGCAATCAATTTGCCAGCGCGATGGAAAGCGGGGGCCCCGGGGCCTTGGATTCGGTGATCGACGCCTGGCTGGGGACCGACGAAACGGAGGAAGATGGCTAATGGATGCCCGCCAGCTACAGGAACGTCTGGAAGGGGCCTTCCCCGAGGCCTCAATTCGGGTGGATGGAGGCGCCGGTCGCTTCGAACTCGGCCTCGTCTCCCCGGTGTTTGAAGGGCTGAATCGGGTGAAGCGGCAGCAGCTCGTTTATAGGGGGCTCGGGGATGCCATCGCCTCCGGCGCTGTGCACGCGGTCACCATCATCGCCCAAACCCCCGAGGAGGCCGGGGCCTAGCCTCCCCCATGGATCAACTCGTTATTACCGGCGGGGTCCCCCTCGTCGGATCCGTACCCATATCTGGGGCTAAAAATTCTGCCCTTCCCATCCTCGCAGCGAGCTTGCTGACGGAGGCGCCCTTGACCCTTGGGCGGGTGCCTTCGCTGCAAGACGTTCGCACTCAGCTTGCGCTTCTGGCTCACCTTGGGGTCGCGGTGGACCATCGGGGAGACGAGGTGGTTGCCCTGCATGCCCATACGCTTGCCGAACCCGAGGCCCCCTATGAGCTGGTGCGGACCATGCGCGCCTCCTTCCTAGTGCTGGGCCCGCTCTTGGCTCGCCGGGGGCGGGCTCGCGTCTCCCTTCCCGGGGGCTGCGCCATCGGCGCCCGCCCCGTGGATCAGCACCTGGCGGGCCTAAAGCGGCTCGGTGCGGAGCTTGAGGTGCGCGGAGGCTATGTCGAGGCGACGGCGCCCCGGGGGCTTCAGGGCGCGCGGTTGGTGATGGATCAGGTCACCGTAGGGGGTACGGAGCACTTGCTGATGGCGGCAGTTTGTGCCCGGGGCACCACGGTGCTGGAGAATGCCGCCGAGGAGCCGGAAGTCGTCGATTTAGCGGCCTTCCTCCGTACCCTTGGGGCCAAAATAGATGGGGAAGGCACCGCGCGTATCGAGATTGAGGGCGTGGACGCGCTGTCCGTGCCGGCCGCAATGGGGCCCGTGCATTGCATCATGGCCGATCGTATCGAGGCCGCGTCCTACTTGATCGCCGGGGCGGCCACGGGAGGGTCTGTGACCGCTGAGGGGGTCGACGGTGCACACCTAGGGGCGGTGCTCGATAAGCTTGAGGAGGCTGGCGCGCGCGTGGCGCGGGGTAGGGAGCATATTACGGTGGCGCTCGAAGGGTCGCCTCGCCCCGTATCGTTACGTACGGCCCCCTATCCAGGTTTCCCCACGGATGTGCAGGCCCAGTTTATGGCCCTCGACTGCCTGGCCACGGGGGTAAGCCGTATCCGCGAGACGGTCTTCGAAAACCGCTTCATGCACGTTCCCGAGCTGGCTCGCTTCGGCGCCCAGGTCAGCCTTGAGGATGCGCGTAGCGCCGTGATCACGGGAGTTCCGAAGCTGGTGGGGGCGCCGGTCATGGCTACCGATCTCCGGGCCTCGTTTAGCCTGGTGATTGCCGCCCTGGCTGCGGAGGGAGAAACGATTATCGATCGGCTTTATCATATGGACCGTGGTTATGCGGCCATGACGGAAAAATTGCTCGGCCTGGGTGCGCAGGTGATTCGGCGCCGGGCCCCCTAAGGCTACGCTAAGGATGTCCCATGCTCACCCTCGCCCTGAATAAGGGTCGGATCCTCGACGAGGTGCTGCCCCTCTTGGAGGTCGCGGGCCTCGCTCCTCTCGAGGATCCCCGACGTAGCCGAAAGCTGATCTTCGAAACCCGTCATCCTGGGCTTCGTTTGTTTGTGGTGCGCAGCGGCGATGTCCCGACCTGCGTGGCCCATGGCGCTGCCGATTGGGGCATCACCGGCAAGGACACGCTCCTAGAGCATGGCGGAGAGGGCTACTACGAGCCCCTCGATCTTGGTCTGTCCCGCTGCCGGCTCATGACTGCCGGCGATCCGGCCTTTGCCCCTCGCCCCGGTCAGCGTCTTCGGGTGGCGACGAAATTCGTGAAGGTGGCGCAGCGCTACTTCAGTGCTCAGGGCCAGCAGATCGAGGTCATACCCCTGGGTGGCGCCATGGAGCTCGCGCCCCTGATTGGCCTCGCCGATCTCATCGTGGATATCGTGGATACGGGGAATACGCTTCGGGCCAACGGTTTGGCGCCTCTGGAACTCATCGAAAACATCAGTGCACGGGTTATCGTGAATAAAGCGTCTATGAAGCAGCACCGGGCCGAGCTTCGACCCATGCTCGACGCGCTGGCCGCGGCCTTGCCCGCGGCGCCTGCTGAGGAGACCCGTGCATGAGTGGTTTGCTTCGACGGCTGCGCGCCGCTGCCCCCAATTTTCAGGACGATCTTGAGGCTCTTCTGCATTGGGAGCTCGCCGAGGATGGCGCGGTTCGCGGGCGGGTCCGGGAGATCATCGCCGAGGTTCGGGCTAAGGGTGATGAGGCCCTACTGGCGTACACCGCCCAGTTCGATGGCGTGGAGGCGACGAGCGTTGGGGAACTCGAAGTGCCCCAGGAGGCCCTTCGGGAGGCCTTTGAAACCTTGCCCGAGGCTGAGCGTAGCGCCCTTAAGCTGGCCCGGGATCGCATCGCGGCCTACCACGAGCGCCAGCGCCGGGATGAGTGGCGCTACAAGGACGAATTCGGAAACCTCCTGGGTCAGTTGATTCGGCCTCTGGATCGGGTCGGGCTTTACGTGCCCGGGGGACAGGCGGCCTACCCGTCTTCCGTACTCATGACCGCGGTGCCGGCGAAGGTGGCTGGGGTGCGGGAGGTGATCATGACCGTGCCCACCCCCGGCGGCGTTTTGAATCCTCTAGTGCTGGCGGGGGCGCACTTGGCTGGGGTGCACCGGGTGTACCGTGTGGGCGGCGCCCAGGCGATTGCGGCCCTGGCCTTCGGCACCGAATCCCTTTCCCCCGTGGATAAGATCGTCGGTCCCGGGGGCGCCTACGTCGCCGAGGCAAAGCGCCAAGTGTTTGGCCCCGTGGGCATCGACATGATTGCCGGGCCTTCGGAGATTTTGGTGCTGGCCGACGGCGCCCAGGATCCCCACTGGCTGGCCA
Source organism: Pseudomonadales bacterium (assembly GCA_016779385.1). Classification (GTDB taxonomy): domain Bacteria; phylum Pseudomonadota; class Gammaproteobacteria; order Pseudomonadales; family Azotimanducaceae; genus Salivita. The sequence continues at coordinate 7,269 of JADHNT010000083.1, forward strand.
TGGATCTGTTCTCCCAGGCGGAGCACGACGAAGCGGCTCAGGCCATTTTGGTCAGCCCCGATGCCGCCCTGCTCGATGCGGTGGAGGCCGCCGTGGAGGCCGCGCTTCCCGCGCGGCCCCGGCGTGCCATTATCGAAGCATCGCTCCGGGCCCGGGGGGCGCTCATCGAAGTGCCGAGCCTGGCTCTGGGGGTGGCGCTCATCAACCGTATCGCCCCGGAACATCTTGAGCTTGCCGTCGATCACCCGGAGGCGCTGCTGCCCGATATTCGCCATGCCGGGGCCATTTTCCTCGGGCGTCATTCTGCGGAAGTGCTGGGGGACTATCTGGCGGGGCCGAGCCACGTGCTCCCGACCTTTGGCACGGCGCGCTTCTCTTCGCCCTTGGGCGTCGATGATTTCCAAAAGCGCAGCTCGCTGATCGGGTTCTCCGCCGAAGGGGCGGCGGTGCTGGGCCAGAGCGCCGTGCTTCTCGCAGAAGGGGAGGGGCTTGAAGCCCATGCCCGAGCTGCGGCCCTCCGGGTGGAAGGCTTCGACCATAATAAGGGCCCCTAGGGGCCCCGACCGCCCTGCCTAGCGCTGGGGAGGGCGTTGGCCGACCCGAGCTTCCAGTGGGATCTGCCTGCCTTGCCGTTCGATGACTAGGGGAAGGCGGCTCCCCGGCGTGAGGCTTGCAATATGCTGGGCCAGTTCCCGGGCCTGGCGGGCGGGGCGGCCATCCAGGGCCAGGAGTCGGTCCCCGGGGCGTAGCCCAGCGACGCTGGCGGGCCCGCCGGCGAGCACCGCCGCCACCATTAGGCCCGCACCGTCCGCGCTCTCTGCGGCCTCCAGTCCTAGCCAGCCTCGTATCACTTGCCCTTGGTTCTCGATTTCCTGGGCAACTTCCAGGGCCAGGGCCGCGGGGAGGGCGAAGCCAATGCCTTCGAAGCTGCCGGAGCGGCTGAAAATGAGGGTGTTGATGCCCACTAGGGCGCCCTCGCTGTCAATGAGGGCCCCGCCGGAGTTGCCGGGGTTGATGGCGGCGTCGGTCTGAATGAAGTCCGCGTAAGGGCTCGTCCCGAGGGTTTGACGCCCCAGGGCGCTGACGATGCCCTGGGAGACGGTTTGCCCGAGGCCAAAGGGATTGCCAATGGCCAGGACCGCATCCCCCACCCGGAGCGGTGTCCGGCGCAGGTGCGCCGGACGTAGAGGCGCCTCTGGGGTCACCTGAACCACAGCTAGGTCCGTGCTGGGATCCGTGCCGAGAACCCGCCCGGGGAACTCCTGACCGTCGGCCGTAACCACCATGATGTCGTCGGCGTCGGCGATGACGTGGTTATTGGTGAGGATGAGGCCGCGGGTTTCCAGGATGACCCCCGAGCCGAGGGATCCCTCCATGCGTGCTCGCCGTTCCGGAAGCTGGCGGCAGAGGGCTTCGAAGCGAGGGAGGGCGCACAGCGGGTGGGGCTCCGGCGTCAGGCGCTTCCGGGTATAGATGTTCACCACGGAGGGGGCCGCCAGGGCCACCGCATCGGCGTAGCTGTTGCCAGCCCGGGTGCCGCCTCCGCTTGGCAGAAGGGCGCCGAGGAGCAGCCCCAGAGCAATGCCGGCAAGAATGGGAATCAGGCGCTTGGGGCGGTGCCAGGAAGTCAATGCCATGACGCGGCAGGCTCCTTTCATGTTGCCCCTCCAAAGTTGGGGCATTAGAGTCGCGACCCCTATTGAAGCATTCCATGGTTGAAAAAGGGCCATGGTGGAAAAAGGGTTGGGAAATGGCCGCGCCGGCAAAACCGAGTGAGCGCTACGAGGCGGCGCTGCAGGAAGGGCGAATCAGCGAAGACCGGGCTCAGCGGGCAGCGCTAGAGAGGCTCGATGCGCTCGCCGCTGCGCTTCAAGCGCCGGCTCCGGCGCCAGGGCTTCTCGATCGGCTTCGTCTCCGGGGTCGCGCTCCCCAGGCGCCGCTTCAAGGCCTTTACCTTTGGGGCGGAGTGGGGAGAGGTAAAACCTTTCTTATGGATCTGTTTTTCGAAGCCCTCCCCCCGGGAGTGGGGGAGCGCGTGCACTTCTACCGCTTTATGCGAGGGGTGCACGAGGCGCTGAAGGCGGAGGCGGGAAAGGCCAATCCCCTCGAGCACATTGCGGAGCAGTGGGCGAAGCGCACTCGGGTGATTTGCTTTGACGAGTTTTTCGTCTCTGACATCACGGATGCGATGCTCCTGGGGGAGCTCTTTGCGGCGCTCTTCGCCCGGGGCGTAACTCTGGTGAGCACCTCCAACGTCCCCCCCGCCGGGTTATATAAAGATGGCCTTCAGCGCCGGCGCTTCTTGCCGGCGATTGCCCTTCTGGAAACGCATACGGAGGTCTACGAGCTCCAAAGCGCTGCGGACTATCGGCTCCGAGCACTCAGCCAAGCGGCCCTTTACCACACCCCCTTGGGCCCGGAGGCGGAAGCGGCCCTCCGGACCGCATACCAGTCCCTTACCGGAGGGCTCGCACCCGTGCCCGGAGCGCTGGAGGTAGAGGGGAGAAGCCTCCCCAACCTTGGGCAGCACGACGACGTGGTGTGGTTCCGCTATGGGACGCTGTGCGAGGGGCCTCGAAGCCAGAACGACTACATCGCGCTGGCGCACGAGTTTTCCACCGTGCTCGTAAGCGACGTGCCTCAGTTTACGGAGCGTCAGGAGGATGGGGCGCGGCGCTTCGTGAGCCTGGTGGACGAATTTTACGATCGGGGGGTAAAGCTCATTTGCAGCGCCGGAGCGCCCATTACGAGCCTCTATCAGGGGGTGCGCCTGCACTTTGAGTTCGAAAGAACGGCCTCCCGTCTGCTCGAGATGCAGTCCCATGAGTATCTTGCCCGGGAGCGACGGGCATGAGGGGCGAAAAAGGGTGCGCGGCCCGCTTGTCACCCGGGGGGGGAATAGCTAATATGCGCGGCCTTATTTTTCCGGCGCCGTTGGGGCGCCGTCGACGGACTGCATAATCCATGAAGACGGAAAGCACGAAGCCGGCCGACGTGCGGCGCGATTGGGTACTCATCGACGCTGCGGATAAAACCCTTGGACGTTTGGCCACGGAAATTGCCCGCCGACTGCGCGGTAAGCACAAGCCCGAGTTCACGCCGCACGTGGATACGGGGGACTACATCGTCGTGGTCAATGCAGAGAAGGTCGCTGTGACCGGCAACAAGGCCGAGCAGAAGACTTACTGGCGTCACACCGGCTACCCTGGAGGGATTCGCGGTGTGGTGTTCAAGGACATGATTGCCGAGCACCCGGAGCGGGTGATCGAGGCTGCGGTGAAGGGCATGCTGCCCCGCAACGCCCTCGGCCGGGCGGTCTACAAGAAGCTCAAGGTCTACGCGGGCCCGGAGCACCCCCATGCGGCACAGCAGCCGCAACCCTTAGAAGTCTGAGGTCAGAATTATGAGCATCGCTTCAAGCGCAGCCCGGGG
>JADHNT010000084.1 GCA_016779385.1 Pseudomonadales bacterium
CTACGGGCCCGGGAAATTACGGACCCGGAAGAACGGCAGCGCCTCTACGACGCCGGGGTTGCGGTATTTCCACCCTATGCGGAGTACGCGAAGAAGACGGATCGGGTGATTCCGGTTTTTCTCACAGAGCCGTGCTAGCCGCGGCGCTCCCGGTGCCGATGAAGCCAAAACAGCGCCGGCGCCAGCACGCCGTCATAGACCCAGCGCGCGAGGGTAAGCACGAGGGGTAAGCGGACTATGCGCGCCAGCACCCGATAGCGAGGCATAGCCTCCCACAGGGCTAGAAAGGCGTCGACGCCGACGAGCACCTGGTCCCCTCGACGCACCCGAAGTGCCTTCGCGGCGCTGTCCTCGTCGATGGTCCAGCTTTCCCGGGCCTCCGTCTTCAGGTCGTCGTAAGCGATGGGAAGCCCTTTCCCATCGCTATAGCGCTGATAGTGCTCGATTTCCTTACTGCAAATGGGGCAGCTGCCGTTGTAAAGCACGCGCAGCGAATCATCACACGACTGTGAGGCGGGGCTTTCCGTCATAGATCCGATCCTTCCCCTGCCCGTTCGCGAGCGGCAGCGGCTTCCCGCTCCTCCGGGTAGAGCAGCCGAACTTCATCATCCACAAAGGTGTAGCGAGGATATTTGTACCAGCCAAAGATCGGCGCCTTTCGAGGCTCCTTGTGCACCCGCTCCTCTACAACCTTAAGCCGATCCCCATCGGGCACGAGCCAAAAGTCGAGGTCGTAGAGTTGCTCCGGCGCCCCCTCCACCGCGAAGTCTGTACAGGCAAAGTAGCGCCGATCCTCAAACTCGCGCACAGGATCGTGAATTTTTACGAAGCGCAGGGTGAGGCGCTCGCCCGTTTCATCATCGACCAGAAAAAAGCGACCGGCCTCATCGATCCGCGACTCGATGTGCTCTGCCATAGCCGCCTTGATGTCCTCGGCGTAGAACACACGCCCCTGCTCTCCCCAGCTGGCGGGGGAGAGACAGAGGGCAGCGAGGATGAGGACGACCAGCGGTGGGTAGAGCCTAGCGACCACCGTTGGCTGACGGGGCAGGTTGGCCGCCATGTTCCTTGGATTTAGCCGCTTCGCCGCCATGTTCCTTGGATTTAGCCGCTTCGCCGCCATGTTCCTTGGATTTAGCCGCTTCGCCGCCATGTTCCTTGGATTTAGCCGCCTCGCCGCCGTGTTCCTTTGCCTGGGCAGGCGCACCGCCGTGCTCTGCAGCGGCCGCTAGGCCTGACGCCATGACAAGGACGAGGATCAAAGCACCGTAGCAAGTCTTAAGTTGATTCATCATTCCCGACTCCTATGAAGTGGACCGACATGCCGCATTCCTCTTTGATTGAGCCCCCTAAAGGGGCCAAGAAGCAAGGCCAAGGGACGATCGGTATGACCGCGTCCCTCCGGAAGGCCAAAGGCCCGAGGCTCTCCTCTCTCATCCAACGGCCCGGGAGGCGCGGCATAGCTACTAAATAGCCAATCCCAGAGGGGCACGAGGGTGGAGAAATTCCGGTCGCCCCAGCGTCGATCCACGAGATGGTGAGCTCCATGGAAAGTCGGGGTGACCCACAGCCAGCGGAGAAAGCGCTCTACCTTCGGAGCTAGACGAAGGTCAGCGTGGTGAAACTGGGCGGACGCGCTGACGAGCGCCTCAAAGAGAAACCACGCCACGGGCGTTGGTCCAAGCGCAGCCAGCCAAAAGGCTTTCGCGAAGCCGGACAGAAAAAGCTCCCCGGGGTGAAAGCGGAGCGCCGTGGTGACATCAAGCTCCCGGTCACTGTGATGAATTTTGTGGAACCGCCATAGGAAGGGCACCCGGTGGTTGGCCCGATGCCAGACGTAATCAAAGGCATCCAGCGCGAGCACGGAGAAGATCAGCTCTGGAATACCCACCAGCCCAAGGATCCGGACGAGGCCCCAGCCTTCCTCCTCTAGCCAGACCATCCACAGCAACAGCGGCACGAAAACCAAGGCGCGCATCACCAAGGTATTAAGAGCCGCGAGGGCGCCATGGCGGAGCCAACGGGGGCCGCGAGCCCCCCTGCGTCGTCCCGCAGGCCACAGGGCCTCAAGGAAGGCGAAGCCGCCAAGGCCTAGGAGAAAGACCCAAAGCCGCCCCTGATCAAGATCGAGAAGCATGGTGAGTGCTCCGCTAGCGCCCGTGCTACCCAGCTTCCAGCATTGCAGCTCCTTCGGAAGAGGAAAAGCCCCAATTGTCGGGGCCGGAAAAGCGCGCTAGCCTCAAACGACATGGGAAGGAGAGTGATATGACCTACGCGCATCGCCAGGATATCTTCGACGCCGATTCGCACATGATGGAGCCCGCCGACTGGCTAGCGCGCTTCGCGGCCCCTGCGGTACGGGAGGCCCTCGCGCCTTATCTTGAGGGCGACAATCACGCCCACGAGCGCTTGGCGGCTGCCGAGCAGGCCCGGCAGGCACGGAAGATCGATGCCACCCTGGCCCAAAGCGCCGATGAGGCTTTCATGTCCATGCGCTACAAGGGTTTCGAGGCCCTAGGGGCCTGGGATCGGGAGGAGCGCCGCCACGTCAACGATCTCCTGGGCTTCCAAGAATCGCTGATGTTCCCTACGACAGCTTTCAATCAGGTCCTCGCCAGCCCATCGGAAACGGTCTTTCACGGCGCCGTGACGGCCCTTAACCATGGCCTCGCCCACTTTTGCGAAGGCGATCCCCGCCTTCGCGCGTCGGCCTATATCCCCCTGGGCGCCGGTCCCCAAAGGGCCCTTGAACACTTGCAGGAGGCCCTTCATCAGGGCGCTGGGGGCGTACTCATCGACACCATCGCACCGCAGGGCGGTCAAAGCTTTACCCATCCCGGCTACGATGTTTTTTGGGCGGCGGTGGAAGCAAGCGGCTTACCCCTCTTGCTGCACGTGGGCGTAAACGGGGGCTACTACGATCCCGTCCCCGCGAGCTTCTATGCCAACGGCCGCAAAGTGCCGGAGCCAAAGGCCGGGGATGCGCCCCGAGACGCCCTCGCCTACATGAGCATTGGCTACAACGCCCAGCTATTCCTCAGTGCCATGATTTTTGACGGGGTGCTGGACCGCTTTAAGGGGCTCCGCATCGGCGTGGTAGAGCTCGGCGCCGTTTGGTTTGCCAGCTGGGTTCGCCAGCTTGATCAAGCGCATCGGGCCTTCAAGCGGTTTCAGGATCTGCCGGAACTTGCGCTAGTGCCTAGCGCCTACGCCTATGAGCGGATCAAAATTACCCCCTTCGCCGGGGAGCCCATCGGCTGGATGCTGGCGCAGGATATGGATGAGGTGCTGATGTTTGCTTCGGACTATCCTCACCATGAAGGTACGGACGATCCCATCGGCCGCTTCGAGCGGGCCATGCCCGAAGCCACAGGGCGGCAGAAAGATCGTTTCTATCGCGATAACTACAAGGCGCTGTTCGCCCTTTCCTGAGCCCTCGGGGGCAGCGCACGGCGCCGCCCCCTAAGGTCCTCTAGAGCGTGGAGCTGGTCAGCTCCACGTCCGCCAACTGCCAGGTCCGCTCGAAACGGGTACGCATGGCGCTCGCCCCCGCCTCGTCTCCCTGGGCCTCCAGCGCCTGGGCCAGGCCAAACATGGACCAGCCGTTCATGGGGTACTCATGCAGGTCCTCCTCGAAGACCGTCTGCGCCTCTGCGGCCTTCCCTGCGGCCAGTAAGGCAGCCCCGAGGGATTGGCGCGTGGGGTAGTACCAGAAGGGCGGCTCCGTGTAGGGCAAGGCGTCCTGAAGGGCCACGGCCTGCTCAAAGTAAGGAATAGCCGCCGCCGCATCCCCGGCGCGATAGGCCACTTCCCCCAGGAGCAGAGCCTTCGCAATGCCTAGCAGCGCTTTCGCGGGATAGGAGGCCCCGAGGAAAATCTCGTTCACCCGGTCCTCCAAAGCTTCAATGGCCGCCAGCTCTGCAAGGGCCTCGTCACCCTGCCCCTGCGCGGCCAGGGCGACGCCCCGGCCGTAGTGCCAGATAGCTCGTGCGAAGGCGAAGTCTTCCCGAGGCTCGGGCTCAACCAGAATATCGTCCCAACGCCCAAAGCGCACAAGGGATAGCATGGGTACGGTGCGGAAAAACTGAATGGTGGGGAACTGCTCCACCTGCTCGACGCGAACGTTCTCTACCACTCGGCGGGCGCTTTGCAGCGACAGCGCGCTTTGCCCCTGCATGCTCGCCGACGCCCACAGGAAGTGGATGTTGTGGGGGTAGTACATAGCCGGGTAAAAGCCCTGGGCGTTGCACTGGGCAATGTACGCCTCATCCACGTCCGCCGCCTTGATATTCGCCTCCACAGCGTCGTTGTAGCGCCCGACGCGGAAGAAGATATGGCTGGGCATGTGCACGAGGTGGCCGGAGCCGGGTACGAGATCGGTGAGCCGGTCCGCCGCTGCTTCCGCCTTCGCCGCATTGCTTGAGGCTTCCAGGGCGTGAATGTAGAGGTGCAACGCCAGGGGATGGTCCGGATCCCGGGCAAGCACACGATCGAGGCTCGCGATCACCTTTTGCGTCTCGGGCTTCGCTTCCCCATCGGGACCCCAATAGTCCCAGGGCATGGTGTTCATGAGCGCTTCAGCGTAGATGGAGGCCGCCGTGCTGTCCTCCGGGTAGGCCGAAGCCACCGCGCCCATGGCCTCCGCCCAGGCCTCGTCCAGCGGCGCCCTTGGCGTTTCCGGATTGCCGTCATAGCGCTTATCCAGCGCCTTGATCAGCGCCTGTTCCCGCGCGTTCGCGCCCTCCATGAGCGCCAGAGCCTGGTCGATGGCGGCCCGCGCCCGGCGGCGCTCATCGGGGCTCATAATGGCCTTACCGTTACTCGTGACGTTGATATTCGGCCCCGTAGCCAGGGCCTCGCCCCAGAAGCACATGGCGCACGACGGATCGCGCGCTTGCGCGGCGCGGAAGCTGCGAATGGACTCGGCATGATTGAAGCCGAAAGCCAGCACCATGCCTTGATCGAAATAGCGCTGCGCATAGGCATCATCGGTGGTGATCGGCATGGTGTAGGCGCCCATGCCCTCAAAAAATGGCGCCCCGGCGCCCTGGGCGACTTCGAGTTCGGTCGGCGCAGGCTCCGCTGCGCAGCCCGCCAAAACGATGGCAGCGGCAAGGGCCGCCCCTTTCCAAAGTTGTCTCATGGCTTTCTCTCCCCGAATAAGCCTCCTCAGGCTAGCAGCTTTGCCCCTCCCTTGTCTCCACGGCCCGCCCAAGCCAGACTCCCGGAACAACAAATTCGGGGGGAGGTACGCATGGAGCTTCAAGGGAAGGTCGCGGTGATCACGGGGGGCAGCGGCGGCATTGGACAAGCCATGGCCAAGGCCTTCCTGGCCCAAGGCGCCCGCGCCGTAGTGATCGCGGATCTGAGCGAGGCCGCCGTGAAGGCCGCGGCAGCGGAGCTTGGCTGCGCAGGGTATGCCTGCAACGTCACCGATGAAGCCCAGGTGCACGCCCTGGTCGAAAAGGTCCTCGCGGACCATGGCCAAATCGATTTGTTCTGCTCCAACGCCGGGGCTTCCGCCCGGGCCGACGGCCCCCTGCTCGAGGCCGGCAACGAGATCTGGCAAGCCCAGTGGGAACTCCACGTCATGGCCCACCTCTATGCGGCTCGAGCCGTGTTGCCCGGCATGATCGAGCGGGGCGAGGGCTACCTTCTGAACACCGCCTCTGCCGCTGGCCTGCTTGCAGCCCTCGGCAGTGGTCCCTACACCGTGAGCAAGGCCGCCGCCGTGAAGCTCGCGGAATTCATTTCCATGACCCACGGGGACGATGGCATCAAGGTTTCCGTGCTCTGCCCCCAGGGCGTCAACACGGCCATGGCGCCCCGGAGCCTAGGCGATGGGCAAACGGACGGCATTATCGAAGCCGATGAGCTTGCCGTGGTGGTCATCGATACCTTGCGGGAGGAGCGCTTCTACGTGCTACCCCACCCGGAGGTGGGCGAATACGTCCGGCGCAAGGGAGAAGACGTGGATCGCTGGCTTGGCGGCATGCGGCGCCTGCGCCGTAAAACCCTGGACGCCCAGAAAGCCCAGGATCGCTAACCGTGTCGATCTTCAGCCCCAGCGCCTACGAGCGCCCCGGCTACCGCTGGGGGGTGCTCGCCCTCCTGACCATGGTCTACTCCTTTAATTTTATCGACCGGCAGCTGCTGGTCATCCTGCAGGAATCGATCAAGACGGAAATGGACCTGTCCGATAAGCAGCTCGGTCTGCTGTCGGGCTTTTCCTTCGCCATCTTCTACGTGAGCTTTGGCATTCCCATTGCTCGCCTCGCGGACCAGGGCACGCGGCGCTCCATCGTCGCCATGGCCCTTGCGGTTTGGAGCGGCATGACCGCCGTAAGTGGCCTCGCTCAAAACTATATCCAGCTCCTGCTGGCACGCATCGGGGTCGCCGTGGGGGAAGCGGGAGGCAGCCCTCCGGCTCACGCGATTATTTCCGATATCTTCGAGGGGGAACGGCGCGCCACGGCCCTGGCCGTCTACTCCATGGGCATCAACATTGGCGTGCTTTTAGGGTTTCTCCTCGGGGGCTGGATCAACGAATTCTATGGTTGGCGCACGGCCTTCATCGTCGTCGGCCTCCCCGGGGTGGCCCTGGCGGTCATCCTACGCCTGGTGGTGGCCGAGCCCGTGCGTGGCCTCGCAGAAGGCAAACAGGGAAGCGATACCACCCCGCCCCCCTTCAAGGACACCCTGGCGTTGCTCTGGTCCCGGCCGTCTTTCCGCCACCTCTCCATCGCCTGCGGCCTTCACGCGTTTATTACCTACGGCGCAGGGAACTTCCTCCCATCGCTGTTCCTTCGTCTTCACGAAATCAGCACCGGTGAGCTCGGCACCTGGCTTGCCCTGGCCTCCGTATCCGGCGGCGCAGGCACCTTCCTGGGGGGCTATCTCTCGGACAAGCTCGCGGTGCGGGATCAGCGCTGGTATCAGTGGGTGCCAGCGGTGACGACCATCGTCACCATCCCCTTCACCCTGTTTATCTACACCACGGACCAAACCTACCTGGCCCTCGCCCTGAACTTCGTCCCGGCAATCTTCTTCGCCGCCTATCTGGCGCCGAACATCGCCGTCACCCACTCCCTCGTGGGCCTGCGTATGCGCGCCCTGTCCTCGGCCATTCTTTTCTTCGTGCTGAATCTCGTTGGCCTCGGCGGCGGCCCTCTGTTCATCGGCTGGGTGAGCGACCTCCTCGAGCCCCACTTCGGCCTCGAGTCCATTCGCTACGCCATGGTGTATGTGATTCCTGTGGTCTCCGTCTGGAGCACGGTGCACTACCTGATTGCCGCCAAGCACGTGAGGGAGGATCTGGCTCGGGCCCCCGCCTAGGGGGCCGCAAAGCAGAGGTGCTGGCCGCAGCACCAGCCCGAGGCCCAGGCCCACTGGAAGTTGTAGCCCCCGAGCCACCCCGTGACGTCGAGGGCTTCGCCCACAAGGTAGAGGCCGGGAAACTTCTTCGTCTCGAAGGTTTTGGAGGAGACCTCCTCCGTGGCGACGCCCCCGAGGGTGACCTCTGCCGTGCGATAGCCTTCCGTACCGTTGGGGTAAGCGCGCCAGGCGCCGAGGCGTTCTGCCAGGCGCTCAAGCGTGTTATCGGAAACGTTAGCCAGCTGCGCATCAGCGAAGTCCGCCACGACCAACACCTCTACGAGACGCGCCGGCAAGGCGCTCTTCAATAACGTCGACAGCTGCTGCCGGGGAAAGCGCTCCTGCCCGTCCTTCAGCCAGCTCAGCGCGTCTTGATCGGGAAGCAGATTGATCTCCACCGCCTCCCCTTCCCGCCAGTAGGAAGACGCCTGAAGCACTGCTGGACCGCTCAGCCCCCGATGGGTGAACAGGAGGTTCTCCCGGAAGGATCCCCCGCCCGCGGACACCAGAGCGTCGACGGAAATCCCTGCGAGGGATTCAAAGCGCGCTTTATCGTCACTGCGCCAGGTCAGCGGGACGAGGCCTGCGCGCGGCGCCACCCGGCCTAGGCCATGGCGCTCCGCCTCCCGCAGGGCCAAGTCACTGGCGATTTTCGGCAGGGAAAGGCCTCCCGTGGCCAGCACCACCTGGGGTGCAGAAAAGGTGCCTCCGGAGGATTCAACCCGATATCCGCCCTCGGATAAGGGATGGATCGCTGTAACTTCTTGCCGAAGGCGAATATCCACTCCGCCCGCTTCGCAGTGGGCGAGGAGCATGGCGACAATGTCCTTAGCACTGTGATCACAAAACAGCTGGCCGAGGGTTTTCTCGTGATAGGCAATGCCGGCGGTCTCCACCATCTTGATGAAGTCTTCTGGCGTGAAGCGCTTTAGGGCGGAAATACAAAAGTGGGCGTTCTCGGACAGAAAGTGTTCCCGGGGGTCTACCCGTCGATTGGTGAAGTTGCAGCGTCCGCCCCCGGAGACGAGGATCTTCAGGCCTACCTTCGGGCCCATCTCTAGCACGCGCACGGTGAGCCCCCGGTAGGCCGCACTGATGGCGCAGAGCAGGCCGCTTGCGCCACCGCCGACCACCAGGACGTCCGGGGTGTCCGCCATGAAAGGCCCCTCTTAAAGGAAAGGTAGAAGTATACCCGCTGAGGCCCGCCACGCCGCCGCCGGCCGCTGCTACACTCGCGGCTTTCCCGTGTTCCGCAATCGGAAAAGGAGTTTCCCATGCGACGCCTAGCCACCCTGCTCACCCTCCTGGCGGGCCTTGCTGCCTGCGGTGAAGCCCCACCTGCAGCGCCCCCGGTGGACGCGGGCGCCAACGCAGAAGCGCTCTCCGCGTGGTTCGAGGCGAAGTACGAGGAGCAACTTCAGCGAAGCCCCATCTCCCTCACCTTCCTGGGGCGAAAGGAGCGGCAAGGGGAGATCGACGATCTGTCCCTCGCCTCGGAAGAAGCGGAACTGGCCTGGCTTGCGGGAACGGTTGAAGACCTCAAAGCCAACTTCGACCATGACGCCCTGCCTCAGCACCTAAAGGATTCCTGGGACCTTTGGGTCTATCAATACGAGCAGGCCCGGGACGGCGCCACGTTCCGCCTCGCGGACTACCAGTTCGATCAGATGAATGGGGCCCAGTCCTTCCTGCCCACCCTGCTCATCAGCTTTCACACCGTGGCGAGCCCTCTTGATCTTGAGGGCCTGATTGCCCGATATCGGGAAGGGGGTCGAGCGCTGAATCAGATGATCGACCGCGCTGAGGCTGCCGAGGCTCAGGGCCTTAAAACCCCCGCCTTCGCCCTCGAGGGGGTTATCGAGCAGGCAAAAAAGGTGGTCACCGGCGCGCCCTTTACGGAAGGCGAGCCCTCGGATCTGTGGGGGGATTTTGAAAGCGAAGTTGCATCACTGCTTAAGGACGAACAGATCTCCGAAGAGGACGCGCGCCGCTATCGCCAGGAGGCGCGCCTGGCTCTGACCGAGGGCCTTGCCCCGGCCTATGGGCGCCTTCTGGCCTGGGCCGAAAGCGAACTGCCCGAGGACGAGGGCCCGGTCACCGGCCTTTCGAACCGCAACGACGACGGCGCCTACTACAACTACCTGCTGCGCCGACACACCACCACGAATCTCACCGCCGATGAAATCCACGAGATTGGCCTCGCCGAGGTCGCCCGGCTTCGAGGGGAGATGGAAATCATCAAGAAACTGGTGGGTTTTGAAGGTGACCTGCGGGCCTTCTTTGACATGCTCCGGGGCGCGACCGGGGATGAGCGCTTCTACTTCCCCAATACGGACGCCGGTCGCCAGGCCTACCTGGACGAAGCCACGGCGGTGATCGAGCGCATAAAGGCGCGCCTCCCGGACTACTTCGGGATCCTGCCCAAGGCGGACCTCGTGGTGCGCCGGGTCGAGCGCTTCCGGGAGCAAGATGGCGCTGCCCAGCATTACTACCCCGCGGCCCTCGACGGCTCCCGCCCGGGCATCTACTACGCCCACCTGTCGGACATGAATGCCATGCCAAAGCATGAGCTTGAGGTCATTGCCTATCACGAGGGGCTGCCAGGTCATCACATGCAGATTGCCATCGCCCAGGAGCTCGAGGGCCTTCCCACCTTCCGGACCCAGACCAACTTCAACGCCTACGCGGAAGGCTGGGGCCTTTACGCCGAGTGGCTGGCCACGGAAATCGATGGCACCTACCTGGACCCCTATTCGGAGTTCGGTCGTCTGGGCTCGGAGATGTGGCGGGCCATTCGCCTCGTGGTGGACACGGGACTCCACGCCAAGGGCTGGACCGAAGCCGAAGCCAACGCCTACTTCCTCGATAATGGCCCTATCACGGAAGCGCAGGCGCGCTCCGAAGTGCGGCGCTATATCGTCATGCCTGGGCAAGCCACGGGCTACAAGATTGGCATGCTGCGCATCCAAGCCCTCCGGCGAAAAGCGGAAGCCGCCCTGGGGGAAGCTTTCGATATTCGGGTCTTCCACGACACGATTCTCGGCGGGGGCGCCATGCCCCTGACGCTGTTGGAAGCGCGGGTGGATCGGTGGATTGCCGACGCCCAAGGCAGCGATGCCTAAGGGGGGATCGCCAACCTTCGAGAACACTCTTGCTGACCTCACCCGGTCGGACTTCGACCGGGTCAACTTGGTAGGCAGCAGCGGTAGCGGGAAATCGACCCTGGGCCGAGCCCTCGCCCGGGCCCTCGGGCAGCCGGTGGTGGAAATTGATGATCTTTTCTGGGGCCCGAGCTGGGCCCCCACCCCCGACGAAGTCTTTCT
>JADHNT010000085.1 GCA_016779385.1 Pseudomonadales bacterium
GTTTCGTCCTTGTTAAAGGCGTTCACAAAGCCCGAGTTGCCTTCGCTGGCGCCGTAGATTTCGTGCACCCGGGGGACACCAAAGCGCGCTTTGAAGGGCTGCCAGATATCCGGGCGCAGGCCGTTTCCAATCATCTTTTCCAGGGGATTGTCGGCGTCATCGGGGGCCGGGGCCTGATTCATGAGGTAGCGGCACAGCTCGCCCACGTAGACGAAGGTATTGCATCGCTGCTCCCGAACCTCCCGCAGGAAGTTGCTGGCCGAGAAGCGGCGGCGCAGCACGGTACTGGCGCCGGCCCAGAGCACGGAGCCGAGGCCAATGACCAGCCCCGTGGAGTGGTAGAGAGGCAAGCAGTTGTACACCCGATCCTCGGACTGAATGTTTAGGCATACCACCCCATAGCCCTGCATGCCCTTAAAACACCGTTCGTTCGACAGCACGGCGGCCTTCGGAAGGCCCGTGGTGCCCGAGGTGAAAACAAAGAAGCAGGGGTCCTTTTGGAGTACCGTCGCCTGCGCGTCGGGGACGCCGTCGGGGAGTGCGTCGTCCCGATCGTCAAAGGGTCGGGCCCAGGAGGGAAGGGTGGCACCGCCACGGTCCGGGACCACCAAGCGCGCGCCGGGGTCCATGGGGAGGTCGCTTTCAATCTCCACGATGGCCGGGAGACACTCCTCTCCTATGAGAAGCGCTTTGGCGTCGATGGTGTTTAGGCTGTGGAGGAGCACGGGGCCCCGCTGATTCGTATTCAGAAGCCCCGCCACGGCGCCCAGCTTGCAGATGCCAAAGAGCGTGGTCAGAAAGGCGATGCGGTTTTCCAGCATCATGGCCACGGCGTCGCCCTTGCCTAGGCCAAGATGGCCGCTTAAGTACTGGGCCACCCGGTTGGCTCGGATTTCGAACTCCCGCCAGCTGATCGTTTCCCCTTCGCAGGTGAGGGCCGGCGCATCGCCTCGGCGCTCCGCCTGCCGGGTGAGTAGGGTGCCCAGGTTTTCGGCGCTCTCCCGGTCATATTGCTTCATGGTGGCTCCGCGATAGAGAGCCTTGGCCATAAAGAGCACTTCGGACGCGCTGGTCACCGGATGTTGCCTCCCGCAGGGTCGTTAAGAATGGTCGTAAGGGAGGAATAGCAACTCCCAGGGCCTCCGTCGACCCCCGGGGCGGAGATTCTGCCTCCTACCCCCCGCAACTGGGGATGCGCGCGAGCGCCGCCTGGGCGAGGGCCTCCCGCTGGGGCAAGAAGATGGCAGCTTGGGGATGCGACCCTTCCAGGCGCAGCGCGACGAAGCAGCGCCCTTTCGGGGCGTCGAGCGCGCCCACAAACCAGCCGACGTCAGGCCCCCCGGCCGGTCGGCTCCAGCCTGTCTTCCCCCTCCAAGGGCGACCACGGAGGGGGGCTTTTTCCATAAGAGTCCAGAGCTTCTCCTGGGCCTCGGGGTCTGCCGGGAGTTCGCCGAGGCTGAGGGCCTTTAAAAAAGCCACCTGCTCCAGGGGGGAGATGGCGAGGGGCCCTCGGAGCCAGAATTCGACGCTGTCATCGCTGCTCGCATTGCCATAGCCGACGCGCGCAAGGAAGGCGGCCATGGCGCTGGGGCCAAGGCGGGCCACGAGGGCTTGGTAGTGGGGGAGGGCTGAGCGGTGGAAGGCTTCCCGTAGGGGTAGGGGGCCGTTGATCTCTTCCCGATCCCGAAGTATTCCGTCCCAAGGCAAAACGGTGTCGGCATCGGCGACCAGACCCGCCTCGAGGGACGCTAGGGTGCTGGCGATCTTAAAGGTGGACGCGGGCACCGAGCGGCGCTGGGCTGGGGCCATGGCGGATACCCAGGGTGTCGCCATGCCCGGGGCCTTTACGACCAGGGTGGCAGGGTAGGGCGCGCCTTCGGCGAGGGCGGTGAGAGCGGGATGCACCGTGGCGGGCTCCGCGGCCAGGGGTCGTGAAAGCCAGAGGAGAAGGAGGCAAAAGCGCCAGGGCTTAGGCCTTAGCCAAAGGCGCTTACGCATGGCCCCGCTGCCGAGCTTGCTCCGGCGTGCTTTGGGTCCAGCTTTGGTAGGCGCGGAAGAAGGAGTTGGGGTCCGTGAAAGCGAGGAGATAGGCAATTTCCGAATGGCTGAAATCCGTCGCCATGAGGTAATGATTGGCGAGGCCTAAACGCGTCTCCTGCAGCATTCGCTGAAAGCTCGTGCCCTCTTGCTGGAGCTGGCGCTGGAGCGTACGGGGGCGGGTCTCGAGGCGCTCCGAGGCCGCCTCCACGGAGGCGTGGCCACTCGGCAAGGTCATCATCAGACAGCGCTTCAGGCGGCTCTGGAGCGGAGTTTTTCCCTGGCTGAGATGCTCCGGGTAGTGGCGCGTGAGGATCCGATCCGCAGTACGGATGGGGCGCTCAGCGTCAGCGCTGGAAAACTGAAGGCTGATGATGGTGCCGGGTTGAATGGGCGTCCCGAAGAATCGAGCGTAGGCCGCCGAGGGCGGACGGTGGAGCGGCGCCTGGACCCGCTTAGGGATGAGCATTTCATCGGTGCCGAGGCGGCCTAAGCGCACGAGCGTTAGCAGTTCGAGCAGGACGAGGGAGTCCGGTACCCGATCTCCTTGCTCGAGAAAAAATAGATCGATTTCGAGGCCCTTTGAAGGACGCATGACCCGAAGCTGAAGGGGCCCCATGAGGGCCTTAAAGCGGCTTAGGCGCGTGAAGCCGGCAGCGAGGGTGGGGCTGCATAGGGTGGCGATGACCGCCGGGGCGAAGGTGCCGTAGGTGATCTGTTCGAGAAGCGCCAGGGACGGCGCTTCGGCGGCGCTCCGCCGCTCCACGGCGCGCCAGAGGCGAAAGTATTCTTCCGTGGTGAGCCGGGGGCTAGGATCGGTGAGGCGCGCTTCCGAGAGCTGCGCATCCCGAAGCAGCGCTGGCACCGCGTAACCCGCGTCACTAAGGCCGTGAGCCCAGCCCTCGGGGAGGGCGTAGCGCGTTTTGAGCGTTGTCCGCATGGTGATCTGCTCATATCGGCAACCGTTTGATCGTATGACGGTTTCCCCTTGAAAGCACTCGCCAAAGGCGCCTTTTTTTCAAAAAAAGTGGCTAAACGCTTAGTTTTTAAAGTTAGGCTTAAGGGTTCGGTTTCTTCCTAGAACCACCTAAAGTTAGGGAGAGCGTGTACTCTTTTGCGCTCTCTTCCAATGATCCCCAATGAGGTCCGCCGTGCTCGAACGATTCCAAATGGCCAAGCAAGGTACGACGGCGCAGCGGGAGGTGCAGGCGGGGCTCGTGACCTTTATGGCCATGGCTTACATCGTCGTGGTGAACCCGAGCCTTCTGTCGCAAACGGGCATGGACTACGGCGCGGTCTTTGTGGCCACCTGCCTGGCCGCGGCCCTCGGCTCCCTGGCCATGGGTTGGCTGGCGAATTATCCCGTGGCGCTGGCCCCGGGCATGGGGCAAAACGCCTTCTTTACCTTTGCCGTGGTGCTGGGCGAGGGGCACCGCTTTGAGACCGCCCTTGGCGCCGTCTTTGTTTCCGGGGTCATCTTTATCGTGCTCAGCGTGCTGCCGCTCCGGGCCTGGCTCATTAATGCCATTCCCCGAAGCTTGAAGTTGGGCATTGCGGCGGGCATCGGGCTCTTCATTGGCTTTATTTCTTTGCGCAACGCCGCCATTGTGGTCGACGATCCGGCCACCCTCGTTACCTCCGGGACCCTCCTCAGCGCCGGTCCCATGATGGCCATATTAGGCTTTGCCCTCATTGTGGCCCTCGCAGCCCGGGGGCTGGCGGCTGCGGTGCTGCTCGGGATGCTGGCCATGACCGTATTGGGATGGCTCACGGGGACCGCGGAGTTCAAGGGCGTGCTGGCGCTCCCGCCGGATCCCACGCCCCTCCTTTTTGCGCTCGATATTCAGGGCGCCCTCTCCCTGTCCATGCTCACCACCATCCTCACCCTGCTGCTGGTGGATGTCTTCGATACCGCGGGCACCCTCGTGGCGGTGGCTGAGCGTAGCGGTATCGCGCGTCCTGACGGCACCCTACCGCGGCTGCGCGCGGCGCTCCTCGCTGATTCCTCCGCTACAGCGCTGGGCGCGCTCCTCGGCACCTCGTCGACTACCAGCTTTATCGAGAGCGGGGCCGGGGTGGCCGCTGGGGGGCGGACGGGGCTCACGGCCGTGACCACAGGCCTGCTGTTTCTGGCCTGTCTCTTCCTTGCGCCCCTGGCGCAAAGCGTGCCCCCCTTCGCCACGGCCGCGGCGCTGCTCTTCGTGGCCTGCCTCATGGCCCGGGGCCTGGCCGATTTGCCTTGGGATGATCTGACAGAAGCCGCCCCGGCAGTGGTCACGGCGCTCGCCATGCCCCTGTTCTTCTCCGTGGCCGACGGCATCGGCATTGGCTTTATCGTCTACGCCCTTGTGAAGTTGATTAGCGGGCGGGCCGGAGAAGCGCCGGCGGCGGTCTGGCTGATCGCAGGCGTTTTTGGGCTGAAATTCGCCTTCCTGTAGGCGCCTTCGGCTCGGAGATTGGATCAAGATATTCAAATCGCGCCATTGAACGGTCCGCTTGCAATAATTTCGAAACAAACTCTGCCTTTGCGCCTGTCTTGCGTATACTTCAACCGGCCAGCCCCCTAGTGGTGGCTGGAGGGCTAGCGATTCCGATCTTTCGTAGTATCGAATCGCCTTGGTGCAAGCTTTTCTGTGCCGTTTATCGAAGGTGGCGTGAAATTCCTCCCAAAATGGTTTGCCTCTGCGCGTCCTCGCCGGCGTTGCGGCGTCAAAGCGTTTGATTTCCGCCGTCGCAACCATTCGATCCCAGGGGTCTTGGACATGACGAAATTCAACGGTAAGGGGGTTTCCTTCGGTGCACGGCGTGCGCTGGCGGCAGCCGTACTGGCAGCATCTTTTCCCGCCGCAGCACTGGCGGAGGAAGCACGGGTAGAAGAAATCGTGGTGCAGGGCAGCCTTCGCAGCCTCCCCGGGGAAAACGTGGAATCGGTCTTCGGCTTTTCGAAGTCCCTCCTCGAACTCCCCCGCTCCGCTTCCACGATCTCTTCCGAGCAGATCGAGCGCTTCGGCATCAACGATATTGATGACATGGTTGCCCTCGCTCCCGGTAGCTTCACCCAGTCCTTCTTCGGCGTCGCGGGCTCCCTCGACGTCCGCGGAACCCCTGGGGAAACCTACTTTCGCGGGATGCGCCGCCTGGATAACCCCGGCAACTACCCCACCCCCATCGCCGCCTCTGACCGTATCGACGTGGTGCGGGGCCCGGCGTCCCCGATCTTTGGGCCCTCCAAAATCGGTGGTTACCTGAACTTCGAACCGAAGAGCGCCCGCGCCGATTCCGGTCAATACATGACCGACGCGGAAGGCATGGTGACCTTCAACCGCGGAAGCTGGAACAACAACGTGATCACCGCCGAAGTGGGCGGTCCTGGCAAAATCGCTGGGAAGGACTACGGCTACTACCTCTTCGGTAGCGTCGAAGACTCCGATAGCTTCTACGAGAACACGGACACGGATCAGACCGTGCTCCAGGCCTCCTTCGACATGGATGTGAACGATCGCCTGCGCATCCAAACCGGTGCCATGTACCACGAGTACGTGGGCAACCAGGTGGCGGGCTGGAACCGTCTCACCCAGGAGCTCGTTGACAACGGTACCTACATCACGGGCTCGCCGGCCCCGCTAGATACCAACGGCGACGGCGTGATTTCTCACCAGGAATACAATGCTGCGGGCAACGGTTTTGAGTTCGCTTTTGGGGTGATTCCAGAAACGGGGCAGACCCTCGATGACTTCGGAGTAAATCCGATCCCCCTGGAGAATGTGGGAACGGCCCAGCTTGATTTTGATCAAGTGCTAGTCGCGGAAGAGGACACCCTAGAGGCGGAGGTTTTGACCCTTTACTTCGACGCGTTCTACCTTCTGGATAACGGGATTGAAATTAAGAACCAGCTTTTCTACGAGCAGTACGACAACCTCTCGGAAAACGTCTATGGGTTCTCCCAGGCGCAGAACACCTGGGTGGTCGAAGAAAAGCTCGTGATCGCAGGACAAATCGACCAGGGCAGCCTCGTTACCCAGTGGCAGCTATCTCCCTCCATCCGCTTCACGGACTTTGAGCGTGGCGATGACTACATTAACGAGTACTTCGATCGCCGGGATCTGACGGGCCCCTCAACGGCTCTCGACAAGCGTCTGCTAGCAACCCAAATCGATGACGATTACACCGAGTACTACATTGGCGAGTACACGGACATCGGCTTGGCGGCCCTGGTAGATCTGACCCACGAAAACGGCCTGTCCGGGACCTTTGGCCTTCGCTGGGACACCATCGAGATGGAGAGCCGCACCCCCGTTGAGAAGCTCCTCTTCCCAACAAATAGCCTCTCCGGTAAGGACACGCGGAACGGCATTTCCTGGAGCGCTTCCATTAGCTGGGGCTCCCCCATCGGTCTGCGTCCGTACTTTACGGCCTCCGAACAATCCACGGTCATCGCCGGCCAAGGCGCGGAAATCACCGTTGATAACATTCTTGAGGGCGGCGCCTTCGACGTCTCCGAGCTCATGGAGGGCGGCGTTAAGGGCAGCTTCCTCGACGACACCCTTTACTTCGCCGTCTCCATGTACCGCCAGGAGCGGACCGACTTCTCGGCCCAGTCGATTACCACAAACCAAGCGACGGAAACCGAGGGCACGGAGGTTGAGGTGCGGTGGGCAGTGAACGATGCGCTTCTCCTCACGGCGGGCTACTCCAAAATTGAGGTGACGAACCTCACCACGGAATCCGATGGCGGTCGGTTCAGCTTCATCGGGAACGACGATCTCAATGTTGCCCCGGGGGCATTCTTCGGGAGTGCGCTGGGTGGGCAGGTTTTCCTTAACGGTCGTGACGCGCGCCGCGCTGGTATCCCGGAGAACATTTACTCCGCCACCGCGACCTATGACTTCTTCAACGGCCTCACCGTGAACGGGTCCGTGGTCCGTGCTGATGCGGTGGACTCAGGGTTTTCCCGGTCCGTCCGCCTCCCGAGCTACACCCTTGTGAACATTGGGGCGTCCTACGAGATTGGTAACTGGAACTTCGCGGGGATGATCAACAACGTCACCGACGAAGAGTACTTCCGGGCGAACTTCCCGAATCTCTTCGGGAGCGTAGTTGTGCTTCCCGAGCTGCCCCGGAACTTCTCGCTCCGCGCCGCGTACCGTTTCTAAGGCGCAGCCTTTGACGGACCTCAAACGCCGGCCCCTAGGGGCCGGCGTTTTTCGTTACACTTTGAAAAACCCCCCATCTTCTACGTTTCTGGGAGTGCGATCCATGGCTCGAGGGTTCCTTCCTCTGTTCGTTGTGCTGCTTGCGCTGCCTCTGCCAGGGTTGTCGGCGGAAACCATTAAGGTCGTGGTGGTCACCATGTTTGAGCGGGGCGCGCCCCGGGGCGATGTCCCCGGGGAGCTGCAGCGCTGGGTGGAAGAGTTTCCCTTGCCCCGGGAACACGCCTTTCCCGCCGGGCCCTTCCCCCTTTTTAGCAACGATGACGGCGTCCTCGCGGTGTGCACCGGCGGGGGCATCGCCAACGCCACGGCCACGATCATGGCCCTGGGCCAGGATCCCCGCTTCGACCTGTCTAAGGCCTACTGGCTTGTGGCCGGAATTGCCGGGGGCGATCCGGAGGATACGTCCCTCGGCTCCGCGGTTTGGGCCGAACACGTGGTCGACGGCGATCTGCTCTATGAAATCGATGCCCGGGAGATCCCGGAAGACTGGCCCTGGGGTCTCATGCCCCTGGGTGCAAAGGCGCCGGCGAAGAAGCCTGAGGATATCTATACCGGGTGGACCGTGGACACGATTCACTTCGCCTTAAATCGTGACCTCGCCGCCTGGGCTTTCGAAACTACGGAGACCGTGCCCCTCGAGGATTCCCTGGCCATGGCAGCCTTCCGGGAAGCCTTCACGGCCCATCCCGCGGCGCGGCAAGCGCCCTCTGTGCAGCGCGGCGAGACCCTCGCCTCCAGCACCTACTGGCATGGCGCGCTGATGAATCGCTGGGCGAATAGCTGGGTCAAGCTCTACGCTGGCGAAGACGCCAATTTCGTTACCACGAATATGGAAGACACGGGCACGCTGACAGCCCTAGGACGGCTGGGGGCCCTGGGCCTCGCCGATCCCGAACGGGTGCTCGTGCTTCGCACCGTAAGCAACTATTCCATGCCCCCGACGGGGCGCGATGCGGCCTGGAGCAGCACCGCCCCCTACCCGGATCAGGGGCAGCCGGCTCTGGAGGCGGCCTTCCGCGTGGGGTCTAAGGCGCTGGAGGGGCTGCTGGCGGCCTGGCCGGCCCTCCCCTGGGAGGTGGTCGGCGCCGAGGCCGACCGATGAAGGGGCGAGGACGATCGCTTTGGGGTGCCTGGGTCGGTGCCCTTACGCTGGCCTGGGCCCTCCTTAGCGGGCCCTCCGCCCTCGCGGCGGGGCCGGTCTTTGAGCGCGCTCCCTGGTTTGAGGCCTTCAAGGCCCGGGCTGATGATATCGCCCTCTATCGCTTTCTCTATGCCATGCCAAAGGGCGGGGATTTGCACCACCATCTCTCCGGTGGAGCCTTCCCCGAGTGGTACTGGGACCTTGCCTTGGCGGGGGAGGCCCAGGGCTACCGCTACCTGACTAAGGTGCGCATCAACGATTGCGGCTACGGTACCGATGAGTTTTCGGGCCAGCCCTACCTTCTCTACTTCCATACCATTTCCGAGCATCGATGGCAGGGCTTGGACAGCTGTCGCCAGGGGGAGTACGAACCGCTCGAGGCCCTGACGCCGGCGCAGAAGCAGGCCTGGCACGACGCCCTCGTGCTGGAGCAGCCCCATGAAGGGCGGGGAGAGTTCTTCGAAGCCCACTGGGCGCGCATGGATGATCTGCTCGCTAATCCCGCGCTGGTGGCGGAGCTGGTGGCACTCAATCTGAAGCACTTTGCGGCGGAGGGGGTGCGCTACCTCGAGGCTCAGGTGCCCCTCTTTAGCCTAGCTTCACCGGAGGGAAAGCCCTTGCCGCCGGAGGCGGGGCTCGCGGCCATCCGGACCCGGTTGCGTCAGCCGGACGTAGCCACCTTGCCCATCACCTTTCGCATGCAACTTTCCGTTCTGCGCTTTTTACCGAACGCAGAAAACGCCCTGGCTCGGGCCTACGCGCTGGCTGCCCGGGAGCCCGATATCGTCGCCGTAAACTTCGTGGGCCGGGAAGACAACGACAAGGGCTATCCCTTGCGCTTTCTGGCGCCCCTTCGGGCCCTGCGCCGGGACCTCGGCGCCTTGCCCCTGTCCATTCACGCCGGCGAGGTCGACGAGCCCAATCGCCATGTTCGGGACACCCTGCTCCTGGGCGCGCAGCGCATCGGCCATGGGGTGAACCTCATCCACGATCCCGACACCATGCTGGCCCTCCGCGGCGGCGATACGCTGGTGGAAATCAATTTGATCTCCAACCTGCTGCTGAACTACGTGGATCGTTACGAGGACCACCCTTTCCCCGAGTATTTGCGCTTCGGCATCCCCGTGGCCCTGTCCACGGATGATCGGGGCATGTGGGATTCCACCATGACCGACGAGTTCTTCGTGGCCGTAAAGCACTTTGACCTCAGCTTTGAGGAGGTAGTGGCGCTCTCCCGAGCTTCCCTGAGCCACAGCTTTTTGCCCGAGGCGGAGAAGGTTCGGCTCCTCGCGGATTACGACAACGCCCTGGCAGGCTTTGTGGCGCGCTTCCTAAGCGGCGGCCTCGGGGCTGCGGCCCCGGAAGCCCATCCCCCCTATCGAGGATTCATCTGCCGTCGCTACGGCCTTTGCCCCCCGGAGTCCGCCCCATGATGCGCCCCCTCCTGTTCATCCTTGCGACCGTGCTGGCCGCTCCGGGCCTTGCCGCCCCTTCGCTCGGGGATTGCCAACCCGGGGGCCCCTGTAGCACGCCCCTCGAAGTGCGCGCCGTGGTGGTGACGCTCTTTGAGATCGGGGAGGACGAAGGTGACCGACCCGGGGAGTTTCAGCTGTGGAAGACCCGGGGCAACTTCTCCGTTACCTTGCCCTTCCCTCAGGGCCATCACGAGCTCGTCTACGATCCCGAGCGCAAGGTGCTGGCCATGGTCACGGGCATTGGCACCATGAAGTCCACGGCGAACATCATGGCCCTGGGGCTGGATGCGCGCTTCGATCTAACCCGCGCCTACTGGCTGGTAGCGGGCATCGCCGGGATTGATCCCGCTGATGCTTCCCTGGGCTCCGCAGTGTGGTCCACCTACGTGGTGGACGGGGACCTGGGCCACGAGATCGACGCCCGGGAAATGCCTGAGGACTGGGCCTACCCCTATTTTCCCCGCCGGGCCTCCAGCCCCTATGCCACGCCCCGCCCGCCGTCCGAGGGGGAGATCTTCGTGCTGAACGATGGGCTCCGGAACTGGGCCTATGAGCAAACGAAGGACCTGACCCTGCCCGATCTCCCGGGCATGGCGCAGGCGCGGGCGGTCTACGCCGAGCCCGCGGCACAGCGACCGCCCTTTGTGCTCAAGGGTGCGCACCTGGC
>JADHNT010000086.1 GCA_016779385.1 Pseudomonadales bacterium
GCAAGGGCACGAACATGGCCTCTCACTTCGAGATTGACGATGTGATCGACCCGGCGGAGAGCCGGCGCTGGATCAGCGCCGGTCTTGAAGCCAACCCCCTACCCCACTGGCGCACGATCCCGCCGAAGCGGCCCTGCGTAGATACCTGGTAAGTTCCCTAAGGAGAATCATGACCGTCCCTCCCTGGTTGTCCTTCGGCCTCGCCCATCCCGGCGAGGCCAGCGCCGTCACCGTCGACGGCGCTACCATCACCTATGAACGCTGGGCCGGCCCGGAAGGCGCCCCCGGCGTGGTGCTCATTCACGGTAGTAATGCCCATCGCCACTGGTGGCGCTTCCTCGCCCCCTATCTGGCCCGGAAATACACCGTGGCCGCTCTCGATCTTTCGGGCCACGGGGACTCGGACCACCGCGATCGCTATAGCGGCGAAACCTTCGCCCGGGAGGTCTTTGCCGTCTGCGAAGCAGCCTTGCCTCCTAAGCCCTTTGTAGTCGGCCATAGCTTTGGGGGCTTCGTCGCCCTGCAAACGGCCCACTATTTTGGCGAGGAGCTTCGCGGCGTGATCTTCAATGACTTCACCGTTCGCCCCCGGAGCAGCTACGTCGAGTGGGGCCTTCGGGCCCAGCGGGAGGGGCGCACGGAATCCCGGACCCTGCGCACCTACCCTGACCTGGACACTGCCCTGGGGCGCTTCCGCCTCGTGCCCGAGCAGCCGCCCCTCGATCCTGCCGTGCACCGCTTCCTCGCGGAGGCGGGGCTGAAAGTCGTGGACGATGGCTGGACTTGGAAATTCGACCCCGCCCTCTTCGATCATCTCGAGATGGGCATCGACCAGGTGGATCGCTTTGCCCACCTGGCCTGCCCGAGCGCGGTGATCCTCGGGGAGCACTCGGCGGACGACGGCGCCCGCAGCGGGCCCTTCCTCAGCGCCGCGACGGAAGGGCTCCTCCCCATCATCACCCTGCCCGACATGCACCATCACATGATGTTCGAGAACCCCCTGGCCCTCCTCGCGGCCTTTGAGGGCTTCCTCGATAGCTGGCGCGCGGAGGCCGATCGCGACCGGCTTAAGGCTCTGCTAACGGCCCTACCCACCCTTCCCGAACCTAAAGAGGACTGACGTCCATGAGCGCTCCTGATCGCCAAAACACCCGCATCACCCTCGCCAAGCGTCCCGAAGGGATGCCCGTGGCCTCGGACTTCACCGTTGAGCGCGCTACCGCGCCCACGCCAGGGCCGGGGGAAGTGCTGCTGAAAACGCTCTATCTCTCCCTCGACCCCTACATGCGAGGCCGGATGAGCGACAGGAAGTCCTACGCCGCACCCTTGGAAATCGGGGAGGTGATTACCGGGGGTGTGGTGGCGGAGGTCGTCGCCTCGGAGAACGCGGCCTACCCCGTGGGCACGCTGGTGACCCATCACTCGGGGTGGCAGGGCTACGCCCTGGCTAACCCGGAGAACGCCCCCCTACCCATCGTCGACCCCGATAACGCCCCCATTAGCACCGCCGTGGGCGTCACGGGCATGCCCGGGCAAACGGCCTACTTTGGCCTGTTCCGCGTCGGCAAGCCCCAGCCCGGCGAGACCGTGGTCGTCTCGGCGGCCTCCGGCGCCGTCGGCGCCACCGTGGGCCAGCTGGCCAAGGCCCATGGCTGTCGCGTCATCGGCGTGGCCGGGGGGCCGGAAAAATGCGCCTGGTGCGTTGACGAGGCGGGCTTCGACGCCTGTGTCGACTACCGCGATCCAGCCTTCCCGGCGCAGCTGGCAGCGGCCTGCCCCGACGGCATAGACGTGTATTTTGAGAACGTCGGCGGCGCGGTGCTAGAAGCCGTGGCACCGCTTCTCAAGCCCACTTCGCGCATTCCCGTCTGCGGGTATATTTCCGCCTACAACAGCCCGAGCGACGCTGTGCTGGAGGCCCCCGACGCCTGGCTCAAGCGCACCATAAACCCCGAGCTGGAGACGCGCTTCTTCCTGGTCCACGAGTGGGCTGGGGAGTTTGGGGAAGCGACGAAGGCCCTCGGCGCCATGATCCGGGCGGGGACGCTAAAGTACCGGGAGACGGTAGTGGAAGGCCTCGAGAACGCCCCGGAAGCCTTCCTTATGCTCTTCACCGGCGCCAATGCCGGCAAGCTGCTCGTCAAAGTCGGTGACCGGGAAAAGGCCTAAATCGGAAAGGGCTCAGCGCCTCCGACGGGCCCTCTTGATCCTCGGCGCGAGCCTGCTGGGGTCGGGGCTGCTGATCACGGCCCTAGCCCCCCAGACCCCAACCCCCCTCCCGGCATGGCCAACATCAGCACCGTCACCCACAGCACCATCATGAGGGCATAGCCCGGCCCCCAGCGGAGAATCTCCCGGGGCCGGACGCCATAGCGGCCAGTCATAAAAAGGTTCATGCCCGACAAGGGCGCCACCGCCGTCCCAATACCCCACCCCGCTACGAAGGCAAAGGCCATACGAGAGGGGTCTCCGCCGAGGGGCGTCAGGATGCTGGCCGCGGCGGCGATGGAAATTACCGGGTGCACGCCCAAATAAGCGGTGGCAACGATAGCCGCGGTGGTCAGGGGATAGGCCCAGAGCCCAAGCACGAACGCCTCGCCCCCCCGGCCGGCCAACCAACCATCCAGCAGGGTAGAAACGCCGAAGGCAAAGACCCCCGCGGCCAGAAACAGCACGTGCTGCGCTGCCGTCGACGGCAGCTTTTCGGCCAGTAGGGCCTGCCCCGCTGAAGCCCACTGCCTCCGGGGCAGGGCGAGGAACGCGAGGGGCGGGGCTAGGGTCGCCACCATCACCACCACGGACACCTCGGGATAAATCGCCTTACCTCCCAGCACCGCGAGTAGGAGCACGGCCGTGAGCCAGAGGGCCCGGCGTCCCAGCTGAAAGGCGCCTAGGTGCGCGCCGGCCCCTTCCCGCCGCAGCGTAAGGTAGGTGATGAAAAGCGCCCCTGCCGCGGCGAGAAACCCCAGAGGCAAAGTCACGCTGGCCTTCGCCGCCGGCGCATAGGTTTGGGCCACGGCAGTGGCCACGAAGAACGGAGACCAGAAAGCCGCTGCGCAGTAGGGCCGGGTAATGGCCAGGGCCTCGGCTCGATTCAAGCGAGGCCCCTCCCGCCGATCTCGGGCAAAGCTATCGCCCACGAGGGCGGCCGCAGCCAGATTGATCACCGCGCCCACCAGGTGCACGGACAGCAAAAGGCCCAGGAGCCCCATGCCCCGGTCTTCCCCGCGACTCGCTTCCGCGGGCAGCAGCCCAAGGAAGGCCACGCCGAGAAACAGCGCGAGGATCGGCAAGTTAATAGTGAAGGCCCGGCCCAGGCGGGTGAGGGTTTCAGGGCCAAAGCCCTGGAGCCATGCCAGCGTAGCGCAGCCCACCCCAAGAAGCAGAAGTACCCCGGCCACCCGGCGCGTACCCTGGTCAACCCGGGGAAGAACGAGCAACCCCGCCACCCAGGCGAGCACCGCCGCGGGCGCAGGTGACAAAGGGCCGTAGCTCGCGCCCAAAAAAGCCAGGAGCGTTAGGAGCAGCAGCCAGCCCACGGCCAGGGGCGGCAGGGTCAACACCACTGATCGGCCACAAGTTTAAGGGTCCGGGGACCGGGGAAGGCCGCCCAAAGGTCCGCCACCCGGTGCTCGGTTCTAGGCCAGCGGCGCTCGGGATCAAGCGCGGCGAGGGGCCCAAGGACGAAATCCCGATCCAAGGCCCGGGGATGGGGCACGGTCAGCCGAGGGCTCGCGATGCGCTCTTCGCCAAAGAACAGCAGATCGAGATCGAGGGTGCGGGGCGCATTGGGGGCCGAGCGCGCTCGACCGTGCGCCTGTTCTAGGGCCAGCAGGGCATCGAGCAGCGCCTCCGGAGCGAGAGCATCGGGCACGGCAAAGCGCACCACCGCATTCCAAAAGGGCGGGCTGCCCGGGGGGCAATGCTGGGGCGCGGAACGATAGAGCGGGCTGGCTGCAAAACCATCGGGGTAAGCCCCGCGCAGCGCACGCGCCGCTGCCTGGAGCGTTTTTCGCCCCGCACCCAGATTCGCCCCAAGGCCCACCACCACTTGTTTCACTCTGCCCCCCTTTTTTATGGGCGCCAGTTTAGCGCCCGGAGCCCCTCCACGCTGCTAGGCTTAGGGCCTTTACACCCCAAACGAGCTAAAGAGGACGCGCCCATGGAAATTGCACTGGTTACGGGAACGAGCAGCGGCATCGGTTTTGCGACCGCCATCGCCCTGGCGAAGGCCGGCTGCCAGGTTTACGCGGGCATGCGCTCCCTTGCGAAGGCGGCCCCCCTGGCCGAAGCGGCGGCGGGGCTTCCCGTGGAAATCCTCGAGATGGACGTCACCTCCCAGGCCAGTGTCGACGCGGCTTTTGAACGCATCGCCCTTCGGGGCCCCGTGGACGTACTCGTCAACAATGCCGGGGTCGGCGGCGCGACGCCCCTTGAGCTCACGCCCCTGGACGAGCACAAGGCGATCTTCGAAACGAACTATTTCGGCGCCATGCGCTGCATTCACGCCGTGCTCGGCAGTATGCGGGAGCGGCGCACGGGGTCCATCGTAAACATCACTTCCGTGGAGGGGCGCCTCGCCATCCCTAATCAGGTCGCCTATTCCTCGAGCAAGTGGGCCCTCGAGTGCGCCGGGGAGGCGCTGGCCCATGAAATGAGCGCCTTCGGCGTGCGAGTCTTTAACGTGGAGCCGGGGGTCATCATGACGGAGATCTTTAACAACTCAGCTCCGGCCACGCGTTTCGACAAGACTTCCCCCTACCTCCATATCATGCGCCGCAACGGCAAGATGTTTGCCGCGGGCTTCCGCCAGGGCACCCCCCCGGAGGCCGTGGCCGATACCATCGTGGAAGCGGTGACCAGCGAGTCCTACCGCCTGCGCTGGCCCGTGGGCGCGGACGCCGTAGGCATGATCGAAGGGCGCAAAACCATGAGCGATGAAGCTTGGATTGCCCTCGGTGCGGATCTTCCCGACGCGGACTACAACGCCGAATTCAAGGCCCGGTTTGGAATCGATCTCTAGGAAAGGCCCCTAGTGGGCAAGGCCGGAGGGCTCTGGCACACTTCAGCCAGTTAAATTTTGCGTTAGCGATGGGGGAGAGCACGCATGAAAGCAGCCGTTTTGTACGAAACGAACAAACCACTCGTCATCGAGGATGTGAAGGTTTCTAAGCCTGGCCCCCGGGAAGTGCTCGTGCGCACGGCGGCCGCCGGCGTATGCCACTCCGACCTACACTTCGCAGATGGCTCCTACCCCTATCCGCTGCCCGCCATTCTCGGGCACGAGTCCGCTGGCGTGGTAGAAGCGGTGGGGGACATGGTCACCTATGTGAAGCCCGGCGATCACGTCATCACCTGCCTGTCTGCCTTCTGCGGCCACTGCGAGCACTGCCTCACAGGGCACATGTCCCTCTGCGAATCTCCGGAACTGCACCGCGGAGCCGACGATGAGCCCCGCCTCGCCGACCCGAAGGCCGGCACCCCCGTGCACCAGTTCCTAAACCTCTCGTCCTACGCGGAATACATGCTCCTTCACGAGCACGCCATCGCAAAGATTCGTCCGGATATGCCTTTGGACGTGGCGGCTCTCATCGGCTGCGGCGTAACCACCGGCGTCGGTGCGGTCATTCACACGGCGAAGGTGCAGCCGGGGGAAACCGTGGCTGTCATCGGCTGCGGCGGCATCGGCCTCTCCGCCATTAACGGCGCAGCCCTTGCCGGCGCCGGCCGCATCATCGCCATCGACATGGTGCCCTCGAAGCTTGAGCTGGCGAAGAAGTTCGGCGCCACGGACGTGGTGAATGCCAAGGAAGTGGACCCGGTACTGGCCGTGCAAGAAATGACCAAGGGCGGCGTGCACTACAGCTTCGAAGCCATTGGCCTCAAGGTCTCCGCGGAGCAGGCCTTCCGTATGCTTCGCAGCGGCGGTACGGCCACCATCATTGGCATGATCCCCGTAGGCGTGAACATCGAGCTTCACGGCGCCGAGTTCCTGGCCGAGCGTAAGATCCAGGGCTCGCGCATGGGGTCCAACCGCTTCCGAGTGGACATGCCCCGCTTCGTTGACTTCTACCTCTCTGGCAAGCTCCACCTCGACGACATGATCTCCCGCCGCATCAAGCTGGAGGACGTGAACGAGGGGCTTCAGGCCCTGAAGACTGGCGAAGTGGCCCGTAGCGTCATCGTCTTCGACTGACGCCATGCGCCAGGTTGATCCGGACAGCGTAGGTCTTTGCGCTGAGCGCCTCGAGCGCTTAGATCACCACCTGAAAGCCTACGTGGATGATGGGCGCCTGCCGGGGTGGCAGGTGCTCATTACCCGTCGGGGCCGGATCGCCCACAACCGCTGCTACGGGCAGCGGGATGTGGAAGAGGGCAAGGCGGTGAAAGCCGATTCCCTCTTCCGAATTTACTCCATGACCAAGCCCATCGTGAGCGTCGCGCTTATGATGCTGTACGAGCGCGGGCTCTTTCAGCTCGACGATCCCATCGATCGCGTGCTTCCCGCCTTCAAGGATATGACCGTTTTCGTTGGCGGCGACGCGGAGAATCCGCAAACGGTCCCTGCGGAGCGGGGCATCACCTACCGGGACCTCCTCACCCACACGGCAGGGCTCACCTACGGCTTTATGCAGGAACACCCGGTGGATGCACTCTATCGGGCCAACAAACTGAACAGCCCCCGGCTCACCAATGCCGAGTTTGTGGAGCGACTCGGGGCCCTGCCCCTGCGCTTCCAGCCCGGCAGCCGCTGGAGCTACAGCGTAGCCACGGACGTCATCGGGCATCTGGTGGAAGTGCTCTCCGGGGAGCGGCTCGACCATTTTCTGGAGAAGGAGATCTTCTCGCCCCTGGGCATGCGGGACACGGCCTTTTCCGTGCCCCCGGGGCAGCTCGATCGCTTCTCCGCCTGCTATGAATATACCGGTCCCGGGCGCTATCGACGCCAGGACGGCGTGGAGGACAGCACCTACCGGGAACCCCCGGCCTTCCTCTCCGGAGGCGGCGGGCTCGTCTCTTCAGCGGTGGATTACGCTCGCTTTTGCCAGGTCATCCTCGGCGGCGGGGCCTTCGAGGGCGTTCGCCTCCTCGGCAGGAAAACCCTGTACCTCATGGGCCTGAACCACCTGCCTACGGGCGGGGACCTCACCAGCATGGGGCAACCGGTTTTCAGCGAAACGCGCTACGATGGTATCGGCTTTGGCCTTGGCTTCTCCGTGGTCCTCGACCCGGCGAAGGCCCAGGTCACCGGCTCCCCCGGCGAGCTTGCCTGGGGCGGCATGGCCAGCACGGCTTTTTGGATTGATCGCTCTGAGGATCTCGCTGTGGTCTTCATGACCCAGCTGCTTCCAAGCGCGGCCTATCCCCTACGGCGCGCCCTGCGCGTCTTGGTGAATCAAGCACTCATCGATTGAGTGGCCCGGGGCCGGCCCCGGGAAAGGACACAGTTCATGCTTAAGAAGATTCTTATTGCCAACCGCGGCGAGATCGCGGTCCGCATTATCCGCGCCTGCGCGGAAATGAAAATCCGGTCCGTGGCCATTTACACGGAACCGGACCGCTACGCCCTGCACGTGAAGCGCGCGGACGAAGCCCATTTCATCGGCGATGATCCCCTGGGCGGCTACCTGAACGCCCACCGCATCGTGAACCTGGCGGTGGAAACGGGCTGCGACGCCATTCACCCCGGCTACGGCTTCCTATCGGAGAACCCCGAGCTGGCCGCCATCTGCGCCCGGCGCGGCATTCGCTTCATCGGCCCGACGGCTAAGGTGATCCAGCGCATGGGGGATAAGACCGCCGCTCGCCAGGCCATGATCGAAGCCGGCGTCCCGGTCACGCCCGGGAGCGAAGGCAACCTCGACGATGCGAACCATGCGCTGAAGGAAGCGGAGCGCATTGGCTATCCGGTGATGCTGAAGGCGACGAGCGGAGGCGGCGGCCGAGGCATTCGCCGCTGCGACGACGCAGAGGGCCTAAAAACCGCCTGGGACCGGGTGGTCTCGGAAGCGACCAAGGCCTTCGGCAGCGCCGAGGTCTTCCTCGAAAAGTGTATTGACGAGCCCCGGCACATCGAAGTGCAGATCCTTGCCGATGGCCACGGCAACACCATCCACCTTTTCGAGCGGGACTGCTCCATTCAGCGTCGGAACCAGAAGCTGATTGAGATTGCCCCCTCGCCCCAGCTCACGGACGACCAGCGCGCCTATATTTGCGGCCTTGCGGTCAAGGCAGCGGAAGCCGTGGGCTACGAGAACGCCGGCACGGTCGAATTCCTCGTCAAGAGCGAGGACGTCTACTTCATGGAGATGAACACCCGAGTGCAGGTGGAGCACACCATCACGGAGCAGATCACCGGGGTGGATATCGTGCAGGAGCAGATCCGCATCGCCTCCGGCCTGCCCCTATCGTGGCGGCAGGACGAGATCAGCATGCGCGGCTTCGCCATTCAGCTGCGCATCAACGCGGAAGACCCGCAACAAGATTTCCTGCCCAGCTTCGGCCGGGTCACGCGCTACTACGCGCCCGGCGGCCCCGGGGTCCGGGTGGATACGGCGATCTATACGGGCTACAGCATCCCCCCCTACTTTGATTCCATGTGTCTGAAACTCATCGTCTGGGCCCTGCGCTGGGACGACGCCCTCGATCGCGGCCTTCGGGCCCTGGCGGATATGCGCCTCATGGGGGTCAAAACCACGGCGCCCTACTACGCGCAAATTCTGGCGAACCCAACCTTTCGGGGCGGGCGCTTCGACACCAGCTTTATCGCCAAACATCCCGAACTCACCCGCTACTCGGAAAAAACCCGACCGCAGGAGCTGGCTCTGGCGGTGGCGACGGCCATTGCCGTGCACACCGGGCTCTAAGACTTCGCGGGGTAGGAAATAAGGAGACGCACCATGGCCGGAAACGGTGCCGTACAAATTACCGATGTCATCCTTCGCGATGCGCACCAGTCGCTCATTGCCACGCGCATGCGCACGGAGGACATGCTTCCGATCTGCGATCAACTGGACGCCATCGGCTACTGGTCCCTGGAATGCTGGGGCGGCGCCACCTTCGATGCCTGCTTGCGCTACCTCGCCGAAGACCCCTGGGATCGACTCAAGGCCCTGCGCGCGGCGCTGCCGAAAACCCGAACCCAGATGCTCCTCCGGGGCCAGAACCTGCTGGGCTACCGGCACTACGCCGACGACGTGGTGCGGGCCTTCGTCGCCCAGGCCGCCGGCCATGGTATTGACGTCTTCCGCATCTTTGATGCCATGAATGACATCCGCAACGTGGAAACGGCCATCGCCGCGGTAAAGAGCGCGGGCAAGCACGCCGAGGGCACGCTGTGCTACACCACGAGCCCAGTGCACGGCCCCGAGCTCTTTGTCGAGCAAGCCCGGGCCATGGCGGCCATGGGCTGCGATTCCATCGCGATTAAGGACATGGCCGGGCTGCTCACCCCTCAAGCCACCTTTGCGCTCGTCAGCAGCCTAAAGAAGGCCGTGGGTCTGCCCGTGGCGCTCCATTCCCACTCCACCTCAGGCCTCGCACCCCTGTGCCAGCTGAAGGCCGTGGAAGCCGGGGTCGATCGCATCGACACGGCCATCTCAGCCTTTGCCGGGGGCACGAGCCACCCCAGCACGGAGGCCATGGTAGCCGCCCTGGCGGAAGATCCCCGGGCGACGGGCCTGCCCCTGGAGGCCCTGCGGGCCATTGGCTTCTACTTCCTTGAGGTGCGCAAGAAGTATCACCAGTTCGAAAGTGACTTCACCCGGGAAGACGTCGCCGTGCAAATCAACCAGGTGCCCGGCGGCATGATGTCGAACCTCGCCAACCAGCTGAAGGAACAGGGCGCCCTCGACAAAATTCACAAGGTCTTCGAGGAGATTCCCCGGGTCCGCGCCGATCTGGGCTACCCCCCGCTGGTCACCCCCACCTCGCAAATCGTGGGGACCCAAGCGGTGCTGAACGTCCTCGCCGACGAGCGCTACAAAACCATTACCACGGAAGTGAAGCGCTACCTTCAGGGGCACTACGGTGCCGCGCCGGGCACGGTGAACGAAGAACTGCGCCGCCGCGCCATCGGCGGGGAAGAAGTCATCACGAGCCGCCCCGCGGACCTGCTCAGCGATGAGCTCGACACCCTGCGGAGCGAAATCGGCGATCTCGCCCAAAGCGAAGAGGACGTCCTCACCTACGCCATGTTCCCAGACCTTGGAAAAACCTTCCTGACCCAGCGCCGGGACGGCACCCTCGAGGCCGAAACCCTCCTTCCGCCCCAGAGCGCGGGCGGCGACAGCGGCAGCCCTGCCGTCGCCACGGAGTTCGTCATCGACGTGCACGGCGAAAGCTACCGTGTGGCCGTGACCGGCACGGGGCAGAAGAGCTCGGGCAAGCGGAACTTCTACCTCACCCTCGATGGGGTGCCGGAGGAGGTGGTAGTCGAGCC
>JADHNT010000087.1 GCA_016779385.1 Pseudomonadales bacterium
GCCCGGCAGAGCCCGACCCGCTGCTGCTGCCCCCCGGACAGGGTGTGGGGATAGCGCTCCGCAACGTCCAACGGTAGCTGCATAAGTTCCCGAAGCGCCTCAAAGCGCGCCCGTTGCCGGGCAGGGGCCCACCCTTCTAGTCGGGCAAGGAGCGTGACGTTGTCCCACACGGTGAGATGGGGAAAGAGTGCCGAGCCCTGCACCGCATAGCCAATGCGCCGACGGAAGGCCGGAAGATCATCCGGGAGGGGTGCGCCAAAGACCTCGAGGCGCCCTTGGGAAGGCTTCAGCACGCCATTAATCAGCTGTAGGAGAGTGGATTTTCCACCGCCGCTGGGGCCGACGATGGCCGAGGTTTGTCCCGCGGGCAGGGAGAGGGAAAGCTCCCGCAGCACCAGCGCATCGCCATAGCGTTTTTCGACCCCATGAAAAGCGATCGCGGGCATCGGGGCGGGCGCCTCCGCCGGCGCCGTCACAGCCCCCACCGGCGCCGAAGATGAGCGTAGTGCGTCGCCAGTTCCTGAAGGGGCACCGCATCGGCAGCCTCCGGGAGCAGCGCAGCCAGGCGCGCTTCCGCCTCGGCCAAGGGCGTGGCCCCGTCCCGACCGTTACGGAGCCGATCGCGTAGGCGCTCTTCCCAGGCGCCCCGCTGGGCCGGATCGAGGGTCTCCGGCGCCCAGCGCGCCTGGTAGGCCTCAAGAAGGGCCCGGCTTTTGCCGTCCCGCAGGGGGGGCGGTGCTGCAAGGTCCGCAACGGGACCCTCCCGGAGCGCCGTGAGCGTCGCCCGATCGTCCCGGGGAATGAACCCCTCATAGAGGGCCGCGTCGATCTCCTCCGCCGGGGCAAACTCCGCGCCTCCAAAGGCCTGGGCCGCTCGCCGGCTAAGCCCCTCCACCCGGGAAAGGCGCTCCCGCACCGCGTCCAGGCGATCGAGATCCAGGTCGAGCCGCCGCCGATCCTCGCTGCGAAGCACGGATAGAGGCGCCAGGGCCGGCACCTTATTGACCGAAACCACCTTCAAGGGCGGCCGGGGTCCGTCGAACCCCTTGTTAAAGAGCGCTTCTCGCAGGGCTTCGGGGGACGCGGTGAGCCAACGATCGTCCTCGAAGCTCAAATCCGCCACGATCACCCCGTTCCCGTTTGTGGGGTGGGGCGCCACGGGGGTTATCACGGCAAGGCGGCGCCGTGCCAAATCAAAGCGCCCGGACACATAGAGGCACGCGCCTGCGAAGGGTTTCGGCAACAGTTCTCGCACCTTTTGCTTGTCCCGAAGGCCGAGGTAGTAGGCAAAGAGCTTAGGCTGGGCAGCCCTCAGGGCCCGGGCTAGGCCCAGGGTCGCCCAGACGTCGTCCCGCGCATCGTGCGCCCTGGGCTGGCTAATCTCGTTAGCCGAGGCCAGGGCCTCGAGGCGAAACACGGCCCGACCGTTTTCCTCGGGCCACTGGAGCCCCTCGGGGCGCAGGGCGTAGGCGAGGCGGACCAGGTCCATCAAATCCCAGCGGGAGTTCCCTCCCTGCCACTCCCGGGCATAGGGATCAAAGAGATTGCGCCAGGCCCCAAAGCGGATGAACTCGTCATCAAAGCGCAGGCTGTTGTAACCCAGAGCGCAGGTGCGAGGCGTGCTGAGGCGTTCCAGAAATTCCCGAAAGAAGGCCCGCTCCTCGATCCCGCTAGCCACGCGATGGGGGGAAAGGCCCGTAATGGCCACGGCCTCGGGCTCGGGTACCACGTCATCCCCCACGGCTACGGTCCAGGCCTCGGGATCCGAGAGGGGCTCGAGGTTGGCATCCGTACGCACCCCGGCGCACTGCACGATGCGATGCCAGCGAGGATTGCGCCCCGTGGTCTCAAGGTCGTAGAAGTAAAAGCTGTCCACCGTGCCCCGCCTCCCTCACAGCCCCGGAACCGGCGCCTTTTCCTCACCTTGCAATCCCCACACCCCGTTGGCAACCTTCCAAGCCCTCGCCCAGGAGACCACCCCCGTGTCCGAACGCCCCGAAACCCCGAGCGAAAGCGACGGCGCCGCGTCTCTGTTGACGCGCCTTACGCTCCTCGCTGGCCCCCTAGCCGGGCTCCTCGGCGCCTGGGCCATGACCCAAGGGGGCTGGCCCGAGGCTGCCAGCTACGCGGTGCTCATCACCCTTTGGGTGGTGGTCTGGTGGGTCTTTGAACCCATCCCCATACCCGTGACCTCCCTTTTGCCCCTGGCACTCATGCCGGCCTTCGGGGTGCTGCCCCAGGCGGAGGTGGCCCGGGCCTACGGCTCGCCCCTGATCCTGCTCCTCCTCGGGGGCTTTATCTTATCCACCGCCATGGCCCATTCCGGCGCCCATCGCCGGGTCGCCCTGACCATGGTGCGAGCCTTCGGGGCCCACAGCAGCCGGCGCCTCGTACTGGGCTTCATGGCCGCGGCCGCCGTACTGTCCATGTGGATATCCAACACCGCCACCACGCTGATGCTGCTTCCCGTGGCCCTGGCCGTGCTCGAACGCGCGCCCTCCCCCGCCCTGGCCACGCCCCTGCTCCTAGGCATCGCCTTCTCCGCCAGCGTCGGCGGCGTGGGGACCCCCATCGGCACACCACCTAACCTCATCTTTATGCAGGTTTACGAGAACACCACGGGCACGGCCCTAAGCTTTCTCGATTGGATGGGCTGGGGTGTACCCGTGGTACTGGTGATGATCCCCGTACTTTGGTTGTGGCTCACGCGAAAGCTCGGCGCCCTGGGCCCCGTGGCCGTGCCCAGCCCCGGCCCCTGGCGATCTGCGGAAGCCCGCGTGCTCGCGGTATTTGCCCTCACGGCCCTGGCCTGGATTACGCGCAGCGAACCCTTTGGGGGGTGGAGCGGCCTGCTGGGCATGCCCGGGGCCAGCGACGCCGGGGTGGCGTTCATCGCCATCGTGGCGCTCTTCCTTATTCCCGACGGCGCCGGCGGCAAGCTTTTGAATTGGAAGGTGGCAGAGCAAATTCCCTGGGGCATGCTGCTGCTCTTTGCGGGGGGCATCACCATCGCCCGAGGCTTCGAGGCTACGGGCATCAGCGAAGCCCTGGGGACCCAGCTCTCGGCTCTGGCCTCCTTCCCCCCGGTGATCACCATGGCGGTGATTTGCCTGGTGATCACCTTCCTCACGGAGATGACCAGCAATACGGCCACCACCACGCTCATGATGCCGATCCTCGCAGCCGCCGCCATCGGGGCGGGCCTGCCGCCGGAGCTGCTTATGGTCCCCGCGGCCATGAGCGCCAGCTGCGCCTTCATGATGCCCGTGGCCACGGCACCCAATGCCATCATGTTTGGCACTGGTCGCTTCACCACGCGCACCATGGCCTCGGAAGGGGTGGTGCTGAATCTCCTCGGCGCCGCGGTAATCACTGCCGTGCTGATGCTGGTGCTCTAGAGGGACGCGGCGCAGGCCTCAGCACCTGCCGGTTCCACCGCTGAGGCCATAAAGGCCTGGCGCTGCCCCGCGTCCAGCGCAACCATGGCGGCATAGAACGCCGGCAGGTTTCCCCCCTCCGCCGCAAGCGCCGCCTCAAAAGCCGGCACGGCCTGCTCATAGGTGCTAGTGGCCAGCAGCCGAGCCAGGGAGTGGGGCGGCGAAAAGTAGGCCTCGGCGCCCGGACCCAAGGCCAAGACTTCGGCGCGGTGCCGCGCCGCCCCCCAGAGCGCCGCTTGCGCCGCCTCGCTTGGCCCAAGACCCGGGCCTGTAAAGCGCTCCGCGAGGGCCGCCCTCAGGGCCGACACCACCCCGGCAAAGCACGCGCGCTGAGCAGACCTCGCCCCCTGCGCCTTCCGCGTTGCTAAACCCTGCGTGGCAACCCAGCGCTGCCGTCCCGCTCGCCCCACAGCGGTCGCAAAGGCTTCGTTAAAGGCCGCCTCCCCTGGCACGTAGAGCACAGAGTGGGCGAGCTCGTGGAAGAGAAGCTCGGCCAGGGCCGGGGAGTCCTCCCAGGGGAAGGTCGATAGCAGCGGGTCCGGTAGCCAGCCCAGGGTGGAATAGGCGCCGGCGGCGCCCAGGTACACATCGTGCCCCTGGGCGCGCAGGCGATCCCCCTCGGCCTGAGCCCCCTCCCGGGAGAAGTAGCCCCGGTAAGGCACGCAGCCAGCAACGGGGAAGCACCAGGTTTTCAAGGCAAAGGTGCCCGGGGAAACGGAAAAGACGTTGAACACCACGGCCTCCCGGTCCAGCGCCAGGTAACGCTGGTAGCGGTGGCCCACGGGCAGGGCGAGGGTGTCCTCAGCAAAGCGCAGGATGTGCTGGGACTCAGCAAGGCCCTGCACCAGCGCGTCCGGCGTGGTCGCATCGGCTTGCACCTCGGCCACGGGACGACTCTTCGCCAGCAGCGCCCACTGGCCCGACACGGCCTGCCCATAGAAGGAGAGGGAGGCGCAGCCCCCCAGCCCCAAGCCTAAGCCTAAGACCAGCGCCAGGAGCGTGAGGGGCCAAAGACGGCGGCGACGCTCCGCCCTCACCCTTGCCCCCGGGCGGCCAGGGCCGTGTAATAGCGGTTCTTCCTGCGATGGGATGACATCATGCTTGCTGCCCTACGGGGTGTGGTCCTGGCCCTGTATCTCGCCGTGAATACCATTGCCTGGGCAAGCCTAACCTTTCTGGCGGCTGCGCTGCGCCTGGCACTCCCCGCCCGCTGGGGCAGCGACGCGCTGCGCCGAGCCATGAACGGCATCATCGACGGCTGGGTGGGCAGCAATCGCCGAGTCTTTGGCTGGCTGAACCCCACCCCGATTTCCGTGCGAGGTCTCGAGGGGCTTGGTCGAGACCAGTGGGCCCTTGTGCTCGCCAATCACCAAAGCTGGACCGATATTCTCCTTTTGCAGAACACCCTGCGGCCCCACCTCCCGCCGCTCAAATTCTTTACCAAGCGCGAGCTGCTCTGGCTGCCCTTCCTGGGCCAGGCCATGTGGGCCCTCGATTTCCCCTTCATGCACCGCTATTCCCCGGCCTACCTAGAGCGCCACCCGGAGAAACGAGGCAAGGACCTGGAAACCACGCGCCGGGCCTGCGCCCATTTCCGCCATATCCCCACGGCGGTGATCAACTTCGTGGAAGGCACGCGCTGGACGCCGGAGAAGCACGCCGCCCAAGCCAGCCCCTACCCCCGGCTCCTGAAGCCCCGGGCCGGGGGCACGGGCTTCGTACTCAGCGCTTTAGGAGATCAGCTCGACCGCTATGTCGACGTTACCCTCTGCTACCACACGGCGCGCCCCAACTTCTGGCGCTATCTCTGCGGTCGCCTGGGTCCGGTCGACGTTATCATCGAGCATGGCCCGCTCCCAGAGGCCCTGCGCGGCGGGGATTACGGCGAGGACCCGGCCTTTCGTGAGGCGGTCAAAACCTGGCTCGACGAGCGCTGGCAACGAAAGGCTGTCCTCATGGAAAACGCGACGCTGG
This sequence comes from Pseudomonadales bacterium, assembly GCA_016779385.1. GTDB lineage: Bacteria > Pseudomonadota > Gammaproteobacteria > Pseudomonadales > Azotimanducaceae > Salivita. The sequence goes on from JADHNT010000087.1 coordinate 5,412, forward strand.
ACCCCGCGCTGTGAAGCCCCTCTACGGCGCGCACTTCGGGCTTCCCGAAGCCCCCTTTTCCTTGGCGCCAGATCCGCGCTTTCTCTACCTGAGCCCGGGGCACGAAGAGGCCTTGGCCCACCTGCGCTGGGGCCTCGCCCAAGCCGGAGCCTTCGTAGTGCTCACGGGAGAGGTCGGCACCGGCAAAAGCACGGTGCTGGCCGCCCTCCTGGAAGACCTTCCCGAAAGCACGTCCGTGGCTTACGTCCTAAACCCCCGAGCCAGCGTGCCCGCGCTTCTGGGCAGCATCGCCCGAGACTTTGGCTTTACCCCGAACAGAGCATCGGGCGATGCCCTGGACGCTCGCCCGGGGGAGGCGGAAGACCTCATGGAGCGCCTTTATGCGGGCCTCCTCACACTGCACGGCGAGGGCAAGGAAGCCCTGCTGCTTATCGACGAAGCCCAGCTCCTAAGCCCCGAGGCCCTGGAGCAGCTGCGCCTTCTCACCAATCTTGAAACCCGGGAACGCAAGCTCCTGCAGATCATCCTCGTGGGCCAGCCCGAGCTTCGCGACACCCTGGCACGGGCCGAGCTCCGTCAGCTAGCCCAGCGCATTACCGCCCGCTATCACCTTGAAGCGCTGGGCCCCGAAGTGCTGAAGGCCATGCTCTGCCACCGCCTTGCCGTGGCCGGCGCCCTCACCCAGCCCTTTAGCGCGGCGGCCTTCCGTGAACTGCACCGGCAAAGCGGGGGCATCCCCCGCATCGCCAACTTAATCGCCGACCGGGCGCTCCTGGCGGGCTACGGCGCGGGGCAGGCGGTGGTTGATGGCGACCAGGTGAAGTTGGCGGCCAGGGAGGTCCGGGGCAAGGAAAAAGGTTCCCGCCGCCCCGGGCGGGGCGCCGCCCTCGCAGCGCTGCTTCTGCTCAGCGCGGCAGCCCTCTTGCTGGCACTTCAGGCCCAAAACGACCCGGAAGCCGCGCCCATACTCGAAGCGAGGGAAACGCTTCCCGCAGCCTCGCCCGAGGCGCCCCCTTCACCGCCTCCGCCGGGCTTCAGCCGGAGAGCCGGGCTGGAACGGCTGCTGGCGCTATGGCAAAGCCCCACCCCCGCAGCCCCCGCCTGGGACTGCGCCGATCTTTCTACCCTGGGCCTTGCCTGCGAGGCCGGCGCCCGCCCCCTCTGGCAGCTGTTGGCCCAGAATCGCCCGGCGCTCCTGGGGCTGACGACGCCGGAGCGCTGGGTTCTCCTCTCCGCCGTGCGTGGCACGGCGGTCGCGCTTGATGCGGGAGACGGCCCGATTTGGATGAACCGGCAAGACCTTGAGGCGCAATGGAACGGCCAGGTCCTTCAGCTGTGGCAAGAGCCTCCCGCGGACGCCTCGCTTAAGGCTGGGTGGCTCGCCGAACGCCTCGCGGGCCATGGCTACGCAGGCCCCCGAGGGCTTCAACGGTTTCAAGCGGATCGGGGCCTTGCCGTGGGGGAGGCGCTCACCGTGGAAACGGTGCTGGCCTTAAATGAGGGCGTGCCTGGAGTTCCCCGCCTGTCCAACCCGACCATGGAGCGCCCCTAATGTCCGCCATCCTTGATGCCCTAAAGCGCCAAGAGGAAGAGCGCCGCCGGGGCCAGGCCGCCACGGAAAGCGCCGCTGAGCGCCTCCTCGCCCAGCAGCCTAAGCCGCAGCGAACCGGCTTAGGCACAGGCCTTGCCACCGCGCTGGGCGCGCTGATCATCGGCGGGCTGACCTTTGCGCTACTCACAGCGAAGGAAAGCGCGACGCCGCAAAGCGCAGCACGGGTCACCGCACCCGACCTCCCGACACCCGCTGACTCGGCCATGCCAAGCTTCGATGTTACCGTCACGACAGCGGACGTAGCGGCAATGGCATCGGCGGGCACCCCTGCGCGGGCGCCGAAGCCCCTAGCGACGATCGTCGATGGCTGGCGCGTCAGTGCCCATATCTACGGGGAACTTAGGGAGGACCGAGCCCTCTGGATTAACGGCCAGCCCTACGGAGAGGGGGATGAGATTGATGGCCTCACGCTCGAGGCCATCACCGCGGAGGGTTATGGGGTACGGCGGGAGCAGGAACGGCTGAGCCGACGCGTCACCCCACCTTAGGGGCCGGAGATCGGTGTTAGCGTTTGCGCCGCCGGGGCACCCCTTTCCAGGGCCGTCAGGCGATCGGAAAGGGTGGTGATGCGCCGCACCATATCGCGGCGGGAGCCATCGATGGCCGTGATGGCCTCTTCGTTCTCCTTCACCCGCTGGGCCAGGGTGGCTTCCAGAGCCTTCGCCGTCTGCGTGGTGGCGTTCAGCTGATCGGTGATGCTGCGCTGACGCGCCAGCTGCTCGTTGCTGCGGGTCTTCAGGGCCTTTACATCGGTCACAAGCTCAGCCTGCGCCGCTAGGGCCCGCTTGAGATCGCTGGCCTGGGCTGCAACGCTCTTCACCGTGGAACCCTGGCTTTCGAGGTCATTCTTTAGCCGCTTCACGGCCGCCTGGTTCTCTTCAATCCAGGCCCGATTGCGCTTGTTCGTCACATCCCACAGCTTACGAATTTCCGATTCCCAGAAATTGATCTGGCTTTGGGTTTCGTTTTCCGTCTCCGACAGGGCCTGCCCAGTAAGGGATAGCTGATCCTCAATGCGCGCCAGCCGAGCCTCGGCCTGAGCCCGCGCCGCCTGCGCCTCCGCCAGGGCTTGCTGCTGGGAAGCCAGAAAATAGCCGCTCGCGGATAGGCCTAGCACCAGCACCGCCAGCAAAAGCGAGAAAAGCGGCGGGACCCCGCCCCGGGGCGGCTCCGCTCGGCGGCTCGTGGGCCGGCGCGTGGCGATGTCATCTCGTGCCGGGGCAATGCTTGGCAGTTCTCCAAGCTCATCGCGATCGTTCATGCCACCCTATCCCTTGTTCTAAGCGCCTAAAGCCGCGGAAGCACCCATCGCGGCGTGAAGGTCCGGTTATACCCCAGCGCCCAGGCGCAGGGAACCAGCTAGGCCCGCACCTTCGCGCTTTTGGGCAGAAAAAACTTAAAAAAAAGCCCCGCAAATGCGGGGCTTTTTGAGCACAGGGCTCGGTTTTACATCATGCCGCCCATGCCGCCCATGCCACCCATATCGGGCATTGCTGCGGGCTTGTCTTCCGGGATCTCGGAGATCATGGCTTCAGTGGTGATCATTAGACCGGCCACGGAGGCAGCGGACTGCAGCGCGGTCCGGGTCACCTTGGCAGGGTCCACAATGCCCAGCTCGAGCATGTCGCCGTATTCGCCGTTGGCGGCGTTGAAGCCTTCCTTGCCGGTGAGCTGCTTGACCTTGTCGACGATCACGGAGCCTTCGTAGCCAGCGTTAGTGACGATCTGACGCAGCGGCGCTTCCATGGCCCGACGGGCAATGGCGATACCGACGTTTTGATCTTCGTTGTCACCGGTGAGGTTCTCGATGGCGCCGAGGGCACGCACGAGGGTCACGCCGCCGCCAGGAACGATGCCTTCTTCCACCGCAGCGCGGGTGGAGTGGAGGGCGTCTTCCACGCGAGCCTTCTTCTCCTTCATTTCCACTTCCGTGGCCGCACCCACCTTGATGACGGCAACGCCGCCGGCAAGCTTAGCGAGACGCTCCTGGAGCTTCTCCCGGTCGTAGTCGGAGGAGGTGTCTTCGATCTCGGCGCGGATCTGCTTCACCCTGCCTTCGATCTCGTCGGCCTTGCCAGCGCCGTCGACGATGGTGGTGTTTTCCTTGGTGAGCTGGATCTTCTTCGCGTGGCCCAGATCTTCCAGGGTGGCGCCTTCAAGGGTGAGGCCCACTTCCTCGGAGATCACCGTACCGCCGGTGAGGATCGCGATGTCCTGAAGCATGGCCTTCCGGCGATCGCCGAAGCCCGGCGCCTTTGCTGCAGCCACCTTCACCACGCCGCGCATGTTGTTGACTACGAGGGTTGCGAGGGCCTCGCCTTCCACGTCCTCAGCAATTACGAGGAGGGGACGGCCGGACTTCGCCACGGCCTCGAGGACCGGCAGCATTTCGCGGATGTTGGAGATCTTCTTGTCGACGAGCAGGATGTAGGGGTCGTCGAGCTCAGCGGACATGTTGTCCTGGTTGTTGATGAAGTAGGGAGAGAGGTAGCCGCGGTCGAACTGCATACCTTCCACCACTTCGAGTTCATTCTCGAGGCTGGTGCCCTCTTCCACGGTGATGACGCCTTCCTTGCCCACCTTCTCCATGGCCTCAGCGATGAGGGAACCGATGGAGTGATCGGAGTTGGCGGAGATCGTGCCCACCTGGGCAATGGCCTTGGAGTCGGTGCAGGGGGTCGCCAGCGCCCGGATTTCCTTGACCGCTTCCACTACGGCCTTGTCGATGCCGCGCTTGAGGTCCATGGGGTTCATACCAGCAGCCACGGACTTCAGGCCTTCGTTCACGATGGCCTGGGCTAGCACCGTTGCAGTGGTAGTGCCGTCACCGGCCTCGTCGGAGGTGCGGGATGCCACTTCTTTCACCATCTGTGCGCCCATGTTCTCGAACTTATCTTTGAGTTCGATTTCCTTGGCCACGGACACGCCGTCCTTGGTGACCGTGGGGGCACCGAAGGACTTGTCGAGGACCACATTCCGGCCCTTGGGACCGAGGGTCACCTTCACGGCATTGGCCAGGACGTTGACGCCCTCGAGCATGCGCTGCCGGGCGCTATCACCAAACTTTACGTCTTTCGCGCTCATGTCTTTCCTCTGTCTAACGCTTGCGTCTATAGGAAGGGTGGCAGGCTCGCTTAGGCCTCAAGCACCCCGAAGATTTCGCCTTCGGAAAGAATCAACAGCTCGTCGCCATCAACCTTCACCGTGCTGCCGCCGTACTGGCCGAACACCACTTTGTCACCGACTTTCACGTCGAGGGCGCGGACTTCGCCGTTGTCGAGAGTCTTACCGGGGCCCACGGCGAGCACTTCGCCCTGGCTCGGCTTCTCTGCGGCGGAATCCGGCAGAACGATGCCGCCGGCGGTCTTGGCCTCTTCCTCGAGGCGACGAACCACGAC
>JADHNT010000088.1 GCA_016779385.1 Pseudomonadales bacterium
CAGCACGAGCGGGCGAGCCAAACCAGCGCCCGGGGCCCCGGGGCCGGCGGCAAGAGCGAATCGCTCTACGCCATCGCCAAGCGCTACGCCGGGGAAACGGCGGACGGCAAGCTTGAGGACGCTGATCTCCGCGCCCGCCTGACGCGCCACCTCATGGACGCGGAAGCCCATCGCCTCACGGCGGAGCGCATCGCCGCGGAAGCCAAGGGCAACGTGGAAGTCAGCGCTGCAGCCTCCATCATGAAGAATTCCGCCACCAGCGTGTCCCAAACCCGCTCCGAGCTCATGATCGAGCTCATGGGCTACCGGGGCCTGGGCTGGGAAGGAGAAGCCTTCCGTCCTCAGGAGCTCGACACGGTCCGCGAGTGGCTCTGGGGCAAGGCGATCTCCATTTACGGCGGGTCCGCCGAAGTGCAGAACAACATCATTTCCAAGAACATTCTCGGCCTGCCCGAGACCACGCAAAAAGGTTAACGCTGGCATGGCTGCACTGACGGAAGAACAAACCCTCATTCGCGATCAGGCCGAAGCTTGGGTCCGAGATGAATTCCCGGTCACCAAGTTCCGCGCTATGCGCGACAGCAAGGCGGCCGGCGCCATCATGGGCGATGCTTGGCAGGGCATGGTGGAGATGGGCTGGACCGGCATCCTTGTGCCCGAAGCCCACGGCGGCTCTGATCTTGGTTATCTCACCTTTGGCCTCGTCCTTGAGGCTCTCGGGAAGAACTTGACGGCCTCGCCGCTCCTGGCCTCCGCCCTAGTGGGCGCCAGCGCCCTACGCCTCGCTGGCAGCGAAGCCCAGCAAGCCGCCGTGCTCCCCGGCGTGGTCGACGGCTCCATCATCCTTTCCCTCGCGGTGGACGAAGGAGCGCGGCATGACCCGGCCCAAACGGCGTGCACGGCGACAGCGCAGGGCGATGGCTTCGTGCTGAAGGGCGAAAAACGCTTCGTGCTCGAAGGCATGAGCGCCACCCACTTTATCGTCCCCGCGCGCACCGCTGGGGCACCGGGAGAAGAAGCAGGGCTCACCCTGTTCCTTGTCGCCGCGGACGCCGACGGGCTCAGCCGTACGGGCCTCTCCCTGGTGGATTCCCGGGGCTATGCGGACCTCACCCTCAACAACGTCGCCGTGGGCGCCGATGCGGTGCTGGGCGCGGTCGATGGCGCCTTCCCCGTACTCGATGCGATTCTGGATCGGGCCCGGGCCGGGCTATCCGCCGAAATGCTCGGCACGGCAGGCCAAGCCTTCACCATGCTCGTGGACTATCTGAAAACCCGGGAGCAGTTCGGCCGGGTCATCGGCTCCTTCCAGGCCCTTGGGCACCGGGCGGCGCAGATGTTCACGGACCAGCAGCTAGCCCGCTCCTGCGCGGAAGCAGCGCTCGCCAGCATCGACAATGATGCGCCGGCCAGCACCGTGGCGGAGATGGCTTCCTTAGCTAAGGCTCGGGTGGGGGATCACCTCCATCTCGTCTCTCGGGAGCTCATCCAGATGCACGGCGGCATTGGCATGACCGATGAGTACGACGCCGGCTTCTACCTGAAGCGGGCTCGGGCCCTCGAGGCCACCTACGGAAACCAAGCCTTCCACCGGGAGCGCTACGCCAGCCTCCTTGGCTACTAAGCGCCAAAGCGTCAGCCACAAAAAAGCCCGCAAGCGCGGGCTTTTTTGCTTGGGCCCCGGAGACCCCTAGCCCTCTCCGACTTCCCGCCGCTTGCGCATGAGGGTCCAACCTTCCTGAGCCGTACTCATATCCAGCAGCCGATCCTTCTGCGCGACGAGGTCCTCGTAAGTGACGTCCGGTCCGAACTCGAGATCGTCGTTGTTGAAGATTGCCGCCGTGGAGAAACGGCCGTTCCCCGCCTGAATGATCTTCCCGTTCGGTGCATCCTCGCCGCACATGAGCAGCACCGCCGGGGTTACGAGCTTCGGATGGCGCATGGGATCGGGGTTATCCAAATCCTCGTCTCGCCCGGGGATGGTATTGATTAGGCGCGTGGCTGCGGCGGGGGCTAGGGTATTCACGCGTACGTTTTTTGAAGCCCCTTCGAGCGCCAGCACGTTCATCAGCCCCACCATGCCCATCTTTGCGGCACCGTAGTTCGCCTGGCCAAAGTTGCCGTAAATACCCGAGGTGGAGCTGGTGAGCACCACCCGGCCCCAGCGCTTATCCATGAGGATGGGCCAAGCCGCGTAGGTGACGTAGGCGCTTCCCGTAAGGTGCACCTCGAGCAGTAGACGCCAATCTTCGAGGGGCATTTTGCGGAAGGTTTTGTCGCGGAGGATGCCCGCGTTGTTCACGATGATATCCACCGTACCGAAGGCGCTGACGGCATCATCAATAATCGACTGGGCGCCGGCTTCCGAAGACACGGAGGCCTTATTCGCAATGGCAACGCCTCCCGCAGCGGTGATCTCGGCCACCACCTGGTCGGCCATATCGCTCGACCCCACCCCATCCCCCGATCCGCCGAGGTCGTTCACTACCACCTTGGCGCCGCGGCGGGCAAACTCGAGGGCGTGAGCCTTTCCGAGGCCACCCCCCGCACCCGTAATCACCACCACCTTATTTTCAAACTCGCTCATGGCACGCTCTCCGTTTCACAAACACTGCTCCCTTCCCTGGGTTTACCCCAATTGCTGCGCAGGGCACAAGCCGCCCGCCGTTGAGCTTGACGCGCCAAGGTGCCAGCCTTAGGCCTCGCGCGCTTTGAGACGGGAAAACAGACGGTGAAACGACTACTAAAGGCCCTTCACACCCTCGGCGCCATGGGCGTTACGGGCGCGGTTTTATGCCAGCTGGTGCTGCTGCAACTTCGCCCGCCGGTGGCGGACCTCGAGGGCTTCGCGCTTTACAGCCAAGCCTTGGCAGAAATCAGTGGCATGGTGCTGTTCCCGTCCCTCGGGGTAGTGGTGCTCTCGGGCTTTCTATCCGTGGGTATCAATCGAGCCTTTCACAGCGCGCCCTGGGTCTTTATCAAGCTCATGTTTAGCGTCCTCGTGTTCGAGAGCACCCTTGCCGTGGTCCATGGCCCCCTTACCGCCGACGCCGCTCGCGCGACCGCGGCCCTCGCTGGCGACGCCGTCGCCCTCGCAGGCTTGGGGGAAAGCAACCGCCTGCCCGGTCTCCTCTTCATCCTCGCAGTGGCCGTGGGCAATACGGCCCTGGGCATTTGGCGCCCCCATTTCCGCCGCCTAACCCATCCCAAGATCCTCCGGGAGACGCCGGCCTCTCCGAGCTAGCGCCGCTCCGCGCCCCTTGCGACACTAGGGGGTCTTGGGAGGGACTCGCTATGCTTCGACTCATCTATCTGCTCCGCCGTAAACCCGAGCTCAGCCGGGAAGCCTTTCAGCAATATTGGCGGGATCAACACGGCCCCCTCGTCGCCAGCTTCGCGACAACCCTCGGTATTCAACGCTACGTACAGGTGCACAGCATCGACGACCCCGCCAACGAGGCTATGGCCACCGCCCGAGGCGGCATGGAGGCGCCCTATGATGGGGTCGCGGAACTCTGGTGGGACTCGGAGAACGCTCTCGAGCACGCCCTCACAGACCCCGCAGGCCAGGCCGCGAGCGCCGCGCTCTTGGAAGATGAAAGCCAGTTCATTGATTTCGCCACCAGCCCCCTGTGGCTCGCGATTGATCTGCCCCAGGTGAATCCCCCAGGGCCCGAGCCCGTAGCAACGCCGCGCTCCAGCTGGATCAAACTCATGTTTCCCCTGCGGCTGCTCGACAGCCTGGGTTTTGAGCATGGTCAACGCTACTGGCGCACGCAACACGGCCCCATTATTCGCAGCCACGCCGCTGCCGCGGGCATTGCTCGCTACCAGCAGGTGCATCGCGTGCCCCACACCCTAGAAGCCGCACTCCGGGAAAGTCGCGGCACGCAGGTCTCGGCCTATGACGGCCATGCCGAAGTATGGCTCGACCGCGGCCATCTCCCGAGCAGCCCGGAGGCTCGCGAATCCAGCCACCGCGCCATCGAGGATGAAAGCAAGTTCATCGACTTCAAACGCTCCGCTATGTGGTTCGGTAAGGAGCTCGTTTTTATTGACCGGCGCGAATGGAACTAAGGGGGACACTGCTATGACTTCAGCTCATCAAGATCTGCGCCCGGGGCGCCTGAGCGGAAAGAAGCTTTTGATCACCGGCGGCGCCAGCGGCCTTGGCCTCGCCTGCGCCGAGCGCTTCGCAGAGGAAGGGGCGGACCTTTACCTTGCCGATTTGAATCAGGAAGCGGGGGAAGCCGCCGCCCAGCGCATTGCCAGCCGTTTCAACAGCCAGGTGGGCTTTACCTTCCTCGATGTGACCCAGGAAAGCAGCGTCGAAGCAGCGGTCTCCACGGCCCTCGACGCGTTGGGGCGCCTTGACGGCTGCGTGGCCTCTGCGGGCATTTCCAGCGCCGGGATGAATGAGACGGGGAGCGAAAAGTCGGTCCTGAACACGCCCCTCGCAGGATGGCAGAAGGTCATAGACGTGAATTTAACCGGGGTGATGCTGACCTGCCGCGCCGTGGCGCGCCACATGGTGGATCGCGGCGAAGGGGGCGTACTGGTTAACCTGGCTTCCTCCGCCGCGCGCATTTCCCTTCCCGGCGCCGCAGAATACTGCGTCTCGAAGGCCGGGGTCGTGATGCTCACCCAGGTGATGGCCATGGAGCTTCTCAGCCACGGCATTCGCGTCAATGCGATTGGCCCGGGCTTTATCGAAACGCCGATGACCGCGGTCATGCGCGAGGATCCGGAAGGGCGTGCGCGCATGGAAGGCATGACCCCCATGGGGCGGCTTGGCCAACCCATTGAAATCGCCAATGCGGCGCTCTATCTCCTCTCGGAGGAGTCCTCCTATACCACCGGTCATACCCTCTATCCGAATGGGGGTATTTTCGTGGGATAAGGGGGAAGTGCTTGCGAATCTCAAGCATTCCTCCAGATTTCACTCTTGCGCCTCCTCCGGGGCGCAGTGAGACTCAACCGCGAGGAAATGGACTTCCGATCCAAGGAAACGCCAAGCACGAGGCTTGCACCACCTTGGATACCCGTGTTTGAGGCCGCCCATGCGCCAGCACACCGTCTTGGATAAAAACTTTCTCAGGCCCTCGCGCCGCGTACCCTGCGTGCGCCATCTGTTTGCCTGTTCGCCTAAGGCCCTTTGGGCAGCGCTTATAGACCCGGAAAGCTGGCCTGCCTGGCTGCCTATCACCAAGGTAACCTGGACCAGCCCCGCACCCTTCGGCCTGGGAGCCACCCGCACCGTAGAAGGCCCCTCCGGAGCGATCTCCGAGGTCTTCCACGAGTGGGTGGAGGGTCGACGCATGGCTTTTTACTTCGCCGAGAGCAATTTACCCGTACGCGCCTTTGGAGAATGCTACGACGTCGAGCCCGCCCCGGGAGGGAGCATGCTCGCCTGGCGCTTCCGCGCCGACGCTAACCCCCTCACCCGCGCCGCCGTGCACTTTGCCCTACGCCGAGCTGGAAAGACGGGGCTTCCGAAGCTTGAACGCTACATTCTCACGCACCGGGACCGCTACGAGGGGTAAATCCGGCAAAGATCCCGTAGAGTGACGCATTTGGACATTTTCAGGAACGGTGCAGGTGTCAGCTACGGAAAAGGGCCGGCGGCAGCGCGCTCACGCCCTTGAACAGGTCATTACCTACCTTCTCACGGAGGGGCTCGAGGAAACGGGCCTTCGCCGCCTGGCGCAGGCTGCAGGCACAAGCGACCGCATGCTGATTTACTACTTCGGCAGCAAAGAGGCCCTGCTTCGGGAGGCCTTTTCTGCGCTCTCCGATGCGCTCCTGGCTCAGCTGGAGAGTCAGTTCCCCAAGGCGGCGTACAGCCCTAAAAAATTAAAGAAGATCAGTCTCGCCTTGGCCGAAGACCCCGCCGCCCTGGGAACGCTGAAGCTATGGTTCGAACTTCTAGGCCGAGCGCTGCGGCCCGGCGCACCCCTGAAGGTGCAAGCTCAGCAGTTGGCTACCCGATGGGAAAGCTGGCTGGCCACCAAGCTCCCAAAGGATCGGCGCGGTGAAGCACCTGCGCTGTTCGCAGAAATTGAGGGCATCCTGCTGCTCTACTGCCTGAATCACTAGGCAAGGGCGCAAACCCTATTTCGTCAGCCGATCGGTCCAAAACTCCGGCTTCACATACTCACAAAACACTTCCCGGGCATCATCTGCCTTGCGATCGGCGGTTTCGAAGATACCCCGCAGCAGGGCCCAATCCCGAAAGGCGCCGGCATGGATGGAGAAGCGGCCCAGGTAGCGCCCTTCCGCCGTCACCAATTCCGGTCCCGCGAGGGACGCATCGTGCCAGGGGCTTTGAAAACGGCTCGGATTACCCTCGGGTCCAAAGCGGTTCCAGATGCTGCTTTCGCTGCGCGGATCGCCGTAGGTGCCGTAGGGGGCGCACACAGAACGCTCATCCTTCCAATCGCAATCGATGCAGCCCAGGAAGCGATCCTTGGGTCCGTAGATCAACAGCTCGGCTCGCACTGAGGCGGCGAGGGTCATCAGGAAGCCAGCTGCGAGACCGGCAAGTGCAAGGCGCATGGAGGCCCCCCTTTAAATCAGGCTATGCTCATTGGAGTGTAATCGACCGCCACCGCAAAACGTTGAGGCCCCGCTATGCACACCCGCCCCATGAAAATCCTTCAATCGGTTAGTGCCCTTACCCTCGGGGGGGGCGGCCTCGGTCAGCTGTGGGGGGGAACCACCCGCGCGGAATGCGTGGCAACGGTCCTTGAGGCTGCCGAGGCAGGCATTTCGCTTTTTGACCTTGCGCCCCTGTACGGTCGCGGAGAATCGGAGCGCGTTTTGGGGGAGGCGTTTCAGGGCGGCTGGGATCCCACCGTACGGGTGACCACGAAGTGTCAGCTGGGGCAGCGCGAGGATGAAGCCGTGCTGCCCCGGCTCCGGGAGAATCTTCAGCGGAGCCTCGAAACGCTGGGACGGGATCACGTCGACCTCTACTTTCTTCACAGCAACATCATCCCCGACGACTACACCTTCCCGGACCCGGCCATCGCCGCGGTGCAAGATCGCTTTGCCACCCGGGAGCGCAGCTACTACAACGCCGTCATCCCGGCGTTCGAGGCGCTTAAGGCCGAAGGGCTAATCAAAGCCTGGGGCATCACGGGCATCGGCTATCCCCCCGCGGTGCTCCGCGCCCTGGAAGCGACGCAGCGGCCTGCCGTAGTCCAGGTGATCACCAATGCGCTGAACTCTGCTGGGGACCTCAACCGCTTCCGCGAACCCTGCCGGGCCGAGGGTATTCGCGAGACCGCGAACGCCGCCGGCGTAAGCGTCATGGGCATTCGCGCCGTGCAGGGGGGCGCCCTGACCGCGGCCTTTGATCGGCCCATGGACGAAGCGGGGGAGGACATGGCGGATTACCACCGGGCCGAAGGATTTCGAGCCCTGGCCCAGCGCTGGGGCGTAGACCCCGCCGATCTGGCTCACCGGTACGCCTTGAGCCTGCCAGGCGTGGCTACGGTAGTGCTGGGGATCAAGAACCGGCAAGAGTTGAAGGCGGCCTTGGCCGCGGAGGCTGCACCGGCCCTCACGGAAGAAGAAAAAGCGCTGGTGGCCGAGACCGTGGACGAGTAAAACGCGTTGATAAGATTGATCTGGGGAGAGATCACATGTTTACCGTAGAAAAGAGTGGCCAGGGCTTCGGGGCGTCTATCCGGGGCATCGATCTTTGCGACGAACTGTCTGCGGAAACCGTCGCCGCCCTGCGCGAGGCGTGGCTTGCGCATCACGTGCTCGCCTTTCCCGAGCAGAACCTCTCGGACGACGATCTCGAACGCTTTACCCAGTACTTTGGGGGCTTCGGCCGTGACCCTTTCATCGCCCCCATCGCGGGTCGCCAGCACGTCATCGCCATTTCCCGCCGCGCCGACGAGAAGGCTCCGCTGTTTGCGGAAAACTGGCACTCGGACTGGAGCTTTCAGGCCCGGCCGCCCGCGGGCACCTGCCTCTACGGAAAGGTTATCCCCCCCGTAGGCGGCGACACGCTCTTTGCGAATCAACACGCCGCCCTTGAGGCCCTGCCCGAGGACAAGCAGGCCTTCTACCAGAGCCTGACGGCCATTCACTCCGCCGCGGGGGCCTATGCGCCGGAGGGCACCTACGGTGAGACGGACCAGGCCACGGATCGAAGCATGACCATTCGCCCCTCCGCCGAGGCCCGGGCCACCCAAACCCACCCCTTAGTTCGAGCCCACCCAGAAACGGGGCGCCTCGGCTTCTTCAGCACCCTGGGCTATATCGTGGGCATTGAGGGCATAGCGCAGGAGGAAGCCATCCCCCTACTGCGGGAGCTGGCCCAGTGGCAGGGCCGGGAAGCGTTCCAGTATCGCCATCGCTGGGAAGCGGGCACGCTCGTGATGTGGGACAACCGAAGCGTGCTCCACTGCGCGACCGGCGGCTACGAAGGCCACGACCGCCTTCTCCACCGCACCACCATTGCCGCTTTTTGTGGAGAACATCATGAAGCAGCTTAAGCGCTATACCGCTCTTTGCCTTACCCTATTGTTCATCCCAGCAGCGTTCGCGGAACGGCCCGACGCCGATCTTGCGCTCGATTCCCAACGCAAGCCGGAGGTGCTTCTCGAACTCCTGGGAGTGGCGCAGGGCCAACGCGTCCTCGATCTAGAGGCTGGCGGCGGCTACAACACTGAACTACTAGCCGCAGCAGTGGGGGCCTCCGGGGCGGTACTGATGCAAAATCCGCCCTGGCTTGCCAATCGCGTGGGTGAGCGCGTAGACGCCCGGCTGGCTCAGCAGCGGCTTCCCAATGTAAAACCCTTAATCCGTGACTTTGGCGACTTGGGGCTAGCGACCGGGAGCGTGGATCGCGCGGCATGGATCATGGGCCCCCATGAATTGTGGTTCCACCCCGAGCCGGAGATCAGCTTCGGCCAACCCCTCGAAGTATTCCAAGAGCTTGCTCGGGTATTGAAACCGGGAGGGCGCATCCTCTTCGTCGATCATGCGGCCGCAGCGGAGGCCCCCCTCTCCGTTGGGGGTACGCTCCATCGCATCAGTGAAGGTGCGATTGAAGCCCTCGCAGAGGCCTCGGGGCTTTCCCTGGTCGCGCGAAGCAGCGCGCTGCGAAATGCTGACGACGATCGCCGGAGCAACGTTTTTGCCCCGGAAATCCGCGGAAACACGGATCGCTTTATCCTCGTCTTCGAGAAGCCCCAGGCGCCCTAGGCTTCGTCGGCAGGCGGACCCTGCTGAGCCCGAAGGTATAGGGCCAGCTGGCGATCATGGCGGGAGGTTGCCGATAGGCGGCCTTCCCGCAGATAGGGCGGCCAGCTAGGCTGCCCAAAAGGCTCCACCCGATCCCCCTGCACGGTCACCCGCTGAATCACCCGCTCCCCTTCAAAATCATTCAGCACAAAGTGCTGCGTAGCTCGATTATCCCAGAAGGCGACGGTGCCCTCGGTCCAGGCATAGCGAACCGTAAAGCGAGGCTGCTGCACCCACCGGGTCAGGTGGCGGAGGAGCACCTCCGATTCCTCGGCGCCCAGCTCGACGATGCGTCGGGTGAAATGCTCATTCACGTAAAGCGCGGGCAGGCCGCTTTCCGGGTGGCGACGGATGACGGGGTGGATCGTCATCTTGTCCGGGCGATTGTGCGGCAGCGCATCGTGCAGTGCCGTTAAGCCCTGGAGGAAAGCCTTCATCGGTTCAGACAGCGCGTTGTAGGCCGCCGTCAGGCTACTCCACATGGTGTCACCGCCCACCGGGGGGCAGCGCTTCATGTGCAGAATGGACATGAGCGCGGGCTGCTCCTGGAAGGTGAGGTCCGAGTGCCATTCATCGGCCACCCCACCGCCGGACGCGCGCAATTCGAAGATTTCTGGGTGCGGGGTATCGAACTTTAGGTTCGGATGGCCCTCCAGGGGTCCAAAGCGCGCGCCCAGCGCTACGTGATCTTCCACCTTCAAGTGCTGGCCGGGGCAGAAGATGACACCGTAGCGCACCATCAATTGGCGCAGTGCCTCGAGAGCTTCATCGTCCAGCGACGCAAGGTCCAGGCCCGTAATCTCTGCCCCGACGGCGGGGGCGAGGGGACGAATATTCCAAGCCTCCGCGGCCTGACTGTGTGCTGCGGTCATGGTGACCCTCCCCGGTCTCCTTTCTGATCAGCGAGGAGCATAGC
>JADHNT010000089.1 GCA_016779385.1 Pseudomonadales bacterium
GAGCTCTTCGAAGACGCGCTCCCGGTTACTCGCAGTTTTCAAGGCTGTCGCTCCATAGCCGTTTACTACGAGGAGCGCACCCTGACCTTCACCCTTCTAGAAGACTGGGATTCTCTCGAAGAATACGAGGCCTACCTCTCGTTTCGAGAAGACACGGGCATTCAGACGCAGCTGGATCCCCTCCTCGACGGGGGATGGGCCGGGGTGAAGGCCAGCGTAAAGCGGCTAGGAAAGATTCAGCCCCTCTGAGGGATGGGACGAATTGGGAGCCAAGCTTCCTAAAAGCTAAAGCGCTCGTAACACAAGGCACCGCTGGTCCCCCAGCCGGTGAGCCCTCCTTCCAGAAGCCGGAACACCAGCGCTTTGCTGTGCGCTCTACTAACGGGAGTGAACAGCCATGATGAAACGCGTATTTGCCACTGCGGGAGCGCTGCTTCTTGCCGCCCAGGGTGCCCTTGCAGATCACCACCTTCCCCAGGTTCAAGCCCTTGAAACCTTTGCCTGCAATTTTGCCAAGGGTAAGGATCTCGATGATTTTCTTGCCGTCGCAAAGAAGTGGGACCGCTTTGCGGACGATGGCTTTAGCGAGCCTTACGAGGGGTTCGTCCTGACCCCTTTCTATTTCAACGCGGATACCGACGCCGACGTGTACTGGGTGGGCGTGTCCCCTAACTTTGCCGCCCAGGGCACCACGGCTGACGAGTGGATGGCCAAAGGCTCCGCCCTACAAAAAGCCTTCGACCAGGTCGCCCCGTGCCAATCCCATAGTCAAATGGCTTCCATAGCTGTGCGCGATATCAATCGCAGCACGGGCGTAGTGGACTTCAGCGCGTGCTCCTTAAAACCCGGCGCTACTCCGGAAGCGATCGGCGCCGCCGATAGGAAAATGGTGGAATTTCTAGAAAAAGTAGGGTCGAGCACAGCAATTTATCGCTGGTATCCCGTTCAGGGGACTCCGAACGCGCCCATCGACTTTATCCAGGTGAATGCAGACGGCTCGAACAGCGAGGCCGGGGCCAATAAGGACAAGTTCCTGAAGGGCGGCGGCATCGCCGTGCAAGGTGCGCTCTATGGCGATCTTATGACTTGCCGAAATGGCCCATCTGCTCACTTCCAATCCGTCGGTGGCTCGGACTGATCCGACCGCCCCATTTTTAAAGAGAGATATTTTATGCGAGCACTCACCCTTGCCCTTGGGCTTCTCCTTTGCGCAGGTCAGGCCAGCGCGGCCAACGCCTATAAGTTCTACGACGTCGACGTAGAGAACGCCCCCGCCGTCCTAGCGGCGACGGACGCCTTCATGAATTCCGAGACCGGAAAGCGCTTCAAGGGCGCGCTTCACCTCAACACCTATCTCGCCAATGGCGCGAGCCCTGCCACCCACGCCTTTGTCATGCTCATGCCGAGCATGGCCGCCA
Organism: Pseudomonadales bacterium; assembly: GCA_016779385.1. Lineage (GTDB taxonomy): Bacteria > Pseudomonadota > Gammaproteobacteria > Pseudomonadales > Azotimanducaceae > Salivita. Next base: position 1,419 of record JADHNT010000089.1, read on the forward strand.
TCACAGCCTGGGAGGCGGAAATGGCGGCAAGCAGCGACGGAGCAAGCTTCTTTTCCAGCCTCCGCGCTAACGGAGAAGCCACCGGGGAATCCATGGGCTCCATGCTCAAGGCCTGGGGAGACACGGATGATGACGATCGAGTGTGGATGGTGACGCGTTTCTACACGACCAATCCCCTCGCCGTGCTGGCGGCCCAGGAAAAGCTGATGGCAAGCCCGGACATGAGGAACGCGCCGGGGCAGGTACATCTCAACAGCGTAGCTGTGGGCAACCGAAGTGGCGCTAACAACAGCTTTGCCACCCATATGTTTGCCGTGGGCTACAAAAGCGTTGAAGAGATGGAAGGCTGGACGCAAAAAATCAATGCGTCACCGGCTTGGGCTGAATATCTAACCAGCATGCGAGACGTCGTGACCTGGCATGGCACCGATCTCCTGGTGATCTCTAAGCTTTATGATCAAGGCATGTCGATCTCAGACTTCGCGGACTAGCCCTTTCCCCCTTGGCAAAGAGCCGTGGACCGAGCGTTCGGTCCACGGTTTTTTTTGCCCTTGCGGTCAGCCCATGCGGAACCCCGGGGACAGGCGCCCTGCGCCGCGCTAGGCTGTAGCTTTTCAGCCAGGGCCTAAGCATGACTAACCCCATTCCGCGCGGGGAACACCCGCGGCCCCAGCTTCGGCGCGCCCAATGGCAGTGCCTCAACGGCCCTTGGCGAATCCGCGCCGATAACGCCGGCGAAGGCCTCATGCACCAGTGGCACCAAAGGGGTTTGGGCGCTGAAGCCCAAACCATCATGGTCCCCTTTACGCCGCAGGCCCCTGCCTCCCGGGCAGAAGCCCTCAGCCATGCCGCCTGCTTGTGGTATGAACGAGAGTTCGATGAGGTTCCCTGGGGCGGGCCCGTCATGCTCCACTTTGGCGCCGCCGACCATTGGACCCGGGTCTTTTTAAATGGGCAGGAGATCGGACAGCACCGGGGAGGCTACGCGCCCTTTTCCTTCGAAATCTCCCACGCCCTCAGGCCGGGAAGTAATCGCCTGACCGTGCGCGTCGAGGACTCCCCTTCCTGGAGTCAACCCAGAGGCAAGCAGGCAGGCACCACCCGCTGGCCCATTGATTACGATCCCATCACCGGGCTTTGGCAAACGGTCTGGCTCGAACCCGTCCCAGCCTCCTCCCTGAGCTGGCTTTACCCCCGCTTTTCCCTCTCGGATCGCACCCTCATCGTCACGGCGGGCTTTTCCCAACCCGTCACGGGGAAACTTTCCCTGTCGCTTCACCGGAAGGGTTCGATCGCCGGCCAGGCCGTCGTCGAGGTCGATCATCGCTCCGAAGCCCGGCTTTCCTTTACCCTCGAGAACCCAGCGCTTTGGCATCCCGATCATCCCTGGCTTTACGACCTCACCGTGACCCTCGAAGACCCCCTTGAGGGAACCCTTGACCAGGTGGAAAGCTACCTCGGGCTTCGGGAAATCACCTGGGATGAGGCGGGGCTTCGCCTTAACGGGGAGCCGCTCTACCTCCGGGGGGTTCTCGATCAAGGCTATTTCCCAGAGGGGTGGTACACCGCCCCCAGCGACGAGGCACTGCGCCGGGATGTGGAGCTCACCCTCGCCCTCGGCTTCAATTGCGCAAGGAAACATCAGAAAGCTGAAGATCCGCGCTATCTCTACTGGGCTGATCGCCTCGGCCTACTGGTTTGGGCCGAAATGCCCTCGGGGAGAATTTTCTCCACCGACCTCGTGGAAACGCTTACTCGGGAGTGGATGACCCTTATCCGGAGGGATCGAGCCCATCCTTCGATCATCACCTGGGTGCCCTTCAATGAATCATGGGGCGTTTGGCACCAGGGGAGCCGTCCCGAGCAGCGGGCCTGGGTGGATAGCCTTTACCACCTCACGAAGACGCTCGACCCCTCCCGGCCCGTAGTGGGCAATGACGGCTGGGAGTACTCCTCGGGGGATCTTTGGACCTTGCATCTTTACGAGGAGGAACGCCCCCTCGAGGCGCGCCTAGCCGCGCTTCGAGGGGACCCGGAGACCGCAGTGACGAATAGCTGGGGCGGCTCCCCAGGGCGGGAACGACGGGGCGCGCTTCCCGGCGCTGACGTTTCGGGCCTCCCCATGCTCCTTACGGAATGCGGGGGAATCGGCTTCGGCGAAGGCGGCGAAGATCGCTTTGCCTACGGAGACTTTCCGGAAACGGAAGCGGCACTTCTTCGCCAAATCCAGGGCACGCTCAAGAAAGTCACCGCAAGCCCAAGCCTCGCGGGCTACGTCTGGACCCAGCTCACGGACGTGCAGCAGGAGGTCAATGGGCTCCTGTACTTCGACCGCACCCCGAAGCTGCCCCTGTCTACACTCCGGGCCTGCTTTTCAGGGGATGAGCCCAGCGCCTAGCGCAGCGCCGGGCGACGGAGTGCAGGTTCCAGCCCTTCGCCCATCAGGTCGATGAAGTTGTCGGCGAAGAAGGCCTCCTGCGCCGCCGGGGAAAGGCCCTCCACCGCCTCCCCGAAGCGCTTGAGGGGATTGCGCCCCCCCTCAACGTGGGGGAAGTCCGTCGAGAAAAGGCACATCTCCTCCCCAGCGTTCTCAATGATCCACCCCGTGTCTTCGTGGGGATAGGGCGTGACCCGCAGCTGCCGCCGCGCGATCTCCGAAGGTTTTGCGGAGAGCTTTTGGAGCCGTTCTTCATTTTTCACAAAGGCGTGGGCGGCGGAATCGAGGTTCCGTAGCCAGCCCGGCAGCCAGGACGCCCCCAGCTCCACCGCACCCCACTTGAGGTTGGGGAAGCGATCGAAAACCCCATCAATAATCAGCGCAGCCAGCGTCTGCTGAACGGACGTGGAAATGGGCAGATAGGTCAGGGACGTGAAATTCGCATCCCCCCCGTGGAAATCGGGCACCGGAGGCAACCCGTTCACCTTGTAGGTCAGATTGACCTTCTCCTCGCCCCCGACGTGGAAGACGATGGGGAGCCCAGCCTCCTGAGCCAAAGCCCATACGGGGAAGAGTCCGATATGGCTGGGGCTGTGATTTTGCGGGCACCAGGACGGCACCATGAGGGCCTTAGCACCCATCTCGATGGCGGCTCGAGCCGTTCGCTCCGCTTCCTCAAAGTCCTCTAGGGGCACATAGGCCGTGGCTAAGAGGCGCCGATCAACGGAGCAGAAATCCGTCATCATGCGGTTATGGGCCGTGGCCGCGCCGTAGCAGAGCGCCTTATCCCCGCTCTGATCAAATCCGAAATTGCCGAGGCAAAAGGTGGTAAAGACGAGCTGGCTCGCGACGCCAATGTGATCCACCGCGGCGGGGCGATCGGCTTGAAGGAAGGCGCCATGCGCCTCGTAGTTTTTCCTGAGCATGATCTGCTCCCCTGCGCTGGCTCGGAAGGCGGCGTCTTCCTGCCGCTTCCGCGCCTCTTCCACCGCTTGCCGATTCCCCACTTGCACCCCAACGTTGGGGTGCTCAAGAAAGCGCCGAAGCAAATCCCTTTCAAAGTAGGGGTTTAGGCAGTCCGACAGCTCCATAAGATGGCTGTCGGCATCGTGCACCAAACGATTTTCGATATAGGCCATGGCCCCGGTCTCCCTTTTTTTCTTCGACCATACACCGGAGCCTAGGGAAAGCTCTAGGGATCGATAAAGCTCGCCAGATCCTTGCGGAACTTCGCCGCCGATTCGGGATGCAGATACATCATGTGCCCCGCCTCGTAGTACGCAACGGTGAGGTTCGCCCGCTGCGCCGGAGGAATATCGAGGTGATCGAGAACGTAGTGGAGCGCGCCATAGGGCGTAGCCAGATCAAAGTAGCCCTGCTGCACGAGCAGGCGCATCTTCGGGTTCTGGGTCATAGTCCAAGCCAAATCGATAGCCGTATTGGGGACAGGTACGGTGCCGAGTCCGGGCGTTTTGTGACGCCGGTCCCAGCGGCCGTAGACCGGCGCCGAGCTCACATAGGTACGATCCGTTTTCACCCCTAGCTCTTCCCGGTAGTAGTCATTGAAGGTCGCCATAAAAGCCGGACCCACGGCGGGAAAGAAGGGGTCATAGCGGAAGGTCTCCGCAATGTGATTGATGGCATCGCCCAGGAATCGGGAATCAATGCGCCCTACGACCTTGCGCTCGTCTCGCAGCAGCGCCTTGGTGAACTGCGCCTCATTCATGCGGAGGTTGGCGCGATCCCAATAGTCCGCGGGGATGCCCGTGAAGCGCTCGAGCCCGGCCAGCGCCGCAGCGCGCTCCGCACTCGTCGCGCTATGGCCCTTGCGCAGCACCGGGGCGTATAGCTCGCTCACAAAACGCTCCGCCTCCGCAAGGAAGTCCCCCAGCGCCTCGGGTCGATCAGATACCTTTCCGTGGTACCAAGCCGTCGCTGCGAAGGTCGTAAAGCTGTTGGTGTCGGCCAAATCGTTCGCGGCGCCGTTGTTGGCGGCGATGAAGTCCATGTAGGGCGACACAAGAATCACGCCGTTTAAGGCAATGCTGTGGCGGGACAGGAGCTCATAAGCCACGCCTCCGGAGCGAATACCGCCGTAGCTCTCCCCAAGCAGGTACTTTGGGGACTGCCAGCGCCCTTCCGCGGAGATGTAGCGGGCGATGAACTTCGAAACCGACGCGATATCCTGGTCGACGCCCCAGAAGTCCTCTCCCTTGCCCTTCCCCACGGCACGGGAGAACCCCGTGCCCACGGGATCGATCATGACCAGATCGGCCTTATCGAGCACGGAGTATTCGTTATTTAGGCGGCGGAAGGGGCCCTCCGTGGAAAATTCCCGGTCCTGCACCACGGTGCGCTGCGGACCCAGAATGCCCATGTGCAACCACATGGAAGCGGACCCGGGCCCCCCGTTGTAGGCAAAGAGAATCGGGCGCGTGCGCCGATCCCCATCCCTCTTTACGTAGGCCGTATAGCCAAAATGAGCGATCACCTCGCCCTCATCGTCCTTCATCGCCAGGGTGCCAGCGGTCGCGCGGTATTCGATGGTTTTGCCATCGATGCGCACCTTTCCCTCGCTCTCCGCGTGAAGCAGCTCAGGGATCGCTTCGTCGGTCTTATCGTCCTCATCGCCCCGGTCCTCAGCAAGTGCAGTTAGGGGCATGGCCCAGGGGAGCAACGCGAGCAGTAGGGTCGCAAGCATCTGACGGGACATGGCGGTCTCCACGAAAAAAATGAGCATAAAGTGTCAACCATCTCTGACCCTGGTGCCAGATCCGAGGCCTCTCGAGGAGAGCCCCTTGCCCTCCCTCGGCAAGGGTCGTAGCGTCGGGGTTCTGAAGCCTGAAGGAACACGCCCCTAATGCGGCCCAATTCCCGGGAATATCCCACCTTTGTTACCCACCTCGAGTGCTCCTTCACGGGAGAGCGCTACGAAGCGGGCCAAATCCATGGCCTTTCGAGGGAGGGGCGCCCCCTCCTCGTCCGCTATGACCTGGACGCCCTCGGCCACCAGCTCCGAAAAGACGATCTCGCTTCCCGAGACGGCGGGTTCTGGCGCTACCGGGAATTTCTCCCCGTCACCCAAAGCCAAAACGTGGTGGCCCTGGGGGAGGTCATGACGCCGCTCATTCCGCTCTCAAAGACAGGGGAAGCGCTGGGCGGCCACGCAGCTTCGGTGATCGTCAAAGACGAGGGCCGGCTCCCCACGGGCTCCTTTAAGGCCCGGGGCCTCGCGCTCGCGGTGGCCATGGCGAAGGAGCTTGGGCTCACCCACCTAGCTATGCCCACCAACGGCAACGCCGGGGCGGCTATGGCGGCCTACGCCAGCCGGGCAGGGCTCCGCACCACCATCTTTTGCCCTGAGGACACCCCGGAGGTGAACGTTTCCGAAATTGCCCTTCAGGGTGCGGAAGTCTATCGCGTCAACGGGCTAATCAATGACTGCGGAAAGCTCGTAGGGGACGGTAAGGACGCAGCGGGCTGGTTCGACCTTTCTACCCTAAAGGAGCCCTATCGCATCGAGGGCAAGAAGACCATGGGCTTAGAGCTTGCGGAGCAGTTCGACTGGGAGCTCCCCGACGTCATTTTCTATCCTACGGGGGGCGGCACGGGCCTCATCGGGATGTGGAAAGCCTTTGCTGAGCTCGAGGCCATCGGCTGGATCGGGGCGAAGCGGCCCCGCATGGTCGCCGTGCAGGCCGAGGGCTGCGCGCCCATCGTCAAGGCCTTCGAAGACGGCGTGGAACACGCGCCCCTCTGGGAGAACGCCCATACTGCTGCCGCCGGCATTCGCGTTCCCGTGGCAGTCGGAGATTTCCTTATCCTGCGCGCCGTGCGGGACAGCGGCGGCTTCGCCATCGCCGTTTCCGACGAAGCCATCTTCGACGCGCAAGCGCGGGTCGCCCAGGAAGAAGGGCTACTGCTATGCCCCGAGGGGGCTGCAACCTTTGCGGCCTACGAACAGGCGCTGGCCACGGGGAGGGTTTCCCCATCGGAGCGCGCCGTTCTCTTTAACTGTGCTACGGGGCTGAAATACCCCATGCCCCCCGTGCATCGGGCCTTGGATCGGCACCAACCCATCGACTACGCAGCCTTCGCCTAGCCTGCTTTAGAGACCGCTATGACGTCATGGATGCAACCAGGCCATCAGGCCGTGATCACCGGAGGCGCCAGCGGCATTGGCCTGGCCACGGCTCGGCGCCTACGCGCCGCGGGCCTAGACCTGCTGCTGGCAGACCTTAAGGAAGAAGCTCTCACGGAGGCCCAGGCCGACCTAAGCGCCGAAGCGGGCGCCGGAATAGTGCGCATTCAACCCTGTGATGTGTCCGAGGAGGCCGACGTGAATGCCCTGCGCGAGGCTGCGTTCAGCCACGGCCCCGTTCATTGCCTCATGAATAACGCGGGCGCAGGCCTACGCACCCCTAGCCCCTGGGCGGACCTCACGGCCTGGAAGCAGCAGCTTGAAATCAACCTCTGGGGCGTCATTCATTGCTGCCATGCCTTCCTTCCCGCCATGCTCGAAGGCGGCCATCCAGGGGTTGTCATCAATACGGGCTCTAAGCAAGGGATCACCAATCCCCCGGGGAACGGAGCTTACAACCTCAGCAAAGCGGGGGTGAAGAGCTATACGGAAAGTCTGGCTCACGCCCTTCGCCAGGAAGAGAACTGCGCGCTCACAGCGCACCTCCTGATCCCTGGCTTCACCTACACGGGCATGATCGCGCGCTTTATTCCCGAGAAGCCGGCGGGGGCCTGGAGCGCGGAGCAGGTCGCAGGCTTTCTCCTTGAGCGCCTCGCCGCCGGGGATTTTTACGTGCTGTGCCCCGATAACGAAACGCCCCGGGAGCTCGATATCAAACGCATGGCCTGGAATCTAGGGGACATCACGGAGAACCGCAGCGCCCTCTCCCGCTGGGATCCGGCCTTCAACGAGGCGTTCAAGGCGTTCATGCAGGGCGGCTAATCCCGAAGCCCCTGCGGCATAAAGAAAGCCGACGCCCTCTCGGGCGTCGACAAAGTACCCTCTCTAGAAGGGATAGAAGGTCATGGAGATCGTCTCGTTTCGCAAATCAACGACCGTCTCGCAGTAGTTCAGGCGACCATCGGAAACATCATCTAGGGAGTAGAAATACACGAGATGACCTTCCCGTCGAAAGACGCCCTGCCGGGAACCCGCGGCACGCTCACCCTCGTCGTTAATTCCCACTCCGCGACCGTCGAAATACCCTTGATCGGGAACGGAGGCATTAAAGGTGACGTTGTAGGTAAGAAATACCTTCCCATAAAGGCCGGCCTCAGCAGAAGCAGTGATGACTCCGCCCCGTTCATCCAGGGCAATTGAGGTGATCTTTCCATCAAGGGAAAAGGAATCGCCGGTCGGTTCATGCGCCTGCACCGCTACGCTAAACATAAGGGCCAGAGAAAGGTGCAGGGCCGCAACAAGAATTTTCATAGCGTTCTCCATAAGTGAAAACTCCTTGTAGCCAACTTCCATCACCCGCACTGCCCGCCCCAGCAAGGAAACGCTCAGCGCGTTGATGAAAGGGCCGCTTCGTAAGGACCCATGGCAAATTCTGTAAATGATGCTTTATGGAAATCAGCATCGCTTGCATGAACTGTAATGAGACGTTGCAAAAAGGTCCGCTGATCCCCTGCCTAACCAGGAAACTGTCCAGCACTTAGGGGAACCAAGCTCCTGTCCCGTAGCGTTGACGGGGAGTTCACCAAGGGAGACCGTCCTATGAAATTTCTTTGCTACTACAAGATTCTTCCCGGCAGAGGCGAGGATACGCGCGCGCAATGGACCGGATCGGAAGAGAAATGGTTCGGGACCACCATGGTCGCACGTTATCACTCCGCAAATGGGCAACAGGGCGTGGTGATTATTGAAGCAGACGACATTAGCGCCCTTTCCGCCTGGGCCATGCAGTGGGACAAAAATATTGTCGTTGATATCCACCCTTGCTCGGAAGACGACGGCGCCCTAGCGGCCATCCAAAAAGCCTAGGAGGGAAAAACATGTTGATTCAAGCCGTAGTGCAAACCCCTATTCCGGGACAGCTAGACCGCTTTAACCGCTTTCTACAGATGAATCTGGCCCTTGCCGCCGCTCATGGCGTGGGGACCTCCCTTAAGGTGTCTTCCTTTGGCACCGCAGGCATCGAAATCTATCTGATGCAGCAGTTCGCCA
>JADHNT010000090.1 GCA_016779385.1 Pseudomonadales bacterium
GCCCTTGCGCTTGGCCCTTGCGCTTGGGCAGGGGCCTCCGTATCATCCGCCGCCCCTGGGCATGGACTCATGCCCTTCCCTGCTCCACGCCAACACCGGCGGGGGCAATACCCAAAGGGAGCATTCATGCGACATTACGAAGTGGTATTTCTGGTCCACCCGGATCAGAGCGAGCAAGTCCCCTCCATGATCGAGCGCTACAAGGGCGTTGTTGAAGCCGATGGCGGCGCAGTGCATCGTCTGGAAGATTGGGGTCGCCGGCAGTTGGCCTACCCGATCAACAAAATCCACAAAGCGCACTACGTGCTGATGAACATTGAGTGCGGCGAAGCGCCGGTGGCTGAGCTGGAAGGGCTCTTCCGTTTCAATGACGCCATCCTCCGTAGCATGGTGCTGCGCCAGGATGAGGCCGCCACGGAAGCATCCCCCATGATGAAGCCGGAGCGCGAAGGCCGGGACCGCGCACCTCGTCGGGACCGCGAAGATGCCCCGCTGGCGCACGACGATGACGATTCTGGTATTGACGCGGACAAGGAGGACTAAACATGGCTCGTTTTTTCCGTCGCCGTAAGTTTTGCCGCTTCACCGCGGATGGGGTGAAGGAGATCGACTACAAGGATCTCGAAACCCTCAAGCAGTACATCACCGAGACTGGGAAGATCGTTCCCTCTCGCATCACTGGCACGCGCGCGAAGTATCAGCGCCAGCTGTCCCGGGCCGTGAAGCGCGCGCGCTATCTTGCGCTTCTGCCCTACACGGACCGCCACAACTAAGCGCGGGAAGGAGATTAGGCAATGGACGTTATTCTTCTTGAGCGCGTGCGCAACCTGGGCAACCTCGGGGACGAAGTCTCCGTGAAGAACGGCTACGGTCGTAACTTCCTGATCCCCCAGGGCAAGGCTGTTCGCGCCACCGCTGCGAACCGGGAAGTCTTCGAAAGCCGTCGCGCCGAGCTTGAAGGTCAGGCCGCGGCCCAGCTGAAGGCTGCCCAGGACCGTGCCGCTGGCCTCGCCGAGCTCGCCGTGACCATCGCGGCGCGCGCCAGCGATGAAGGCAAGCTCTTCGGTTCCGTGGGCTCCCGCGAAATCGCGGATGCGGTCACGGAAGCGGGCCAGGAGGTCAGCAAGGACGAGGTTCTGCTGCCCGTGGGTCCGCTGCGGAGCATCGGCGAGTTCACCGTCGACCTTCAGCTGCACTCCGATGTCACCGCTTCGGTGACGGTCAACGTGATCCCCGAGTAACGCTCAGGGCTAATCGTTGTCTCGCGGGGGCCTTCGGGCCCCCGCGCTGTTTCTGGACCCTGAGTGCGCTCGGCCCTTGACCCCTCGCGGTCCCTGGCCGACGCTAGCGGTCTTATCTACGAGGGGGGCACCCATGGCCGAAGAGCCAGCTGCGTCTGCGGCGCCGGAAGGGCGGCTAACGGGACTCAAAGTTCCGCCCCACTCTATTGAAGCTGAGCAAGCGGTGCTGGGGGGGCTGCTCCTGCACGCTGCGGCCTATTGGGAAATCGACGATCTGTTGGGCGAAGGGGACTTCTACCGCACGGATCACCGTCTGATCTGGCGCACCATTTGTAGCCTCATGGAAGATGAGGGCGCGGTGGATGTGCTCACCGTGGGGCGGGCCCTGGAAAACCTGGGCAGCGCCGCCCGGGGCCTCGATATGGCCTATCTGGCAGAGCTTGCGGAGAGCACGCCGGGCATCAGCAATATTAAGGCCTACGCGGAAATCGTCCGGGAGCGAGCCACCCTTCGACAACTGATCTCCGCGGCCAATCGCATCGCGGAGGCGGCCTTCTCCCCCCAGGGACGGAAAAGCGCGGAGCTCCTCGATGAGGCGGAGCGGGAAGTTTTCCAGATCGCTGAGGGGCGGCCGAAGGCCGGGGGGCCGCAGGATGCTCGGGTGCTGCTGAAGCAGGTCGTGGACCGCATCGACCGCCTCGTCGCCTCGAAAAGCGCTATCACGGGTCTGCCCACGGGCTTCGCGGACTTGGACGGTATGACCAGCGGTTTGCAGTCGTCGGATCTGGTGATCGTCGCCGGGCGCCCCTCCATGGGGAAAACCAGCTTTGCCATGAATTTGGCGGAGCACGCGCTCATGCTCGATGGCGCGGGCCCCGTGCTCGTCTTCTCCATGGAAATGCCCGCCGATGCGCTCATGATGCGGATGCTGTCGTCCCTCGGGCGCATCAACCAGAGCCACATGCGTACCGGCCAGCTCACGGACGACGATTGGCCTCGCCTGACCTCCACCATGGCGTTGCTGCGCGATCGCCCTCTCTATATCGACGACACCCCAGCCCTATCCCCCACGGAACTTAGGGCCCGGGCCCGGCGCGTGGCCCGGGAACACGGAAGCCTTGGCGTGATCGTGGTGGACTATCTGCAGCTCATGCAGGTACCGGGAAGCAGCGAGAATCGTACTGGAGAGATCTCCGAGATCTCTCGGTCCCTGAAGGCTCTGGCCAAGGAAATAGGATGCCCCGTCATTGCCCTTTCTCAGCTCAACCGCTCCCTGGAGCAGCGGCCCAATAAGCGGCCGGTGATGAGTGATCTTCGGGAGTCGGGGGCCATCGAGCAGGACGCGGATCTCATCATGTTTATCTACCGGGACGAGGTCTATAACCCCGAATCGGCGGATAAGGGCGTGGCGGAGATCATCATCGGCAAGCAGCGGAATGGCCCCATCGGTTCCGTACGCCTGGCTTTCGTGGGCCCGCTGACGAAATTCGAGTCCCTCGCCCCGGACCGTTACGACCAGTTCTGATGGCAAGCCATCGCTACGCTCTGGCCCTCATCGACCTTCAGGCCTTCCGGAGTAACTTGGCCCTGGCCAAGCGCTGCGCCGGCGGCCGCGCGGTTTATGCGGTGGTGAAGGCTGATGCCTATGGCCATGGCATGGCGACGATTGTGGAGGCTTCGGAGGCCGCGGATGGCTTTTGCGTGGCCGATCTCGACGAGGGGCTGCAGCTCCGGGCCCTGGCGCCGGAGCGACCCATCGTCGTGCTGCAGGGCGCGCACGACCGCGTCGGCATGGCCGCGGCGGCGGCGGCTGCCCTGACCCTCGTGCTGCATACCCGGGAACAGGTCGCGGCCTTTGTCGATGGCCTACGCCGAGGCGACACGCCTTCGGCCCCCTGGCTGGAGCTTGACTCGGGGATGCATCGGCTTGGGCTTGATTCCCCGGCGCTTGCGGCGGTGAAGGCGCAGCTCAAGGCGAAGGGGCTTTCCCCGACCGTGATGACGCACTTTGCCTGCGCCGATACGCCGGGGGCGCCCTTGCACGGGCAGCAGCGCGCCGCTGCGGCAGCCCTGGGGGCTCCGAGCAGCGCCTGCAATTCCGCCGCCCTTTTGGCCGGTGAGGTCACCGCAGATCACATCGTGCGCCCGGGCATCATGCTCTACGGCGGCGCCTCCCTGGCGGAGCAAACCCCCGAGGCCCTGGGTCTCGCGCCCGTGATGACCCTCACCTCTCGAATTCTGGCCGTGCGCACCGTGCCCGCAGGGGATAGCGTGGGCTATGGGGCCAGCTGGGTAGCGCCCCGGGAAAGCCGCATCGCCACCGTAGCCCTGGGCTATGGTGATGGCTATCCCCGGACCGTGCCGCCCGGGACCCCGGTACTCACGGCGGCAGGCATCGCCCCCTTGGTGGGGCGCGTCTCCATGGATTCGCTCACCATTGATATCACCGATCTTCCAAGCGTGGGCCCAGGGGATCAGGTCACGCTATGGGGGAAGGGTCTGCCCGTGGATGGGCTCGCGGTGGCCCTGGGCACCATTGGCTACGAATTGCTGACCCGCCTGGGGCCCCGAGTGCCGCGGGTGGTGGAGGGCTCTGCCCATGGCTAAAGCGCCGAAGGTTCAATGGGTATGCCGCGAATGCGGCGGTGATCATGCCAAGTGGCAGGGCCAGTGCGTGCACTGCCAGGCTTGGAACACGCTCGATGAGGTGCAGGGCGTGCCGAGCCGCGGCCGCGGGACGGCGGGCTGGGCCGGAGAGCGCAGCGCGGTGACGGCCTTGTCCGAGGTGCGCCTAGAAGAAATGCCCCGACGCCCTTCAGGCCTGAAGGAACTGGACCGGGTGCTTGGGGGCGGCTTCGTGGCGGGCTCCGTGGTGCTGCTGGCCGGCAGTCCTGGGGCCGGAAAGTCTACCGTGCTGCTCCAGGTCTCCTGCGCCTTGGCGGAGCAGGCGACAGTGCTTTACATCACGGGGGAGGAATCCCTGACCCAGCTCGCCCTAAGGGCGGATCGGCTGGAGCTTTCCCGGGATCGGCTCCGGGTCGCGGCGGAGACGCGGGTGGAAGCGATCCTCGCTCATGCCTCGGAGGAAAAGCCCGCGCTCATGATTCTCGATTCCATCCAAACGCTGCACACAGACGATGCCGACGGCGCCCCCGGCGGCGTGACCCAGGTGCGGGAAGCCACGGCGCGCATGGTGCGCTTTGCCAAGCAGACGGGGACGGTGGTCATTCTCGTGGGCCACGTGAACAAGGAAGGGGGACTCGCTGGGCCACGGGTGCTCGAGCACATGATCGACACCTTCATGATGCTAGAAGACGCCTCCGATAACCGCTTCCGCATGCTTCGGAGCCTGAAGAATCGCTTTGGCGCCGTGAACGAGCTCGGGGTGTTCGCCATGACCGAGCGGGGCCTTCGGGAAGTGGCGAATCCTTCAGCAATTTTTCTTTCCCGGGCGGGGACGCCAGCGCCGGGCTCCCTCGTGGTGGTGGTGTGGGAAGGCTCCCGTCCCCTCCTGGTGGAAGTGCAAGCTCTGGTGGACGATGGGCAAAGCAGCCACGCTCGGCGCCTCGCCGTGGGCATCGAGGCCAACCGCCTCGCCCTCCTGCTGGCGGTCCTCCATCGCCATGCGGGGCTGGCCCTCGGCGATCAGGATGTGTTCTTAAACGTGGTGGGGGGCGTGCGGGTCGCGGAAACGGCGAGCGATCTTGCCGTGCTCCTGGCCACGGTCTCGAGTTTCCGGAGCCAAGCGTTACCTGGTTCCCTCATTGTCTTTGGCGAGGTGGGCCTCTCCGGCGAGGTGCGCCCCGTGCCCCAGGGCCTGGAGCGCCTGCGGGAAGCGGCGAAGCACGGCTTCACCAAGGCCATCGTGCCCAAGGGCAATGCGCCCCGGCAAGCCCCGGAGGGGCTCACCGTGGTCCCCGTTACCACCCTTGCGGAGGCGCTCAGCGCCGCTGGCTTTAGCTAAAAAGGGAGTATCGCCATGGTGCTGTGCACTCTGCGGGGAGCCTTTTGGGCTGCCCTATGTCTGGCAGGCGCCGCCGCTGCGGCCGAGGCCGAAAGGGTGCCCGGTTCCGTGGGCTTTTCCGCCGTCGCGGCCCTCCCCGTACCCAGCCCCGTGGCCACGGTGCGCTACGGACCAGCGGCGCCCCAGTTTGCGGAGCTCTATCTGCCCGCGGGCTCGGCGCCGGCGCCCGTGCTCGTGCTGGTGCACGGCGGCTGCTGGCTGAACGCCTACGGGCTCGATCACCTTCGCGCTCTCGCTGGGGCCCTCGCGGCCGAGGGCTACGCCGTGTGGTCTCTGGAATATCGACGCGTAGGCGACGATAGCGGCGGCTGGCCTGGCACCGGTGAGGATGTGCAGGCGGCGGTGGCCGCCCTGGCGAAGGCGCCCTTTGCGGCGCGCCTTGATCTTCAGCGCACCGCCGTCCTCGGCCATTCCGCCGGCGGGCACCTGGCGCTATGGCTCGCAAGCCATTGGCCCGAGGCCCTTCCGGCGCCGAAGCTGGCCCTGGGCCTTGCGCCCATTACCGATCTGCCCGCCTACGCCGCAGGGGATAACTCTTGCGAGGTGGCCACGCCCCAGTTCCTCGGTGGGCTTCCGGAGACCGTGCCGGGGGTTTATGCGGCGGCGGACCCTTTGCCAAGGGCGTCGGGAGCAACGGCCTTCGCGCTCATTCACGGCGCCGAGGACCCCATCGTGGCGCCGAGCCAAAGCGAAGCTTTCGCCCAGGCCCTAGGCCGGGCGGGTCGCGCTGTTAACCTGGAAATCCTGCCGGCCCACGGCCATTTCGCCCTGATTCATCCCCATAGCCCGGCCTATCCGGTGCTGACCAGGGTGCTGGGGGAGGCGCTCGCGCCGTGAGGGATCGGGCGCACTATGAAGCGCTGGATGCGGCGGACCCCCTCGCCGCGCTTCGTGAAGCCTTTGCTTTGCCGACCGGGGTCCGCTATTTCGATGGCAATTCCCTGGGCCCGCAGCCGAAGACGGCCCGGGCGGCGGTGCTGCGCGTGCTCGAGCAGGGCTGGGGGGAGGCGCTCATCCGCGGCTGGAATGACGAAGGCTGGTTTGAGCTGCCAGACCGTACGGCGGAGGCCCTGGCGCCCCTTCTGGGGGCGTCGCCGAGCTCCGTGGCGGTTGCCGATTCCACCTCGCTGAATATTTTTAAGCTACTGGCCGCGGCCCTGGCCGCGCGCCCCGGGCGCCCCAAGATTTTTGCCCTCCGGGACACCTTCCCCACGGACCTCTATATGGCCGAGGGTTTGGTGGCCTGGCTGGGCGAGACCCGAGCCGAGCTCTGCACCTTCCCGAACTTGGAGGCCCTGCAGGACGCCCTCGACGCTACGGCCGCCGTGGTGCTCCTGTCCCACGTGGACTTTCGCACCGGCGAGCGCCTGGCCCTGCCGGAGGTTACCGCGGCGGTGCACGATCACGGCGCCCTCGTGCTGTGGGATTTGGCGCATAGTGCCGGAGTAATGCCCCTGGCGCTCGATGGCTGGGGCGTGGATTTCGCCGTGGGCTGCGGCTACAAGTTTCTGAACGGCGGCCCCGGGGCGCCGGCCTTTGCTTACGTGGCGCCGGCGCTTCAGGCCACCCTCAGCCAGCCCCTGGCGGGGTGGTTTGGCCACGCCCGACCCTTTGCTTTCGAGCCCCATTACGACCCCGCCGCTGGCGTGGATCAGCTGAAGTGCGGCACGCCACCGATCCTGTCCCTCGCGGCTCTGGCTGGGGCGCTTCAGCTCTTTGATGGGGTTTCCCTGGCAGCGCTCCGGGAAAAGTCCCTGGCCCTCACCATGGCGCTCATGGATGAGGTTGCGGCCCGCCCCGCCCTCAAGGACTTCCAGTGCCTAGCCCCCCGGGATCCGGAGCGCCGGGGCAGTCAGGTGGCCTTCGCTCACCCTGAGGCCTATGCCCTTATTCAGGCGCTTCAGGACGACGGGGTGATCGGTGATTTCCGGGCGCCAAATATCCTGCGCTTTGGGGTGTCCCCGGCCGTACTTCGCTTTGTGGATGTTTTTGATGCTGTGGAGTGCTTGGAAGCCACGGTGCGCAGCGGTCGCCATCGCGCGGCCCGCTATCAAACGACCAAGGAGGTCACCTGAGATGGCAACGGGATTCCTTCGCCGCAGTGCGGCTCTAACGGGGCTACTCGCGGCCTTAGTAATCGTCTCCCCAGCCAAGGCGTCGCCGCAGGTGGAGGCGGAGGCGGTGCTCGATAGCCTGCACCGCTACGCCTCGGAAGCGGCCCTCGAGCCCTACCTCGGCCTGTTTACGGAGGACGGGGTTT
Source organism: Pseudomonadales bacterium (assembly GCA_016779385.1). GTDB lineage: Bacteria > Pseudomonadota > Gammaproteobacteria > Pseudomonadales > Azotimanducaceae > Salivita. The sequence continues at coordinate 7,526 of JADHNT010000090.1, forward strand.
TCCTCGGTACCGATCGCAGCGAACGTTGGCCCATGGCCGAGTTTGCCCCCTACGTCGCCGCGCGCTTTGCGACCGGTACGGGGTGGACCTACCACCCCGCGGAGCGCCAGTTGGCCTTCAGCGACGACGGCACCCTGGCCTGGTTCGACGAAGTGGTGGTGGGGACGCGCATGGGGCCCTGCCGAGGCACGGGGGTGCTGCGGAAAACCGCCGAGGGTTGGCGCATCGCCCATTACAGTCTGACGCTCTTGGTGCCGAATGATCTGGCCCAGGGCGTTGTAGACCGCATTCAAGCCTATGAACAGGAGCCTGCCCATTGAGCTTTAGCCATGCCATCGCCCTCACGGAAAGCCAGCCGGGGCACTACGCCGGACAGATTGGCGAAGGCTGGGACATCGGGGGCAACGCCAATGGTGGCTACCTCCTGGCCTTGGCGGCGAACGGCCTTCGCCTGTACCTCGGGCGCCCGGACCCGGTCAGCATCACGGCACATTATCTGCGTCCCGGGAAGGTAGGGCCTGCGGCTGTGCACTGCGAAACGGTGAAGGAGGGCAAGCGCTTCGCCACGGCCCGGGCCACCTTGGAGGGCCCCGGGGGCGCGGTGCTCAGCGTGCTCGGCACCTTTGGCGATCTCGAGGACGGGGCGGCGGGCCCTACCCAGTTGCGCCTTGAGCCCCCGGCCTTGCCGGCGGTGGATGACTGCCTCCCCCTGGGGTCGAGCGGCGAGGGCTTCGCGCCCTCCCTCATGGATCGCATAGAAGCCCGGCTTCATCCTGAGGATGCGGCTTTTCGCAAAGGGGAACCCCGGGGCATCCCAGAGATGCGGGGCTATTTCCGCCTCCCCGACGAAAACCCCTGCTCCGTGTTGGGCTTGCTCCTCGGGCTCGACGCCTTTCCCCCCACCATCTTTAACGCGAACCTTCCCGTGGCCTGGACGCCGACGGTGGAGCTCACCTGCCATCTGCGGTGCCGTCCCGCGCCGGGCTGGCTCCGGGCTCGCTTCGTCACCCGGGTGATCTCCAGCGGCTTCCTCGAGGAGGATGGGGAGCTGTGGGATAGCACGGGGCAGCTCGTGGCTCAGTCCCGGCAGCTGGCCCTGGTGCCGAAGGTGGCCGCCCCCTAATGCGAACCCTGGCCCAGCGCCTGAAGCCGGTCTTGATGCCGGCGCTCCTGGCGTTGCTCCTGGCGCTCCTGCCCGGGCGGGCTTGGCTGCCCGGGGACTGGCGCCTGGTTGAAGGGCTAACTGCCTTTACGCCCCAGTGGCTGGCTCTGGCTCTGGCTCTTGGGGTGCGGGCCTTATGGCGGGGTCAGGGGCTGCGCACGCTGGTGTTCGTGCTCCTGGCCACCCCGGATTTGGTGAGCGCCTTGCGTCCAGAGGCCGGGACGCCCCTCGCAGCGGGCACGGACTTTACCCTTTATGCGGCGAATCTTGGGGAGGACCCGGCGGCCCTGGGCACGGCTTTGGAAACGCTGCAGGCCACGACCCCAGATGTGATCTGGCTCAGCGAGGTGCCGGCCACGCGCCCGGCAGCCCTGGAGGAAGCGTTTGATGTCATGGCCGCGGCCTATCCCTATGGGATGGCCTGGGCCCCGGCGCCGGGCCGGGAGCTGCGTTTCCTAAGCCGCTTCCCCCTGCGGGCTCGGGAAGAGTTCAATCCGGAGCGGGCGCGAGGCCGGCCGGGCATGCGCCTTGTGCTGGATGTGCAGGGGCAGCTGCTCACTGTTTATGCCCTGCATACCCATCCCCCCACGCTGGCCTGGAGCCTGAAGGCACGAAATGAAGCGCTGAGCTGGGTGGGGGCCCGGGTGGCCGCGAGCGACGGGCCCGTGCTGGTGCTGGGGGATTTGAATACCTCGGCCTTCTCGCCCTTCTTTCGGCGTTGGGTGGGGGACAGCGGCCTGCGCTGCCCCTCTCCCTGGACCTGCGCTACGGGCACCTGGCCCGCGCCTTGGCGTCCCCTGGTGACCCCCATCGACCATGTGCTGGCCAAGGGGGCCCTTCAGGTGCAAAGCCTAAAGAGGGGCCCGGCCACGGGATCGGATCACTACCCCCTGCAGGCCGAGCTGACGCTTGAGGCGCTCCAGCCCTAAAGCCGAGGCCCCAAACGTCAGCCCTAGGCGGTGTGCTGCGCGAAGCCCGCTTCCGCAGCGCCCATGATGCCGAGGGTGCGGGGATCGCCCATGAGCGTTGACACCATACGGTTCATCACGAAGGAGACGGTTACGCGCCGGTCTTGATCCACCAGGATCAGTGAGCCACCCCAGCCGCCCCAGTAGCACATGCCTGCAGGCAGTGGCATGTTCGGGTTGGCTAGGCCGTAGCCCATGCCGAAATTCACTGGGTTATTAAGTACCAGGTCCACGCCGGCAATTTGCGATTCGAGGGCTCGTCGGCAACCGGCTTCGCTAAGGATTCGTTTGCCGTCAAGCGTACCCCCGCAGGCGAGGACGGCCTGCGCCCGTGCGACCGACCGGGCATTGCCGTGGCCATTGGCTGCTGGCAACTCCGCCCGGCGCCA
>JADHNT010000091.1 GCA_016779385.1 Pseudomonadales bacterium
GGTGGGGGGCGGGGGCCAGGAACTAGGCCGGCGGGGGCTCGAGCACCGGCTGAGGCGCCGTTCGGGCCGCCACCCAGCGCGAGTAGTGCGACAGCAAATCGTCGATCAGGGCGTGGCGATCCACCCCCATGACGTCATAGCGCTCGCTGGTGGTGCTACACCAAACCTCCGCATACCAGTGGCGCCGCACCGCTTCCTTCTGCGGCTCGAGCACGGTGAAGGTCATAGTGCGATAGCTGCGCAGCTGGACCCCATAGGCGAAAAGCACCAGGGGCTCTTCCCCGGAGGCATCGATCACCTCTACGGCCAAGGCTTCCCCCTCGTCCCGGAGCTCGGCGTGCACGTCCAGAGCCCGAAGCTCGAGCACCACGCTTTCGAAGGCCGGGCAGGCCGTATCCCGCAAAAAGGCCTCCGCCGCACGCCGATCGTGATGCCGCACCAGCTGCTTCAGCCGGCGCCGCCAATCCACGGCAACCGTCGCCACGGGCAGGGGCGGCCCTTCATAGCGGGCCTGGGCCTGGGCTTCCCGGCTCAGAGCCGTGTAAAGCCCAAAGCCCACGGCCAACAGCACCACGGCCAAGGGTAGGCCGCTGGTCAGCGCCGCCGTCTGCAACGCCCCCAGCCCCCCCGCGAGGAGCAGCACGGCGGCGATCAGCCCCTGGGTCAACGCCCAAAAGATGCGCTGCCACACCGGCGGGTTCTCCGCACCGCCGGAGGCGAGCATATCCACCACGAGGGATCCAGAATCGGAGGAGGTTACAAAGAACGTCACGATTAGGATGAGCGACAGCACGGACAGGAAAAAGCCAAAGGGCAGCCGTTCCAGAAGGCCAAAGAGGGCCAGGGGCATGTTGTTTTGCGCAAGCACCAAAACCTGGTCCTGGGCTTCTACGAGCACGGCGTGGATGGCGCTGTCGCCGAAGACAGTCATCCAGAAAAAGATAAAAAGGGATGGCGCTAGGAGCACGCCCACCACGAACTCCCGGATGGTCCGGCCCCGGGAAATACGCGCAATGAACATCCCCACGAAGGGCGCCCAGGCCATCCACCAAGCCCAATAGAAAAGGGTCCAGCCCCCCAGCCACTCGTTGGGCTGATAGGCAAACTGGCGGAAGGTGAGGGCCACCAGCCCGGAGGCGTAGACCCCCACGTTTTGCAGAAAAGCCGAGAGGAGAAAAACCGTCGGGCCGAGCGCAAAAACTATCAGAAGGAGGGCAACGGCGAGCACCATGTTGAGCTCGGAGAGGCGCTTAATACCCGCATCAAGCCCGGCCACCACGGAGGCCGTGGCCATGAGCGTGATGGCCGCGATGAGGCTTACCTGTACCCAGGCCACCTCAGGCACGCCGAACAGATAGTTGAGCCCCGCATTGACCTGCAAGACCCCAAGGCCGAGGGAGGTCGCCACCCCGAAAACAGTGCCGATCACCGCAGCGATGTCCACGGCGTTCCCGATGGGTCCATGAATGCGTTCTCCCAGCAGGGGATAGAGCGCGCTGCGCAGCGTAAGGGGAAGGTGGTGGCGATAGGCAAAGTAGGCAAGGGCCAAGCCAACAAGTACGTAAACGGCCCAGCCGTGCACCCCCCAATGGAGAAAGGTGGCGTTCATGGCAAAGCGGGCGGCCTCGGGCGTTTGGCCGTCAATCCCTTCCGCCGGAGGCGCAGCAAAATGCAGCAGCGGCTCCGCGACCCCGAAAAAGAGCAGCCCGATGCCGATGCCGGCGCTAAACAGCATGGCAAACCAGGAAAGGCGGCTATATTCCGGCTCCGAGTCATCGGGGCCTAGGCGCACAGCGCCGAAACGGGAAAAGGCGAGGTAGAGCACGAAAATGAGAAAAACCGCGATGCACAGCATGTAGAACCAGCCGAAGGTGTGGACGATCCACCCCTGAATGGCGCTGAACACCTCCGCCGCGAAGGTCGGCACCGCAGCCCCAAAGGCCGACACGGCCACGATGAGGCACGCCGACACCCCGAACACCACGGGGTGCACCACCACCTTAGGCGTTTCTTCGCCTTCCTCTCCCTGGGGGCTTTCCGCCATTACTCTGCTCCTGCCTGGTAAACAACTTTGCCGCCCACCATGGTCAGCCACACCTTTGCGTCCAGGAGGGCCTTGGGATTCTCCTGCCCCACCTGCACCAGGTTCCGGTCCCACACCACCAGATCGGCCAAGCGCCCCGGGGTTAGCCGGCCCTTGTCCGCTTCCTCGAAGGCCGCCCAGGCCGGGTTGTAGGTGTAGGCCTCGATGGCCTCCTCAATGGTCAGGCGCTGCTCCGGGAACCACCCGGCCTCCGGCGTGCCCTTAAGGGTCTGCCGGGTCACGGCGGCGTAAAGCCCATAGATTGGGCTGAGGTAGTAGCGCGCAGCGTTGGTCCCGGGGGCGTCGCTACCGAAAACCAGCACGGCGCCGCTGTTTTTTAAATCCCGGAACGCGTAGGCACCAATGGACCGAACCGGGCCGATGCGCTCCTCCATCCACCGCATGTCGTCGGAGACGTGGTAGGGGTTTACCTCAGCGACCAAATTCAATTCCCCGAACCGCGGCATGTCTTCGGGGCGTACCACCTGGGCGTGAATGACCCGCCAGCGATGGTCCGAGTCCACGAGGTTATGGCGCGTGAGCACGCGCTGGTAGATATCGAGAAGGATGCGATTACCGAGGGTGCCAATGGCGTGGATATGCGGTGGCACTCCCGTCGGCAGCCACTGCTCCAGGAGCCGCTCCATGTTCCCCGCGGGGGCCTGGGTGTAGTGGTCGTCGGGAGTCAGGGAGAAGGCAATGCCCTCCTCCGCTTCCGGGAGCATGGGGGTGCGCAGCTGGCCCCGGTTCCCCGGCGCATGGTCGTAGTCCGTGAAGAACATAGCGCTCGAATTCCCCATGATGCCGTCGACCCAACCCTTAAAGCCCACAAGGCGCAGCCAGTCATCGCCGAAGCCGCGACTAAGGCCCAGCGCATTTACTGGCTCCCCCTGGAAGATATTGGGGCGAATGTTGATCCGCGCCGTCAGCTCACCGCTACGTTTTAGGTGCTGGTAGGCCTGCACCTGCTCGGCGCTGCTCAAATCCTGAATGGTGGTCACCCCACCCTGGCGCGCGGCATCGAGCACGGCGCGCACTTCCACAAGACGCTGGGCGAAAGGCTTATCCGGGATGGCCGCCTGCACTAGGCGTACGGCCGCCCCCCGGAGCACGCCGGTGACGCGGCCGGTGCTGTCCCGTTCAATGACACCCCCCGGAGGGTTCTCCGTCGCATCGTCGATGCCCGCCGCTGCTAGGGCCAAACTGTTGGCCAAAAAGGCGCTGCGATCGAACTTCGATAGGAGTACGGGGTGGACCGGGGAAATGGTGTCGATCATGGCGCGGTGCGGAGTAAAGGGCTGAGGCTTTGCCGCCGCCGGCACGTCGTCACTGGCCCCCTCGTCGCCCTGGGCCCACTGCTCGTAGGCACCCCAGTCCCCGCGCAAAATCCAGCTGCCCTCCGGGAGCCGCTGCGCGGCAGCGCCAACCCGTTCGCGAAGGCAGGCTTCCGCGTGGCAATCCAGCAGGTTCACCCCCACCAGCAAGGCGCCCGTGCTATCCACGTGCACGTGCCCATCGTTAAAGCCTGGGGTCAGGAAAGCGCCTCGGAGGTCTTCAACGCGGGTCTCCGGCCCGATCCACGGCTCCACGGCGGCGTCATCGCCTATGGCGACGATCCGCGACCCCGCTACGGCCAGGGCCTGGGCCCAGGGCTGGACCGGATCCACGGTGTAGATTTGAGCGTTCCGAAACACCGTCTCGGCGTATTGGGCGGCGCCCGCGGGACCGGCGATCAGAATTAGAAGCAGGCCCAGGGGCTCCAAGCACAGCCAATTTTGCCGACGTTTCATAAGCGCCTCTCCCCGGATGACGCCGGAACTCTACGGGGCGAGGGACGAAGGGTCCAGCCAGCGATGCCCCCCGATGCCATCGAGGGCGAGCCAGAGGGAGGCCTGGGGAAAGCGCTCCGGCGCGTGGGAAACCACGATGCGCGTCATGGACCAAGCGTTAATACGTCGGGCGAGGGTGTGGGCACCGGCATCGTCGAGCCCCGCTGTAACCTCATCAAGAATCAGTAAGTCCGGCTGGCGATAGAGCGCCCTCGCCAGTAGAAGCCGCTGCCGCTGCCCCCGGGAGAGCCCCTCCCCCTCCGGGCCCAGGCAGGTATCGAGCCCCAGGGGACATTGGCGAAGCCAGGCCCGGAGCCCCACCATGGCGATGACGCGATAAAGGGCGGCGTCCTCCGGGTCCGGATCGAAGTAGGCGATATTGTTCCGCAAGGTGGCGGCAAACAGCGCGTCCTGCTGCAGCACGGCCCCGAGGCGACGACGCGTGGGGGCAAGCGCCGCCGTGGGCGCCCCCGCGGCCCAGAGCGCCACCTCGTCGAAGGTGAGCGTTCCCGACTGGGGCGGAGACAGGCCGGCGAGGAGCGCCAAAAGGGAGCTCTTCCCCGCTCCCGAGGGCCCCGTAATCAGCAGCATGCCACCGACGGGAAGAGCAAAACTCACAGGCGCCAGCTGCCAACCGGGCCGGGGAAAGGGCGCGAGATTTTCAGCGGCCAGCGCCAGGGGAGCAAAGCGGCGAAGGCCCAGGGCTAACCCTCCGCCCTCCACGGGGTCGGCGAGCGCATCGGCCAAGCGCTGGGCATGGAGCGGCAGCAGGAAGGCCTGCCCGAGGCCATCGAAGAGCGCCATCATGCGGCCTAAAAAATGGCTCTTAAAGCTAATGAACGCGTAAAACATGCCCAGGGTAAGGGAGCCCGCCAGCACCGCCTTAGCCCCGAGGAAGACCAGAAGGCCCTGTTCGACCCCAAAAATCACGCTCTCGAAGGCCCCCAAAGCTAACCCCGTGCGCCCCTCCTTCCATCGCGCCTCCGCACCCTCAGCACTGGCGTCGGCGATGCGGTTAACCAGCTGGGGCACCACGCCGTGAAGCTTGGCGGCCCGAAGCCCAGCGAAGGTCCCAAGGAAGCGCGCTTCCATTTCTACCCCAGTGAGGAGGCTAGCCTCCGCCTGGCGCCGAAGCCGAGGGCGCAGGGCCAGGAGCGTGCCGCCGTACAGCACGAGCGCGACCACGGTCACCGCCGCAAGCGCTGGGGCGTAGGCCAGCATGAGGGCGAGGGTAGACAGGGCCATGAACGCATCGAGCACCGCCAGCACCACCCCCTGGGTAAGGGCCTCCCGGAGAGGGCTGAGGGCCCCGAGGCGCGCGCCCAGATCCGCGGCATCGCGGTGCTCGAAGAAGGCCAGGGGCTGATGGAACACCCGGCTGAGAAAGGCCGTCCCAAGGCGATGCCCCAGCCGTTCCCCAAGGCGCAGCATCCAATCGCCCCGAAGCGTGGTCAGCAACGCCCGCAGTCCCACCAGAAGCAGAAAGGCCAGCAGCAGAATAAGGAGCAGGTCCTCATCCTGCCGGGTCACCGCCTCATCCACCACGAGCTGCACGTAGAGGGGGGAAAGGAGCGCCAGCCCCTGAAGCAGAAGCGTGGCGAAGAAGAGCATGAGCATGGGCCGGGCCAGCTCGGCCCGAAGCATGGGCCAGAGGGGGGCGACAAGGGGCCGGAGCCGGACGATCACCCCCGGCGCCGCGGCGTACTTCAAGGGCGCCTCAAGTTCCAGGGCGTAGCCCGTGAAATGCTCCTGAAAGGCCGCGTCGGAGAGCCAGAGATCCCCCCGGGCCGGATCCAGGATGCGCCAGCGGCCAGGGCGGCGCTCCGCGAGCACCACAAAATGGTTGCCATCCCAGTGCAGCAGGGCTGGCGCAGGCAAATCGGCGAGGGCCGCACCGGACCGATGGCGAGGAACAAAAGCGAGGTCGACCTCTGCCCCCAGCTGGCGCAGCGCCCGGAGCGACTGACCCCGCCCGGCGCTCCCGGCCAGGGTGCGAAGGGCGGCGATATCCCCACCAAAGCCCTGGGCCCGGGCGAGCATGAGCACGCAGCAGAGCCCGCATTCCTGCGGCGCCACCTGCCCGACCCAGCGGAGCACCTCCACCTAGGGCCCGAGGCTTCGGCGAAGGGGTTCAAGCATACGTCCGAGCGCACTTTGGGGCTCTAGCTTCAGCACGCCTTGCACCGCCATGCCGACTTCCAGGGGCGGCAGCGCCCTAGCTGGCCCCAGGGCCGCCGGGAGCAACGTCACGTGGAGGCGCTCGGGCTGCCCTCGGCCATGGGCGAGGCTGCGCTGGCGCACGCGTCCGGGGAGGGTGCCGTAGCGGTGGGCAGGAAAGCTCTCTAGAGAGAGGCGCAAGGCCTGCCCCGGCGCGCCGGCGCCGGCGGTTGACGCCGTCAGGGGGAAAACTGCCTCCAGCGTGCCCATTCCCGGGGCCAAGGTGGCGAGGAGCGCCCCGGCCTCGAGGCTGTTCCCGGGGGTACCCGGGAGAGTAAGCAACCGACCGCCCTGGGGCGCCCGAAGCACCCAACGGCGCTGGGCCCGAAGGCGGTTCAGCTGGGCCTCGAGGGCGGCGAGACGGCTGGCCATGGCATCCCCCGCTTCCGCTTCGGCCTGTCGCTGGCGCGTTTCCGCCAGGGCAAGCTGGGCCCGCTCTCGATGAAGCCCGCGGGCCTCCTGAAGGAGCCGAAACAGCTGGCTTTCGGCCCCGAAGCGCTGAAGCTGGGCCTGCGCCTTGAGCGTCACCGGCAGCTGGAGGGCCGGCGCTCTGCCGGGGTTCAGCACCGGCGCGAGCAGACTTTCCAGCGTTTCTAGCTGTCGCTGCGCATGCCCCTGGGCCCGGCGATTCTGCGCCGCAGCCTGATCGAGCGCCTCGCGCAGGGCCCGGGACGCTGCCTGGATGTCCTGGTGCCGCGTGGCCTGATCCCACCGCAGCGCCTGCGCCCGCCGCAACTCCAGAAGCAAACGATCATGCTCCCCTTCCAGCCGGGCTCGGTCGGAGGCATAGACCAGCAGCAGGGGGGTTCCGGCAGCCACCCGCATTCCTGGCTCAACCAGAAGCGGACCCAGCACCCCGGCCTGAGGCGCGCGCAACTGAAGCAAACCGCCCTCCGGCGCAAGCCAGCCCTGGAGGGTTTCGCTCCGGGGATAGGGCAGGAGCGCCAGGGCGAGCACGAGAGCGAGCAGCCCCGCGAGAAAGACTAGCAGGAGGGGCCAGCGAAGCCGGGGCGCCGGGGGCCAAAGCAGGCCCGGGGGTAGCGGTGGGAGCGAGAAGGGCGCCATGGCCCTAGTCTCAGGGAGCCCTAAGGAAAGCCCCCGCCGCGGAAGCGGCGGAGGCCGTGCGCCTTATTGGCTGTTCTTTGGATCCAGGGCGGCGAGGAACGCGCGAATACGTGCCGCATTGGCGCCAAGATCGCTTTGCCCCACGCGGGAGACGGAACGCACGTCCACCTGGGCTCGCCGCGGCCCCAGGGCTCGGATGCGGATCACCACGTCGTCGATGAAGCCGTAAAGGGCCGTTTGATCGTAGGCTTCGATGAGCCCGGCGGCAGGATCGGAGGCCACGAGGGTCCACCCCTGAGCAGCCACTACGGCTTCGGCCCGGGAGAAGACCGCCGCGGGATCGGCGTCAATCACCAGGGGCTTCAGGTCGGCGTAGTGCTCCGCCATGAGCGGGGCGAGGGTTTCCCGGTCGTAAACGAGGCCGTTAGGCGCCGAGGCGCGCAGAGGCACCACGGCCACGAAAGCCGGAGGATCGACCGTATCGGTGCTGATGTCATGAATGGCCGGCACGCTCTGGGCCAGGGCGAACTGCCCCCCCATCTGCACCAGGACTGCGAGGCTTAGGGCGCTCCCCACGAGGACATGGAGGCGATCGGCGGGGCGTCCCCCCCGGAGCCACAGAACGAAGCCGAAAAGCCCAAAGAGGAGGGCCAGAAAGGCCAGCACGGATGCCATCGCCGGAAGCATAAGCACCGCCCCCTGCACGCCCGCGAGGCCCAGGCGGTACGCCAAGGGCGCAAGCACCAAAAGAACGGCTGCAAAAAGGGCCCCCACCAGGGAAAAGCGCGCCCACCAGGACGGTTGAAGATGATCAGTCATTGCCTTGCTCTCTTCCTCTATATGGAACCCGTGACCCGAAGGGTCAGCCTTTCGGGGTAAAGCGATTGACCGGCGTTCCGGTGCTGACGGCTCCCGCCACGCCCAGGAAATCCTCCTCGGTCATCGCGGTGAGGAGCGCCGGATCCTTCGGTACGTGGGCACAGAAGCGCGCGCCATCCTCGAGGCGGCCCACCACAATGCCTACCTCCGGCATGCCTTCCCGGCCGAAGGTGACCGTGTAGGTCTCCACCTTAGCGGCCCCCTCCGGCGACGCCTCCACCCGGGGATGGACCGTAGCCTCAATGCGGCCCTGGTAGCTCGCAGGAGCTTTACGCACCCAGGGCACGTCCCCTTGCGCCGGCACCGGCGGCTCGGTGCTGTAGATCCCTGCGGAGTGCTTGGTCAGGTAACCACCATTGGCCGTGACGAGACCGTAGGTGCCCGGCGCGGCGCGCAGGGTATCTGCCATGGAGGCGATGGAGTTCATTACGTAGTTGTTACCCGCCCCGCCGTGGAAAGGCAGACCTCCGGTTATGGTGAGGGGGCGGGGATCATCCCTAGCGATGCCGAACTCGTCGCGGGCGATTTGCACCGCACTCGGGAAGCAGGAGTAGATGTCGATGTGATCGAGACCGGAGGCGTCGCGCCCGGCCATGGCGTAGGTCTCCTCCGCAAGGGTCCGGATCGCCACGGAGCTGTGATAATTCTCCCGGTCCAGCACGTACCACAGCTCACTCGTATCGGCGCAGCCGCGAAGATAAAGCCAACGGTCCTCTGGAATGCCCAGGGCCCGGGCCTTACCGACGGAGGTCATGAGAAGGGAAGCGGCCTGGTTAATCTGGTTCATGGCATTCATGAACTTGGTGTAGGGCCAGCCCACGTAGCGATTGCTCGGGGTCGCCGTTGCGATTTCCTCCGCGGAGCGCGCTACGGGGAACCAGGCGTGGGGATGCTTGGCGGCCACCTCGGAGAAGCGGGAAAAGAGCGCCCCCATAACCTGTTGATGCTCGGCAATGCTGTGCCCGTAATGGCCGCGCAGGGCATTCTCGTAAAGGGGATAGGCCGTGGCGGGAATCATCAGGCCATGGGCATCTTCGATGTCATTGGACATCTTCTTCTCGTCGACGAGATAGGTCGGCTTTCGGTCCGTGGGCTGTTCCCAGGGCGGCGCGATCCCCGCCTTTAGCAGCTTCCGCCCGTTATCAATGGCTTCCGCGCCGGAAAAAAGGGCCAGTTCGCAGCGCCCCTCGGCGATGGCCTGGGCATAGCGATTAACGAGGTATTGAGGACCATTACCGCCGTTGGGCATAAGCCACTGTGCAGCATTGCTGGCGCCAAGGCGCTTGGCCAGGGCCTCCGGGGAGTTGGGTGTGGATTCCCGGAAGCTGCGCACCACCACCAGCGTATCCACCTGTTCGAGGACGGCCTTGCTGAGGTGCGCATCGGCCAGCGCCGCTTCCGTCGCCTGCACCATCAGATCCACGGGGGACGATAGTCCTTCCAGGCCCGGCGTCTTTTCCGTGATTTGGCCCACGCCCACCAAGATGGGCATCCGATCCATTGCGCTGCTGCTCATTTCCCGCTCCCCTCTTTTTTAAACCTGCGACTTACTTTAAGCGATAGCGAATGGGCAGGCTCTTCAGCCCCCCCACGAAGGCCGCCTGGGCATACTGGGGCGTGCCATCAAGCTCAATGTGCTCAACCCGCTCAAGCAGCGCCCGATACAGCGCTTCCATTTCCATGCGCGCCAAATGCTGCCCGAGGCATACGTGCGCACCGTAGCCGAAGGCGAGGTTCCGGGCCGCGGGACGCTCCACGCGAAACTCGAAAGGCGCCTCAAAAACCTCCTCGTCCCGGTTGGCCGAGGGGTACCACAGAATCACCGATTCCCCGGCCTTGATGACCTTATCCCGAAGCGGCGTATCCACCGTGGCCGTGCGCATGAAGTGACGCACCGGGGACACCCAGCGAATCATCTCGTCTACCGCGCCCGCAAGGTGGCGAT
>JADHNT010000008.1 GCA_016779385.1 Pseudomonadales bacterium
CGCCCGGGCCATGGTGGCGGCTGGAGCGCAGCTGGTGCAGCTGTATACGGGTTTGATCTACGAGGGGCCCGGGCTTGTATCCCGGGTGGCGCGGGCTTTGGCCGCGCCCGCGCCGTGACCGCTAGCGGGGTTTGTGTAAACCAAAGAGGGCGAGGGTGCCATTGGCGCGTTCCTCGGCCCCCAAAAGCCAACCTTCGAGCCATTGGCTACGTAAGCCCAGGGCACCGCGGGGGCATTGGCTACGGGGACGGCCGCGCACGCCAGCGCGATAGCCTTGGTGCCATGCGCGCGCTTTCGTATTGCGTTTTTGCGTTCTCATGGAGCACTCCGAGTTGGGGGGGTGAATCCTCGTTTCTACGCTCCTGGATCGGGGCTGTCGAACAACAAAAAGCTCTAAGGGCGCCTCCTTCGAGCGCCGGTCGCTATATGCCAGGGAGGGCAAGCCGATGAGCGGGGCACGACCACGGGTCAAATTGTTGGCGCCTACGGGGCAGGGGCGGGCGGAGGTGGTTATCCGCTGCCCCCGGCGCCTCGAACGGATGCTTTCCCAGGAGCTCGCGGAACTCCAGCTGCCCCCGGTGCAGCTCTTCCAGGGTGGGGTACAGGGACTCTGGACCTTCGAAGAGGCGGAGCTCGCGTGCTTTACATCCCGTATCGCCAGCCGCGTCCTATGGCCCCTAGCGCGCTTTCCTGCGCTGAATGCGGATGGGCTCTATGCCGGAGCCGCGTCCCTACCCTGGAGCCAATGGCTGCTGGGGCCTCGCAGCCTAGGTCTCGGTTTCGATGGGGTTCATGACCAGCTTCGTCATACGCGGTTCTCCGCGCTCCGAATTAAGGACGCCATTTTCGATCGCCTTCGGCAAGATGGCTTGCCTCTGCCGGAACTCGACCCCGTCGGGGCGGAGCTGCAGCTCCACGGCGTGCTCCATCGGGAGCAGGTCACGCTCTATGTGGTGCTTGGGGGCGGCGCGCTGCATCGCCGGGGCTGGCGGCGAGATGCGGGGGTTGCCCCCATCAAGGAAAACCTGGCCGCAGCCATCCTCCGTCTTGGAGGGTGGGGTCTTGGGGCGGAGGGCCCCTTGCTCGATCCCGTCTGCGGATCGGGGACCCTGCTCGTAGAGGGCGCGCTCATGGCCCTCGGCATTTCTCCCGGGGCCAGTCGGGAACGGAGTGGGCACGATCGCTGGGTCGGGGCTGAGCGGACCCAGTGGGCGGCGCTTCGGGCTCGAAGCGGTGCCCAGGAACGGGAAGCGCCCCTGCGCCTCATCGGCCTAGACGCGGATCCGGAGCAGCTGGCCCGAACCCAGGTCCACCTTGAGGCGGCGGGGCTACTGGATCACCCCTTGCTGGCGCTCGATCTCGCCGAGGGACGGCTGGAGGATTACGCGGGCGCCGAGCCCGCCCCCCAGCTCATTGTGGGGAACCCGCCCTACGGTGCCCGCTTGGCCGCGAGTGAAGATCTTTTGCCGACCCTCGGGCGCGTTCTGGTGCGGAGTCACCCCGAAACTAAGCTTTCTTTCATTGTGGGGGTGCCCGCGGGGGAGGACTCGGACACCCGAGCCCTCATTGCACGGTTGGGGATTCCCGGGCTCAAGGCCAGCGCGCTGAATAATGGTGCGCTCGAAGCCGTCGTGTTGAGCGGGGCGACCCCCGCCGCTCCCGAGGCAAAGGAGAGCGCTCTGGGTGCTGCCGGGGGCGGGCCTGCTCGGGGCGAGGATCCCCTTTGGGACAAAGCCCTAGAGGCCGCAGAGGCCTTCGCCAATCGCATTCGAAAAAACCGGGCCCACCTAGGGCGCTGGGCGCGCCGCCAGGGGGTATCGGCCTATCGCCTTTACGACCGGGACCTCCCAGAGTATGTGCTGACCATCGATCATTACGGCACGGCTCTGGCCGTGCAGAGCTATGAAGCACCGAGCGCCATCGATCCGGCACAAGCGGCGCTGCGGCAAAGGGCGGCCCTGGCGCTCCTGCCCGAGGCGGCGGGGGTAAAGGAAGAGGCCCTGTACCTGCGGGAGCGGCGACGGACGAGCCCGGAAAACCAATATGGCGTGGCCAGCCGGGCCCAGGAACGGGTGCAGGTCATTGAGGGCCCTGCGAGGTTCTGGGTGAACTTAAGCGATTACCTGGATACGGGGCTCTACCTTGATTCCCGGGGAATTCGTCGAGCGATCGCGGAGTATCTCCGCATCCTTCGGGCGCGCCGGGGTCGGCAAGGGCAGGGGGGGCCTCGCTTCCTTAACCTCTTCAGCTATACGGGTACGGCTACCGTGCAGGGGGCCCTTGGCGGCGCGGAGGAGAGCCTATCAGTTGATCTCTCTCGCACCTACTTGAACTGGGCTCGGGACAATTTTGAGCTGAACCGCTTAGATGGGGCGCGCCACAGCCTCCAGCAGGCGGACGTGAAGGCTTGGCTGGTCAGCCCGCCCGCGGGGCCCTGGGAGAGCAATTTTGATGTGATTTTGTTCGACGCGCCGACCTTCTCGAACTCCGAGCGCATGGCGGAAGATTTGGACCTCCAGCGGGATCATCCTGCGCTTCTTGAGGCAGCCCTAAAACGGCTAGCCCCCGGGGGCGTGCTGTTTTTCGTGACCCACGCGCGTCGCTTTGACTTCACCTTCGAAGCGGAGGGGTGGGCGGCTGAAGAGAAGACCCACACGACCCTGGATCAGGACTGCGATCGGGGGCGTCCCGCCCATCGTTGCTGGTTGATCCGTCCGGAAGGGGCCACCTTGCCCGGCCTCTAGGGAAAGCGAGGGCCCCGGCTGAGGGCGCTCTGCACTAGGCTACGGGCCAGCTGGGGGAAGGGGAGCCCGGCGGCCTTTGCCGCGTCCGGGTAGAGGCTGGTGGGGGTCATCCCGGGCAGCGTATTCACTTCTAAAAGCACCGGGCCTTCCTGCGTCAGGATGAGATCGGCCCGGGATAGGTCTCGGCAGCCAAGGCACTCGTGAGCACTTAGGGCGATGCGCTTCATGGCCGCCGCTTCAGCGTCACTCACCGGGGCAGGCACCCGGTGCTCGCTCGCCCCCGGGGCATAGCGATGCTCGAAGTCATACCAGCTATGCGCCGGGGTCACGATCTCGATGAGGGGTAGAGCCACCGCGTCCTGCTGCGCCGGGGCGAAGATCGCCGCGGTGAGCTCCCGGCCCTGGAGCCGTTCCTCCACGAGCACCGCGTCCCCAAAGCCGAGAGCCAGCTCGAGGGCCGCCTCAAGGGACTCCGGGTTATCTACAAGGGTCACCCCAAGGGCCGAGCCCTGCTGGCAGGGCTTCACCACGACCTGGGTGCCGAGGGTGCTTCGCACCATGGCAGAAGCCGCAGCCGATGCCGTTCCCCGGGGTACCACCACATCCCGGGCCACGGGAAGGCCCGCGGCCCGGAAGCCTTGCTTGGCAAGGGTTTTATCCATGGCCGTGACGCTCGCTGCAACACCGCTGCCTACATAGGGCAAGCCCAGGAGATCTAGCAGGCCCTGCACCGTACCGTCCTCCCCTGGAGGGCCGTGAAGGGCAGGAAAAACCACGTCGGGGGCCAGCGCCAAAAGGTTAGAGGCCAGATCCCGGTCCACCTCCAGGCGCGTGAGCTGCCGCGCAAGCCCCGTAAGCGCCTGCTCGAGGCCCGCTGCGGAGCTCCGGGACACCTCGGCCTCTGGGGATGGTCCTCCCTGAAGGATGACCACGTGGGCCTGGGCTAAAGCTTTTCCGGTCATGGCGTGTTTAAGCGCTCTTCGCAGGCAAAGGGAAGGACGACGGGGGGATCGGCGGGGGCGAAGCCGAAGACCCGTCCGTAGAAGCTTAGCTCCGCTAGTAGGACCGTGCGAACGGTTTCTGCTTGGCGAAAACCATGCTGCTCCCCAGGAAAGGTGAGATAGGCCGAGGGCACGCCCGCTTCCGTCATGGCAGCGATCATGGCCTCGGGCTGGGACGGCGGTACCACCTGATCCTCCAAACCCTGAAGGAAGAGGACGGGCGCGGTGATTTGGTCGGCGTGGTACCGCGGCGAGCGGGCCCGGTAGCGTTCGCGGGTATCCGGCAGTGGCCCGACGAGCAGATCAAGGTAGCGCGCTTCGAATTTGTGGGTGTCCGCGGCCAGCGCTTCCAGATCCGTGACGCCATAGAGACTCGTGCCCGCCCGGAAGGTGTCGTGGAAGGCGAGGGCGCCGAGCACCGTCAGTCCCCCGGCGGAGCTGCCGCGAATGGCGCAGCGCAGGGGGTCCACGCGACTGGCCATGATCAGGGCCTTGGCGCCGTCGACGCAGTCGCTGACGTCGCGCTCGCCCCAGGCGCCGCGAAGGGCATCCCGGTAGGCGCGGCCGTAGCCCGTGCTGCCCCGGTAATTCACATCAAGCACCGCAAAGCCTCGGCTGGTCCAGAACTGAACCTTCAAATTGAGGGCCGGGGAGGTGGCTGCCGTGGGGCCGCCATGGCTCATGACCAGCAGGGGCGGAGGCGCGGCCGGGGCCGTGACGGAAGCGTTTTTGGGTGCGTAGAAGTAGCCGTGTGCCGTCCCCCCGTCCTCCGTGGCGAAGGTCAGGGCCTCGGGCTCCGCCAGGACCCCCTCCGGGAGTACGAGGGGGCTGCTTTCCCGAAGGATTCCAGCATTGCCGTCGAGGCCCAGGGCCACAAGCGTCGGGAAAGTGGTGCGGGCGCCGGCAACCGTGAACAGCTGCGTACCGTCGCTGCTCAGCCCGTTAAAGTGATCAAAGGGCGTGGCCAGGGGCGTCAGCGCACCGCTGCGCCGGTCAAAAACGCCGAGCTGCTGGTTTCCTTCCTCAAACCAAAGGCAGGCGAGGCGCTGATCGTCGATGAAACACCAGCTCCGCATGCCAAGCTGCCACAGCGGGAGGCCGAATTCCGCGGCCCGGGGTAGGCAGGCCCTGGGCCTCTCCCCGTCGCTGGCCTGCTCGTAGAGGTTCCACCACCCCGTGCGGTCGTCCATGAAAAGAAGCGCCCCTTCGGGGGCCCAGCCGGGCTGGAACACGCTTGTGCCCTGGCCTCCGGCGACGGCGATAGGGTCCCCCTCGGGCCGCCCCTCCGGCGTTAGCCGTTGGCGATAGAGCACGGCGCCGTCCCAGGGCATCTCGCCCTGGTCCCAGGCGAGATAGGCGAGGCACCGTCCGTCCGGGCTCGGGGTGGGGCTGGCGTAGAAATCGTGCCCCGACGCCACCACCTCAGGCTGCTCAAGCGCGCCCTCCGCAAGGTGATGGAGCGCAAGGAAATTGTCCGTTCCCCCCCCCTCTTCCCGTTCTCCTACCAGCCAGAGCCCGCGGCCTTGGCTGTCGGGGACGCATTCCCCCCAGCAGACGCCATCATCGGGGGTTAGGGCCACGGCGTCGCCGCCGGCCAGGGGCTGGGCGTAGAGGCGCTGGTCCTGAAAGTTCACGAACACCACGCGCCCCGCGATCACAGCAAAGGCTCGCCCGCCATATTCGTGGACCCGGGAGCGCACGTTAAAGGGGGCGGGCACGAGGCCGCCGGCGGCAAGGGCGAGGCCTTGGACCGTGCTCCGGCCCTTTTCCTCCGGCGTACTTTCCATCCAGTACAGCTGTCCCTCAAAAACCTCGGGGAAGGCGAGTGTTCGGGCGCCGGCCAGGAGTGCTTCCGGGGTAATGGGGGAGGGCCAGGATCCGTAGGGCTGGGCGGTCATGAATTGCTACTCCGAAGGGTGGTTCGAGGATCAAGGAGGGCCCAGCGTTCGTGGTCCCGCCAAGCCCCATCAAGGTACAGGAAGGCGGGGGAGAAGCCCTCCCGGCGGAAGCCAAGGCGCCGCACCAGGGCCAGGGAGCGCTGGTTACCGGGCTGAATGTTGGCTTCTAAGCGGTGCAGCCCGAGGCGTTGGAAGGCCCAGGCGCAGAGGGCGGAAAGGCCTTCAGCCATGAGTCCGCTCCGGCCGCTCAGGGCCGTTGCGTAATAGCCGAGGGAGGCGCTCAGGAAGCTGCCCCGCACAATGTTGTTGAAATTCACGACGCCGAGGAGCGCGCCTTTCTCCCGATCGATCAACAAGAACCCCCGATGATCGTCCCGCCGGACCCGGGCCAGATAGGCCCCGAAGGCTCCCCGGGTCAGGGGCGGGAAGATCCAGGGATAGTGGAGCTCCCGGGAGAGGGCCATGGTTTCCAGGTAGAGCGTTTCATCCTGTTCCTGGGGTGGACGAACCAGGAGCCGGGGGGTGAAGAGGGGTTCTTCGTTCAAGAGGCGTCGCCCCCCCAGGCTCGGGGCCAAAGCACATAGGCAGCCCCGCGATGGGCTAGCCAAGCCTTGGCAAAGGCTTCGATGGGGTAGCGGCGCGCGACCGTCTCCGGGTTAGGGGCAGCGGGGTCGAGCACCTCGGCGGCGCCGGCCCGGAAGCCCCGAAGCACCAGAAGATGTCCCTGGGTTTCGCTTAGGGGCGCCTCGGGGAGAGTGCCCGCGGCAAAGCGGACGGAGGGGACAAGGGCGAAGCCCGCATCCAGCAGGGCCTTGGCCTGGGCGAGGGAGGAAAAAAGCTGGAGCACCCCCGTTACGGAATAGCCCTGGAGCGCCGCTAGATTTTGGGGCCAGAGGCCGAAAAAGCGATCGAAGGCGTCATGGCGGCAGGCTTCATAGAATCGTTCGGAGACCGCCTGGCCAAAGCCCTCGAGCACCATGCGAAGGCTCGTAGGGCTGCAGCGGTGCCGGGCGGTGTCGCCCCCTTCCGCGATTTGCGAACGGTGCGGGAAGCTCGGCAGCGTCGCGCTTTCCCCGGGGTCCTCCGCTTCAACCCCTTGCTCCCAGGAGCGCCGGGCAAAGCTGAGCAGGAGCGCGCCCGGGTCCCCCTCGAGACGTAGGCTCACGGTGAGATCCTGCGATGCCTTTGCGATCACCCCGTCTAGCCCCTGGGTGAGGGAAGGCAGGGATGGATCGGGCGCCTCCTCAGACTTTGGGGCCGGGCCCTCCCCGCCGAAGGTAATAGGCAGAAGGGTCAGCTGGCCTTCCGAGGACTCGAAGCGAAGCGTGGCCCGGCCGGTCCAGGGCTTTGACCCTTGAAGGCTCGGGACGAGCCCCTCCCCAGCGGCCAGGGATAGCGCCCCCAGGGGTGTCCAGCGTCCCGGGTCGATGGGAAGGGGGCGGCGCTCTAGGGCCGCGAGGCTAGGAAAGGCCTTCAGCAAGGGCTTAGGGCGAAGCCCCGGGGGCACAGCAGGGCCCGGTTCCTTCGTAAGGAAGCAGGAGTGCGCTAGCCTTGGGAGCATGGACGGATTCATGGGCCCATGATACGGGCATAGGCGCAGGAGGCACGAGTGGAAACCCTTTGGCTCCTTGGGACCGCAGGCTGCCATCTTTGCGATGCGCTGCGCCCAGCGGCGGAGGCGGCGGCCCGGGCCCTGGGCTTTCGCCTCGAGGTGGTGGAAATCATGGATCATGAGGCGCTGCTCACGCGCTTTGAAACGCAGATTCCCGTGCTCTACCGGCCGGAGACGGATCAGGCCCTTCCAGGGCCCTTTAACCTCCCCGAGGCGCTTGCCTTTCTTCAGGCGCCGGCCTGAGGCGGTCTCCGAACAAGCGAACGGTGTTCTCTGCGCATTGCGTGGCCAGCGAAGGTAGGGGCACGCCTCGAAGCGTGGCCACGGTCTCCGCGACCACCGGTAGAAACGCCGGTTCGTTATGCCGGGGCCGGGGGCGCAGGGTGCGGGGAACGAGAAAGGGCGCGTCGGTCTCGAGCAAGAGTCGGTCGCCTGGAATCCGTAGGAGCGCTTCCCGGAGCGCCGTCCCCCGGCGTTCGTCACACACCCAGCCCGTCACCCCAAAATAGAGACCCTGAGCGAGACCCCAGGCGAGCATGGAGGGGTCGCCGGTAAAGCAGTGGAGCACCCCGGAAACCTTGCCCTCGAAGGGCGCAAAGCATCTTTGTAGGCGGTCCGCCGCGTCTCTTTCATGAAGAAAGAGAGGTAGCCCCATTTCTTCCGCCAGGGCCAGCTGGGTTTGAAAGACCTGCTCCTGCACCGGCCGGGGGGAGTAATCCCGGTTGAAGTCGAGGCCCGTCTCGCCGATCGCGCAGGCCGCGGGGTGGGTGGCGAGGCGGCGCAGGTGGGCAGCTAAATCTTCCGGAGCGCCCGCGGCATCGTGCGGATGGACCCCTACCGTGGCCCCGAAACCCTGGCCCGCAGCGCCGGCCTGAGCCAGGGCAGCCTCGGTGCTCGCAAGGCTCGTCCCTGTGAGCAATCCGGCCCGGACCTTCGCCTCCCGTGCCCGCCTCAGCACCGCTTGGAAGGCCGTCGCTAGGGGCTCGTGGGTGCTGTTGATGCCGATATCAATCCACATGGGCCGAGGAATCTAGGGCGCCGCGGAGGCGCTGGCGTCAAAGGCCGCTCGCAGCGCGGCGAGCCTTTGCCCATGGGTGCCTCCGGCGAAGAGTCCGATTCGGGAGGCGGAGCGAAGTCCCAGCACACCAGGTCCCTGATGCAGAATTTCCACATCATCCTCGTAGCCCATAAGGGGCGTTCGGGCGACCACCTTTAAATAACCCGGTCCTCGGGCCTCGAGGGTTAGCTGGGGATCGTCGGCGATAAGCCTCTCCAGGCGGGCCAGGGCGTCTTCCACGGCACCCCTAAAGGCAAGGGGTTCAACGTAGGCCCGCCGTTCATCCTCTCGGCTTACCAAGCAGGGGGGCGCAAGGGGACAGGGCGCGAGGGCCTCGGGAGCCTCAACCCAGTGCGGCGCCGCTGAGGATAGCGCCACGGCGGTACAGCCGGCGAGGGTCCCAAGTACCGTTAACAGCCCTAGGGCCTTGGTCCTAGCGCGGCGCTGGAACGAGGCGCTCCTGCGGTCGAAAGAGAGGCATTTCTTCCCCAAGGCGAGCTCCATAGATCACGGCATAGGCCAGCACATTCTGCACATAGCGCCGGGTCTCGTCGAAGGGAATGCGCTCTATCCATTCGGCGGTGGTGCCCCCCCCAAAGCGCTGATGCCATTGGCTTACGCGGTGGGGCCCTGCGTTGTAAGCAGCGGAGGCAAGCACGCGGTGCCCGTCGAACCGATCGCTGAGCTGTTTAAGGTAGTGGCTCCCCAGCGTGAGGTTCGTTTCTTCCTCAAGTATGGCCCAGCGACTGTCGAGGTTCAGGCCTAGGTCCTTGGCGACGAGGCGCGCCGTCCCGGGCATCAGCTGCATGAGCCCGAGGGCTCCCACTCGGGAGCGCGCGTCGCTCATGAAAGCGCTTTCCTGCCGGGTGATGGCGAAGAGCCAGCTTGGGGGGAGCGCAGTGGCGTCGGCGCGGGCGCGGAGGGGACCTTCGAAGGCGAGGGGGAAACGGAGGTCCAGCACGTCCCAGTGCTCCCCCTGGACCGTTGCTGCAATGGCCATGCGATGCCACCCCGCTCGATCTGCGAGCGCAGCGAGGTGCAGCGTTTCCTCCCGGCTCAGGCGTTGCGCGGCATCAAGGAGTTCGAGCCGGGCCTCGGGTCGTTCTCCCAGGGCCCGGAGCTCAAAGGCCCGGCGTACTGCCGGATCCTGGGCGACCCGCTCGAAGATTTCGAAGCGGTAGGCCGGGCGTTCCTCGGCCAGCTGATAGGGCTGGCCCAACCGATCGGCAGCGAGGAAGCCGTAGTAGCTTCGATCCTTCGCCAACGTGGCAAGGCGAGCGCCGGGGGACAGGGCAAAGGGGGTGGTTCGGCTCGGCGGCTGGGCGCTAAGCAGGGGCGGAGCGGTTGGCGTTGAGGTGGGTTCGGGTGGGGCCCCGAGGGGCGCCGCGGCCTCCCCAAGGCCCAGGGCTAGCTCGCTATGGGCGCGCCAGTACTGCCAGCGCGCTTGTCCTTGCATCCACCCGGGCATGCGCTCAAGCCAGATTAGGAGCGCCTCCCAGGCGCCATCCGCGAGGGCTTTTTCCGCAAAGCGTTCCACAAGGTCTGCGGTGCTTTCGCCCCTTAGCTCCACTGGGGGCCAGGGGAGCTGGGTAAGGCGAGCCATGTCGTCCTGCGCAAGCTGCTCGTCGAGCAGGGCCATGCGAACGCTGGCCTGGCTTGGGCCTGGAAGCTGATCGCGCCAAGCCCCTAGCGCGGCCTCCGCGCCCTCTTGGTCCTGCCCTGCCCACCTTCGCAGGGTGAGGGTGAGAGCGTCGGCGCGAGCCCCGGTGGCCGGCGTGGCGGTTTCCAGCGCGATGACGGTGCGGGCCCGGGCAGCCCAGGACGTGCGCGCAAGAAGCGCCTCCCCTAGGGCGAGGCGCGGGGAGTCAAGAAATCGCAGCAGGTAGCGGGCGAGGGCGGGACGCCGGGCTTCCAAGGCAAGCATGAAGCGGTCCCAGGCCAAGCTGGGGGTGATGTGCCCCTCGCGGATAAGGGCTTCAAAGAGGGGGTCGCAGGCCTTGGGCTGGGAGCGCGGAGCGAGCCAAAGGGTCGCGGCGGCGGCTAGGGCTTCTGCCCGTTCCCCTTCCGTGGTGGCAGTTTGGAGCTGAGCCCAGGCCCCATGGCAGGCCGGCGTCGTTCCCGGTGCTACGGCTGGATCATAGTGCCGAGCATAGAGCGTCCACTGCTTTCGCCGTGCCAGGTTCTCAAGCCAATGGGTCATCAGGCGATCCCCGAGGCGGCTGTCCCCGTAGCGGCTTTTAAAGGCAAGGACGTCTGCTTCGCTGGCCTTTGAGAGATAACGCAGGAGCCGGTAGTAGGCGAGGTAGGGTGCGAGCGGGTAGTCCTCTAGGGCAGCCCGTTGCCGCTCAAAGCGGGGAAGATTGTTGCCGTAGAGGCTCGCCAAGGCGGATCGATAGGCCTGTCGTTGTCGGTCCAGGTTCGGGCCTGAGAAGTGGCGAAGGGGGCTGAGCTCTGGAGCCCGGGGCATTCCTTCCGCCTCCGTCGCCAGGGCCTTGGCCCCCAGGAGGCCGCCCAGGAGCAGCGCGAGGCAGGGCCAACCTCGAAGAAGTAGGGCGGGCATCTAGCCCTCAAGGTCACCCACGCGGACTGCGAGCACGTCACAGCGAGCCCCGTGGAGTACGCTGTTGGCCGTGGAGCCCAGAAGTAGGGCGAGGCCGTGGCGGCCATGGGAGCCCACCACGATGAGGTCGCTGCCCACTTCCTCCGCGATGCGGTGGATCTCCGCCTCCGGGCGGCCGAAGACCAGGTGCTGGCGTTCCTCGGGGATGGTTAGGGCGGCGCTAAAGTCCTTTAGCTGGCCCTTGGCCTGCTCATGGATCTGGTCCTGCACGCTGGAGAGATCCATGGGAATATCGCCCCCGTAAGCGAGGCTCAGGGGTTCAATGACGTGCAGCACGCTCATTTTTGCGCCGCAGGCGGCGGCGAGGGCCTGGGCCTGCTCCCCGACACGCTTAGCATCTTCCGTGAGATCAATTGCGAGCAGCAGATGGGTGTACTTGGCCATGGACCCTAATCTCCCGAGGGGGCTCTTTCGCTGGACCATACAATGGCCCTTGGCGACCCTCAAGGGCTCTGTGCAGGAGAGAATTTTATGACCGGATGGGTCATCGCTGGGATCGTGCTGGTGCTCTTCGCTTGGCTGCTTCGGCAAGCGCTGCCGAGCCCTCGGGATCGGCAGCTCGAGCGCCTGCGAACTGCGGCCCGGGTCCAGGGCCTTCAGGTGTCCCTGCGCCCGGAGACGCCCACGCAGACGGGGGACCGGCTACGCCCCGGGGGTACGGAGCGGCAGGAAAAGCTGCTTCGGCCATTCTACAGCTTGCCGCTGACCGGGGCGCCCCGGGCCCCGAGGCCGAAATGGCAGGTGGACTATCGGCCGGAGGAGGCCTCGGCTCCCATGGGGCCCTTGCCTCTGGGCTGGCTGCTTCGCCCCGGCACGTTGGTGCTCGCAGGCTCCGTGCTTGAGGACCTCGGGCCCTTGCTGGCGGCGGCGCCACCGGGGATTGAGGGCATTCGCGCCGACGGCGGGCAGGTGGGGGTGCTCTGGAGGGAGCGGGGGAAAGCGGCGGAGGTCGAGGCCCTCAAGGGCTGGCTGGAGACCCTTCGAAGCTTTCACCTGGCGCAGCGGGTGCGCACGGCCGACGCCGAGCCCCCCCTTTGACCCTGAGCCCGCTTAGCTGCTATTGCTGAAAAAGAAGGCGAGGGTCTGCTAGCCTCGCCGCGCCGTCTCGGCGCCTTCTTGACCTTCTGAGATCAGAGACTCCATGGCCAAATCCCTTGTGATCGTCGAATCGCCGGCAAAGGCGAAGACCATCAACCGTTACCTCGGCAACGACTTCATTGTGAAGTCGAGCGTTGGGCACATCCGCGATCTTCCCGTGAGCGGCACCGGATCGAAGGTCGATCCGAAGGCTCGGGCCGCGGAAGCTGCGAAAACCCGGAAGCTGTCCCCGGAAGCCAAGGATGCCCATAAGAAAGCTAAGGCGAAGGCCCAGCTCGTGGCGCGCATGGGGGTAGACCCGGACAACGGTTGGGCCGCCCACTACGAGGTGCTGCCGGGAAAAGAGAAGGTCGTGAGCGATCTTCGAAAGGCAGCGGAGAAGGCGGATACGGTTTATTTGGCGACGGACCTTGACCGGGAAGGGGAAGCCATCGCCTGGCATCTTCAGCAGGCCCTCGGCGGGCGCCCGGAGCGCTATAAGCGGGTGGTTTTCAACGAGATTACGCAGCGCGCCATCGAGGCGGCCTTTGCGGAACCTGGGGAGGTCAACGTCGATCGGGTCCATGCGCAGCAGGCTCGGCGCTTCCTGGACCGGGTGGTGGGCTATATGGTTTCGCCGCTGCT
Source organism: Pseudomonadales bacterium (assembly GCA_016779385.1). GTDB lineage: Bacteria > Pseudomonadota > Gammaproteobacteria > Pseudomonadales > Azotimanducaceae > Salivita. The sequence goes on from JADHNT010000008.1 coordinate 12,655, forward strand.
CTGGGCAAAGGTGGCCCGGGGTCTGTCCGCCGGCCGCGTGCAGTCCGTGGCGGTGCGCCTCATTGTGGAGCGAGAGCGCGAGATCCGCGCCTTCGTGCCCGAGGAATACTGGGAGGTGTTTGCGGACCTGCTGGCGGAGGGAGAGTGCGCCCCGGCCCGCTTCCAGGTCCACCGTGGCCCCGAAGGGGCTTTTCGACCGGGCTCCGAGGCAGAGACGGAGCAGGCCCTGGCGGCTCTTCGCGGCGCCGACTTCGTGGTGCGCAGCCGGGAAGATAAGCCGACCACCACGCGCCCTGGCGCGCCCTTCATCACCTCCACACTTCAGCAGGCGGCTTCGACCCGCCTGGGCTTTAGCGTTAAGAAAACCATGACCCTGGCCCAGCGTCTCTACGAGGCGGGCTACATCACCTACATGCGGACCGACTCTACCCACCTGTCGGGGGATGCCATTAGCGCCGCCCGGAGCTTCATTGAGCGCCAGTACGGGAAGGCCTACCTCCCGGAGAAGCCCAATTTCTACAGCAGCCGGGAACAGGCCCAGGAGGCCCACGAAGCTATTCGCCCCTCAGACGTTCGCGTCAAGGCCTCATCCCTGGCCGTAGAAAGCGACGCTCAGCGCCTCTACGACCTCATCTGGCGCCAGTTTTTGGCCTGCCAGATGACCCGCGCGGAATACACGAGCACGAGCGTGGTGGTGGATGCGGCGGGCTATGAGCTCCGGCTCCGGGGCCGGATTCTTCGCTTCGATGGCTACACGCGCGTCCAGCCCTCCGCGGGACGGGACGAGGACGTGCTGGTTCCAGATCTAACCGCGGGGCAAACCCTGGCTTGCCAAGCCCTTGATCCCAGGCAGCACTTCACCAAGCCCCCGGCGCGCTATAGCGAAGCGGCGCTGGTGAAGGAGCTCGAAAAGCGGGGCATTGGCCGTCCCTCCACCTACGCGGCAATCATCTCCACGATCCAGGATCGGGGCTACGTCAAGCTCGATAAGCGCCGCTTTTACGCCGAGAAAATCGGCGAAGTGGTCACGGATCGGCTTGTGGAAAACTTCGATGACCTCCTGGATTACGCCTTCACTGCGCAGATGGAGGAGCGCCTCGACGCGGTGGCTGAGGGTGATGTGCCTTGGAAGCAGGTGCTCGATACCTTCTACACGGACTTCTCCGCCCGCCTCAGCAAGGCCGGGCAGGCGGAGGGGGGCATGCGCCCCAACGACCCCATGGAAACGCCCATTCCCTGCGCAGTCTGCGGTCGTCCCATGATGCTGCGCATTGCCTCCACGGGGGTATTCCTTGGGTGCTCGGGCTATAGCCTTCCGCCGAAGGAGCGTTGCACCCAAACCGTGAATCTCCTCGGGGGCGATGAGGCCGTGGACCTCGATGCTGATGATGAAAGCGAGTCCAAGGCACTCCGGAAGCGGCGTCGCTGCGACACTTGCCATGCCACCATGGAGTCCTACCTGCTCGATGAGACGCGCAAGGTGCATGTCTGCAGCAACGCCCCCGATTGCTCGGGCTTCGCCATTGAAACAGGCGTATTTCGCCTGAAGGGCTACGAGGGCCCCACGCTGGAATGCGATAAGTGCGGCGCGGAGATGCAGCTTAAGTCGGGGCGCTTCGGAAAATACTTTGGGTGCATGGCAGAAGATTGCAAAAACACCCGAAAGCTTCTGCGCAGCGGTCAGCCGGCGCCGCCGAAGATGACCCCCATTCCCATGCCCGAGCTGCGGTGCTTGAAGGTCGATGATACCTATGTGTTGCGGGACGGGGCCGCGGGGCTCTTTCTTGCGGCGAGCGGGTTTCCCAAAAATCGGGAGACCCGAGCGCCTCTGGTTTCTGAGTTAAAGCCCCATGGCAATGAGCTGGATCCCAAATACGCCTTCCTCCTGGAAGCCCCGGAGGCCGATCCGGACGGTAACCCGGCTGTGATTCGCTGGAGTCGGAAGGACGGGGAGCAGTACCTGCTGTCCGAGGTTGAGGGGCAGGCGACGAAGTGGCGGGCTTTCTTCCGCGATGGTAACTGGGTCCAGGAAGAGGCGAAGGCCACTGCCCGCAAAGCGCCGGCGAAGAAGAAGGCGCCTCGGCGCAGGGCGCGGAGCGCATGACGGAAGGGTCGAGGGCCGGGGACGGCTTGCTGGAGATTATTCAGCTCGAGAATGGGGATGTGGTGCTAAGACGCACGCAGCACCCGGAGGGGGAACCGCTGGTGCTGTTCCGCTTCTCCCGCGCGATGCTAGAGCGCTTCGGTGACGATTTACTCGAAGTGGTGGAGGCCATGCTGGACGCTGCGGCCGATGCGGCCTCCGACCTTCACGAGCAACACTCCGGGGAAAGTCGCAATGGTTGGGCCCTCCTGTTTCACGATGAGGGCTCGACGCTTCACTAGGGCTTGGCGCTGCGGGTTCCTACGCTTAACCCCTTAATCAGACGCCCTGTCGAAGTACGCCCACCGCCAGGCCTTCGATGGCGAAGCTTTGAGCGGCGAGGTCCACCTCAATGGGGGCGAAGTCCGGATTTTCGGCCAAGAGGGTGATGTGCTGTCCGCGCTGCTGATAGCGCTTCACGGTGACCTCATCGTCCACCCGGGCGACCACGATTTCCCCGTTGCGCGCGGTTTGGGCTCTAGCAACGGCAAGGAGATCGCCGTCGAGAATGCCGACGTCCCGCATGCTTTCCCCGTGAACGCGGAGAAGGTAATCCGCGCTGGGCTTGAAAAAGCTAGGCGGTACGGGGCTGTGGTCTTCGACATGCTCCAGGGCCAGGATGGGCTGGCCTGCAGCAACGCGTCCCACAATGGGGAGCCCGAGGGGCTCCGCTGGGCTTTCCCCAAGCAGCTTAAGCCCCCGGGAGGTGCCGGGGATGAGGGCGATGGCCCCCTTCCGCGCAAGGGCCTTCAAGTGCTCCTCCGCGGCGTTGGCAGAACGAAAACCGAGGCTGCGGGCGATATCGGCCCGGGTGGGAGGATAGCCCGTTTCGTCAATATGGCTGCGAATGACGTCGAGCACTTGTTGCTGCCGGGGGGTGAGGCGATCCATAGCCGAGCTCCCTGTGATTTTCTGTGATTTTATCCAGCCTGTATATTTAATCAACCCGCGGGGCGGCGCAGCTGGAGGGGCTGGTGTATAGTGCCGGCCCGCAGCAGCACCGGGGAGTATCATGGACGCCATTAACGATCGCATAGCCGCTTTTATGGCGGGCTCTGGCCTTGAAGGCTGGATGATCGAAGTCTTTCTGACGGTTTTCCTGACCTTAGTGGCCGCGGCGTTCTTGAAACGCTTTCTAGGTCGCCTGCGGCGCCAGCTTGAGAAAACCACCAACCCCTATGATGACGCGCTCGCGGCTTCCGCCGAGCGCCCCATGGTGTGGCTCTTGACCGTACTCGGCCTCTGTCAGGCCGCGGAAGCCGCCGGCGCTCAGGCGCAGGTGGAGCTCTTCGAGCTGGTGGACCCCCTACGCACTCTGGCCGTGGTCTCTCTCGTGGCCCTTTGGGGCGTGCGCTTTGTGCAGCAGGTGGAGGCTCGGTTGCTCGTCGGGGACGCCAAAGACGGACCCATCGATGCCACCACGGCGACCGCGGTGGGCAAGCTGCTGCGCATGTCCATTATTATCACCGCGATGCTGACGGCGGCGCAGTCCTTGGGCTTTTCCGTCGCGGGGATCTTGGCCTTTGGCGGGGTCGGGGGCATTGCCGTGGGCTTTGCGGCCCGGGACCTTCTGGCTAACTTCTTTGGCGCCCTCATGGTCTTTCTCGATCGCCCCTTTTCCGTAGGGGATTGGATTCGTTCCCCGGACCAGGAAATCGAAGGGACCGTGGAGCATATCGGCTGGCGCCTCACCCGCATTCGCACTTTCGATCAGCGGCCCCTGTACGTGCCCAACGCCACCTTCATGTCCCTGACGGTGGAAAATCCTTCGCGTATGAACAACCGGCGGATTTACGAGACGATCGGGGTTCGCTACGACGACGTCGCTGTGCTGCCGGTCATTTTAGAGGACATTCGGACCTACCTTGCGGGCCACGAAGCCATCGACCATGGGCGTACGCTGATGGTGAACTTCAACGCCTTTGGCGCCTCGTCCCTCGATTTTTTTATCTACACCTTCACTCGTACCACGGTGTGGACTGAGTACCACGGGATTAAGGAAGCCATCCTCCTCGACATCGCGGCCATCATTGATCGCCATGGCGCCGAGATTGCCTTCCCCACCCGTACGCTTCACCTGGCTGGATCCATTCAGGCCGAACCCAGCACCGATCCCTCCCTAAATCCCTAGGAAATGCTTTTTTCATGAGCCGTAAGAGTGAGCTGCAGCAGGAATACCTCGAGGTGCTGGATCACGCCGAGTGCCTCTTTGCCCCGGAAGCCGTGGAGTGCGCCGTGGCGCGCTGCGCCCGGGCCGTCACGGACGTCTACGAGAACCTGAACCCTTTGGTTCTTTGCGTGATGATCGGCGGGCTTCGCTTCACCTCCGATCTCCTGGGGCACCTGCGTTTTGCCCTTGAGCTCGATTATCTGCAGGTGACGCGCTACGGCGACGAGACCCAAGGTGGGGCGCTCCTCTGGAAGAAGCCTCCGACGCAGTCGCTGCGAGGCCGGCATGTGCTGCTCGTCGATGACATTCTAGATGAAGGGGTTACCCTCAAGGCGCTTCATGCCTTCTGCGAGGCTGAGGGCGCAGCGTCCGTAGCCAGCGCCGTTCTGGTAGATAAGGCGCGCCCGGATCGGGCCCTGGAGGCGGACTTCGTGGGCCTGGTGGCGCCCGATCGCTTTCTCTTCGGCGAGGGCATGGATTACAAGGGCTACGGCCGCAATTTGCGGGGCCTGTGGGCCGTCGCCTAGGGAGGCAGCATGACCATTGGTTTGATTGCAGGGACGGGCTTCGAAAACTTCGACGCCATGGCCGTCGAGGGCAGCCTGACCCTCTCCACCCCCTGGGGTTCGCCCTCCGGGCCCCTTCTGCGGGGCACGCTCGGCGGCGCCCCCGTGCTCTATTTAGCGCGCCACGGTAAGGGCCATGCGCTGGCCCCGGACGCCGTTAACTACCGCGCGAACATTGCGGCCCTGAAGGAAGCGGGGGCGAAGGCCATCCTTGCCGTCTACACCGTGGGCGGCATTACCGAACCGACCTGGAAGCCCGGCACCCTGGTAGTCCCACACCAGCTCATTGACTACACCTGGGGCCGGGAGCAGAGCTTCTCCCTGGAAGGAGAGGTGCTCCACGTCGACTTCACGGACCCCTACGACGAAACCCTACGGCAGGCGCTCCTGGCCGCCGCTGCGCCGGTGCAAGCGGAAGCCTCTCTGCCCTTGGTCAGCGACGGCGTTTATGCCGCCGTGCAGGGGCCCCGGCTGGAAACGGCCGCGGAAGTCGATCGCCTAGAGCGCGACGGCTGCACCATCGTGGGCATGACGGGCATGCCGGAAGCGGGGCTGGCCCGGGAGCTCGACCTTCCCTTGGCGGGCCTTGGGTTGGTGGTCAATCCCGCGGCGGGTCGGGGCTCGGTGAGCCTGCCGGAGATCATGGCGGCCGCGGAAGCGGGGCGGGGTCGAATCATGGCGGTGCTGGCGGCCGCCGTCGCCGCCCTCGTCGCCTAGGGCTCTACGGGCCGGACCTCGATCAGCACCGCCAGGCGGGGATGGTCTATATGGTGGAGCTCTTCCGAGCGCATGCGCCGCGCGAGGGGAATCTCAAGCCACCCGTCGCCCTCCCGAAGAAACACCGTTCCCGATAGGTGCAGAAAGCGCCGAAGATCTACGGCAAGGCTGCCTGTGAGCTCTGGGGTGTCCTCGTCCTCCGGAAGCCAGAGGGCGAGGGGGAGGGTAGTCTTGTTCTCCTTGAGCACGGCGCGCCAGCCGAAATGGCCCACTACGCGGAAATCTGCGCTTCGCGAGAGGCTTCGTCGCGCGCCCCCAAAACGCAGCTCCCGGGCCGCGAGGGGACGCCAGCGGTGGGTATCGTCCTCATCGGCTTCTCGCTTGGCCAGGGCCGGGGTGAGCGCCGGAGCCTGCCGGAGTCCGAAGGCGGGGACGCTGCGCCCTTCCGGCGCTAGGTAAAAGGCTAGGGCGCGCGGGGGGCCGAGCGCCCGGACCCATCGAAGGGTCTCAAGACTTTTGAGGGCCCCTAGGCCCCCGCCTTGCGAGGCCCGCAGCTGCGCCAATTCGTCCAGGAAGGCGTCGAGGTCGGGGCTAAGGCCCGGGGTGACCCAGCGTAGGGTCGGTCCGAGGCCGACGCTATCCCAGAGGGCTCTGGCCTGCCCGGGATTGGCGGGGCGCGGGGCATCGAAGCGTAGGGCTTGGGACGGCCATTCCGGTGCCTCCCGAACCATCAGCTGCTCTTCCGTGACGGCCAGCGCTGCCAAGGGCTTTACGAAGAGCACCTCCACATCGAAGCTCTCGCTTCTCACCAGGGTCGGCAAGAACGCAAGCGCGAGGAGGAAAAGACGGCTAGCCACGATGCTCCGCCGGTTTTGCTAGGGCGTCGAGAAGCCCCTCGACCGTTTGCATGCGCTGCTCCGGAGTTGCCATGGGCAGGCGGAAGCGCAGGCGCTGGCCCCCCTCAAGGCGATAGCGGTTCGGGCTCTGCTGCACCAGGGTGATGAGCGCCATGGGATCGAGGGTGGGCTCCTGGGCAAAGTCCAAGCGCCCATTTTCCGCGCCGGCGTTGACTCGGGTAACCCCGAGGGCCTCTGCCTTCAGCTTCAGACCGGTGACCTCGAAGAGGGTCTTCAGGGGCGGGGGCAAGAGACCGAAGCGGTCGATCATGCTGCGCTGCACATCCTTCAGAGCTTCCTCGTCCTCGGCGCTGGCGATTTGCCTATAGGCGATCAGTCGGGCATGGACGTCCGGGAGGTAGTCGTCGGGGATCAGGGCGGGGAGGTGGAGATCCACCTCCACCCCCGCGCCCAGCGGCGCATCGAGATTCGCCTCCTTCCCCGCCCGTAGCGCCGCCGTGGCGCGCTCCAGCATATCCATGTAGAGAGTAAAGCCGATGGCCTCGATTTGCCCCGACTGCTCGTCCCCAAGCAGTTCCCCCGCACCCCGAATCTCAAGATCGTGAGTCGCCAGGCTAAAGCCTGCGCCCAGATCCCCGGCGGCTTCGATGGCCTCGAGGCGCTTTTGCGCATCGGCAGTCATGGCCTTGACGTGAGGCGTCAGCAGGTAGGCATAGGCCTGGCGATTGGACCGGCCTACCCGACCCCGAAGCTGGTGTAGCTGGGCTAGGCCAAAGCGATCAGCCCGCTCGATGATGATGGTGTTGGCATTGGGGATGTCGATGCCCGTCTCGATGATGGTGCTGCATAGGAGCACGTTGGCACGGCGATGATAGAAGTCGCTCATGACCTGTTCGAGTTCCCGCTCCCGCATCTGCCCATGGCCCACGGCCACCCGAGCTTCGGGAATGAGGGCGCGCAGCCGCTCAGCGGTTTGCTCGATGGTGCGCACCTCGTTGTGTACGAAGAACACCTGCCCCCCCCGGAGCAGCTCCCGGAGCACAGCCTCCTTCACCAGCCCATCGGAGGCTTCCCGCACAAAGGTTTTGATCGACAGGCGCTGCTGCGGCGGTGTAGCGATGATGGAAAGGTCGCGAAGGCCGTGCATGGACATATTGAGGGTGCGGGGAATGGGCGTGGCCGTGAGGGTGAGCACGTCCACTTCGGCCCGGAGCGCCCGGAGCTGTTCCTTCTGTCGCACCCCAAAACGGTGCTCCTCATCGATGATGATGAGCCCCAGGCGAGCGTACTCAATTTCCTTGCTCAGCAGCTTGTGCGTGCCCACGAGGATGTCGATTTTCCCGGCCTTCAGGCGCTCCGCTACGGCCTTAACCTCGCTGGCGCTGCGAAAGCGCGACAGCACCTCCACGCGCACGGGCCAGTCGGCGAAGCGGTCGCTAAAGGTCTCAACGTGCTGCTGGGCGAGGAGGGTGGTGGGCACGAGCACGGCAACCTGACGCCCCCCGGCCACGGCGAGGTAGGCCGCGCGCATGGCCACTTCCGTTTTTCCGAAGCCGACGTCTCCGCAGACCAGGCGATCCATGGCGCGGGCCGCGGTCATGTCCTCGAGGACGGCGTCAATGGCCCGTTCCTGATCATCCGTCTCCTCGAAAGGGAAGGCGCCGGCAAAGCGTTCGTAGTCCGCGTCCGGGGCCGGGAAGGCATGGCCTGGGCGGAGCTCCCGGCGGGCGTAGATATCGAGGAGCTCGGCGGCGACGTCCCGGACCTTTTCCGCGGCCTTGCGTCGAGCCTTCTCCCACTGCTCCGAGCCCAGGCGGTGAAGGGGCGCATGGGTCTCGTCGGCTCCGCTGTAGCGGGAGATGAGGTGCATATTCGCCACGGGCACGTAGAGCTTGCTGCCGCCGGCGTACTCAAGGGTCAAAAATTCCTGGGCGCCGTCGTCCAGGGCCATGGTTTCGAGGCCGAGATAGCGACCGACCCCATGCTCGTTATGCACCACGGGGGCGCCGGGGGTGAGCTCGGACAGGCTGCGAAAGATGAGCTCCGGCGCGTCCCCAGCCCCCTTCTTCCGTCGCCGGGATTGCTGCACCCGCTCCCCGAGCAGGTCCGCTTCCGTGATCACCGCAAGCTTCTGCGCCGGCAGGTGGAAGCCATGGAAGAGGGGGGCGAGGGTGAGGCCCAGGCTGGGCCCGTCGGCGAAGAAGGCTTCAAGATCGGAGACGGCGGACACCGCCAGGCCGCCCCGGGCCAGCGTTTCCCGGAGCAGCTCCCGGCGCCCTGCCGATTCAGCGCAGATCAGAACCCGCTTCGGGGCGTCGTCTCCAGCGAGAAAGGTCTTCAGGCGATCGAGCCGGGCCTGCCCATCCTCGCTGTAGCTGAGGTCGGGAAGGGGGCGGACCGCAAAGTCGAACCCGTCCCCAGCGTCGCTGCTCAGGCGGAGCTGGCCAAAGCGCCCGAGCTGCTCGAAAAGCTCGTCGGCGCTCTGGAAGAGCGTGTCCGGGGGCAGGATGGGCCGCTGGGGGTCGTAGCGCAGATTCTCGAAGCGCCCGTCCACCTCTTGCCGGAAGGCCTCCGCCGCAGGTGCCGTCCCCTGGAGAAAGGCCACCAGCGTGCCCTCTGGAAGGTAGCTAGGCAGGCTATCGAGGGCGTCAAAAAAGAGCGGCAGGTAGTATTCAATGCCCGCGGGCGCGCTGCCCTGGGTAACGTCTTGGTAGATCGGGCAGGCCCGGGCGTCGACATCAAAGGCGAGATGCCAGCGATCCTTAAAGCTCTTCAGCGCCGTCTCATCGAGGGGGAACTCCTTGGCCGGCAAAAGGCGCAGGGTGTCCAGGGTCTCGAGGGTTCGCTGCGATTCCGGATCGAAGGTGCGCAGGGATTCGATTTCGTCATCAAAAAGGTCGATGCGGAAGGGGTAGGCGCTGCCCATGGGGAAGATATCGATGAGCGCACCTCGTACGGCATATTCTCCATGCTCGAGCACCGTATCCACGCGCCGATAGCCCGCAGCATGGAAGCGCTTAAGGCTCTCGTCCCGATCAAACTGATCACCCTTACTAAGGGCCAGAGTGCGCCCGAGGAGCCAGTTCAAGGGGGAGATGCGGTGGAGGAGGGTGGTGATCGGGCTTACCAGAACGCCCCGGCGCAGCGAGGGTAAGGCTGCCAGCGTCGCTAGGCGCTGGGAAATGATCGCCTCGTGGGGGGAGAAGCTGTCGTAGGCCAGCGTTTCCCAGTCCGGGAAGTGAAGCACCTGCGGGTCCGAGGGCTGGCTCAGGAAGAAAGCGAGCTCGCTCTCCAGCCGGTTGGCGCTTTCTGTGTCGGCGGTGACCACGAGCACCAGCGCATCCTGGGCCCGGGCGGCGGCGGCCAGGGCGAGGGCGTCGGCCCCGGGCAGCAGGCCTCGCCAGCGCAGGCGGCGCTCCGCGGTGTGGGGACGCGGGGGCGCGAAGGGATCGGCGCGGTGACTCATGGGGGCCTCACGAACTCGGGGCCATCTAGTGTACACCCCGCGGGGTGGCCAAGGGGGGGGGAAGTATTGATAATGCCCGCCTTTCCGGTCATCGCCCCGAGCCTTAGGGGTTAGAAAATCTCTACAAGGAGTACGTCGTGGCCTTACCGAGCCTTGATGATTATTTCCCCGATTGGAAGCAGCGCGAGGCCCTTGCGGAGGCCATGATTCCGATCATCGGTAAGCTTTATCGCGGCAACGTGGTGACCTACTGCTACGGCCGGGCGCTCTACAACCAAAGCGTGACCAGCATCATGAAAGCCCACCGCTATGTGCGTCAGGTAGAGCGCAACGAGCTGTCGGAGTTCGAAACCTATCCCATCTTCGAAGCCATGGCGTCCCTCGACCTTGGCCCCTGTCACATTGACGTGGGCAAGCTGGCCACGCAGTTCATGGCGGAAACGGCGGAGACCGGCATCGATGCGGAAGCCTTCGTGCGCCGAGCCTGCGCTGAGGTCATCGGCCGCCATACGCCCCCCATCAGCGAGCCCCAGGACGTGGTGCTCTACGGCTTCGGACGCATTGGCCGGCTGGCGGCGCGGCTCCTCATCGAAAAGACTGGCGGCGGGCAACAGCTTCGCCTGCGCGCCATTGTGGTCCGCCCCTCCAAGGTAGAGGACGATCTCGAAAAGCGGGCGAGCCTCCTGCGTCGGGACTCGGTGCATGGGCGCTTCACCGGCACCATTCGGGTGGACGAAGAAAACCAGGCCATCATCGCCAACGGCAACGTGATTCGCATGATCTACGCCAGCGATCCGGCCACCGTGGACTACGAGGTTTATGGCATTCGCAATGCCATTGTCATCGACAACACCGGTGCTTGGCGCGACGAAGCGGGCCTTGGGCAGCACCTGAAGGCGAAGGGGGCTTCGAAGGTCATCGTGACTGCGCCGGGGAAGGGGGCGATCAAGAACATCGTTTCCGGGGTGAACAGTCACCTGGTGGAGTCCAGCGACACGATTTTAGCGGCGGCCTCCTGCACGACCAACGCCGTGGTGCCCGTGCTGAGGGCCATGCAGGATAAGTTTGGCATTGCCCATGGGCACCTCGAGACCGTCCACGCCTACACCAACGATCAAAACCTTATTGATAACTTTCATAAGAAGAATCGCCGGGGTCGAGGCGCCGCGCAGAACATGGTGATCACGGAGACCGGCGCCTCCTCTGCGGTGGTGAAGCTCATGCCCGAGCTCGCCGGCAAGCTCACGGGGAATGCGATTCGGGTGCCCACGCCCAACGTTTCCCTGGCCATCTGCAATCTGACCCTGGAAACGGAAACCACCGTTGAGGAGGTTAACGAGTACCTCCGCTGGGCGGCGCTCCATTCTTCCCTGCAGCGGCAGATCGACTTCACGACCTCCCCCGAGGTGGTGTCCACGGACTTCGTTGGGAACCGCCATGCAAGCGTCGTGGATGGCGTGGCCTCCATCGTCGATGGCAGGCGTTGCGTCCTTTATGTGTGGTACGACAATGAGTTCGGTTACACCTGCCAGGTGGTGCGGATCGTCCAACGCTGGGCCGGTATTCGCTACCCCCTGATTCCCAGTGATGTCGCAAAAACGGGCTTTTAGACCGTTTTAGGGAAGCGTCCATGAAAGTTTCAGGGCCTGTATAGGCCCTGTTCACCTCTCTCCCTGCCCTGTCCAACTGGTAGGGCTGAAACACGGTCTTTATAATTCTGCCGGCTCCAAAATGCTTCGGCAGCCCTCGGGCGGTCGTTTCTGCGTCGGGCGAGCGGCGGGAAACACACGAAATGTCCCGCAGTTTTGGAGCCTGCCACCCCCACGCGTGTTCGTGGGCCGAGCCATCGACAAACTGCGTTTGTCGGCCTGAGCAAGGGTGCAGCAGCCAAAGCATGATCAGCCTTAAGCGTGGTCTCGATTTGCCCATCACGGGCGCCCCCGAACCAACCATTGAAGACGCGCGGCCGTCGCGACAGGTCGCCGTCCTTGGCCCCGACTTCATTGGAATGAAGCCCACCATGGCGGTCCAGGAAGGCGACCGGGTGGAGAAGGGCCAGGTTCTCTTCGACGATAAAAAGAATCCTGGAGTGGTTTTTACGGCGCCGGCGGCTGGCACGATCAGTGCCATCCACCGTGGTGCTAAGCGCGCCCTCCAGTCCGTGGTCATTGACGTGGACGAAGCGGGCGGCGCGGTCGCCTTCCCGGTGATCGGCCCCGAGGCCATCGCTGGGGTAGAGCGCAGCGCGTTGGTGGAGGCGCTCGTGGCTAGCGGCCTCTGGACCGCCCTGCGCACCCGGCCCTTCTCGCGCATTCCCGCGAAGGACAGCACGCCTGCCGCCATCTTCGTGACTGCCATGGATACCCAGCCCCTGGCGGCGGATCCGGTGCTGGCGGTCGCAGATCAGCACGACGCGCTAAGCCATGGCCTCGACGCCCTGGCTCGCCTCACCGAGGGCTTGGTCTACCTGTGCACGGCCCCCGGCGTCTCCCTGCCCACCGGTAGCGACGCTCGGATCCAACAGAAAAGCTTTGCTGGCCCCCATCCCGCGGGGCTCCCGGGGACCCACATTCACTTCCTCCAGCCCGTTTCCGCGCAAAAGTCCGTTTGGCACATCAGCCTCCAAGACGTGGTCGCGCTGGGTCGAACCTTGCTCGACGGCGAGCTTTTCACGCAGCGCGTGGTGGCCCTCGGCGGTCCGGCGGTGACCCGTCCTCGGCTCCTGCGGACCGTGCTCGGGGCCAGCATTGATGAGCTGACCGCGGGGGAACTCGGCGGCGGTGATCTGCGCGTGCTGTCCGGTTCGGTCTTCTCGGGCCGCAGCGCCCGCGGCGCGCTGGCCTTCCTTGGCCGCTACCACAGCCAGGTCTCCGTGCTCGCGGAGGACCGGAGCCGGCCCTTCCTCCATTACCTGCGCCCGGGGAGCGAAGCCTTCTCCGTGCTACCCGTGTTCCTGTCCCGGCTGGCGCCGAAGAAGCGCTTCCCGTTCACCACTAGCGCGAATGGTTCGGCCCGAGCCATGGTCCCCGTAGGAAGCTATGAGGCGGTCATGCCCCTGGACATCTTGCCCACGCAGCTGCTGCGCAGCCTGGTGGTGGGGGACATCGAGACGTCCATTGCCCTTGGGGCGCTGGAGCTCGACGAGGAAGACTTGGCCCTGTGCACCTTTGCGTGCCCAGGCAAATATGAGTACGGCCCCGTGCTTAGGGGTCTGCTCGACCGCATCGAGAAGGAGGGCTAGGTCGTGAGCTTACGCAGTGTGCTAGATCGTCTTGAGCCGGAATTCGAGAAGGGCGGCAAGTACGAAAAATGGGCAGCCTTGTATGAGGCTGTGGATACGGCGCTCTACAAGCCCAGCCGGGTTACTGGGGGCGCCTCTCACGTTCGCGACAGCATAGACCTGAAGCGAATCATGATCACGGTATGGCTGTGCACCTTCCCGGCGATGTTTGCGGGCATGTACGCCATTGGCCATAACGCCAACGACGCCCTGGCGACCCTTGGGCTTGCCGCGGCCGACGGCTGGCGTGGCGCCGTCATTGGCACCTTCGCCGGCTTTGATCCCGCGAGCGCCTGGGACTGCCTGGTCCATGGTGCCCTCTACTTTCTGCCGGCCTACGCCGTCACCTTCCTCGTGGGGGGCTTCTGGGAAGTGCTCTTTGCCTCAAAGCGGGGCCATGAGGTCAACGAAGGCTTCTTCGTCACCAGCGTGCTCTTCGCCCTGACCCTGCCCCCGACCATTCCCCTTTGGCTCGTGGCCCTCGGGATCAGCTTCGGGGTGATCATCGGCAAGGAAGTCTTCGGCGGCACGGGGAAGAACTTCCTGAACCCGGCTCTCACCGGGCGCGCCTTCCTCTACTTCGCCTACCCGGCGTCCATGTCCGGGGACGCGGTGTGGACCGCCGTGGATGGCTACACCTCAGCCACGCCCCTGGGCCGCGCGGCCCTTGGGGAAGACTACGGCGTGAGCTGGATAGACGCTTTTCTGGGCACCATGCCTGGCTCCATGGGGGAGGTCTCCACCCTGGCGATCCTTCTCGGGGGCGCAGCTCTTGTGCTCATGCGCATCGCAAACTGGCGGATCATGGCCGGCGTGGTGCTTGGCGGCTTACTCATGACCCTGCTCTTCAATGCCCTTGGGTCCGAGACCAATCCGCTCTTTGCCATGCCCTTCAGCTGGCACTTCGTCCTTGGGGGCTTCGCCTTCGGCGCCGTGTTCATGGCCACGGACCCGGTCTCCTCGTCCATGACCAACACCGGCCGCTACTTCTACGGCGCGCTTATCGGTGCCATGTGCATCCTGATTCGGGTGGTGAATCCGGCGTTTCCGGAAGGGATGATGCTCGCCATTTTGTTCGGAAATCTCTTCGCGCCGCTAATCGACAACATGGTGGTGCAGGCCAACATCAAGCGGAGGATCGCGCGCAATGTCGCAGCCTAAGCGAGATGGCATCGGCAACATTCTGCTGGTCGCCGTAGCCGTATGCCTTGTCTGTTCCATCTTGGTTTCCGGGGCAGCTGTCGCGCTGAAGCCGGTGCAGAAGGCGAACCAGGTCCTCGATCAGAAAAAGAACGTCCTCATTGCGGCGGGCCTGCTCGCCGAGGGCGCGACGGAAGATGCGGCGGGTCGTGGGGTGGAAGCGCTCTTCGCGGACTTCGAGACCCGAGTCGTGGATCTGCGCACTGGTCGCTATGCGGACGACGTCGATGCTCAAGGTTTCGATCAGCTGCGCACTGCCGCCGATCCGAGCCGCTCCACAGCCCTTGCGACGGCGGAAGACCCGGCCACGATCAAGCGTCTTGAGCATTACGGCCTGGTGTACCTAAAGCGCGACGAGAGCGGAGCGATTGAGACCGCCGTGCTGCCGATCCGGGGCTACGGCCTCTGGGGCACGCTCTATGGCTACCTGGCCCTCGACAACGATCTTGAAACGGTCGCAGGCATTGGCTTTTACCAGCATAAGGAAACTCCCGGGCTGGGGGGTGAGGTGGAAAACCCCCGGTGGAAGGCCCAGTGGGCCGGCGTCAGCCTCTTTGGCGATGACGGGGCCCCGGCGGTGGCCCTGGTGAAGGGCAAGGCCCCGGAGGGCAGCGACGCCCGAAGCCATCAGGTGGACGCGCTGTCCGGCGCGACCATGACGAGCCGGGGCGTGCAGAACTTGGTAAATTTCTGGGTCGGGGAGCGGGGCTACGGAACCTGGCTTGAGAACCTACGGGGAGGTCGCGTCTAACCATGGCCAGATCAAAGGAAGTCCTGTTTAACCCCATACTTGATAACAATCCCATTGCCCTGCAGGTGCTCGGCATCTGCTCGGCACTGGCGGTGACGGTCAGCATGGCCAACACCCTGGTGATGTGCGCAGCTGTGACGGCTGTAACGGCCTTCTCCAGCCTTTTCATCTCCATGCTGCGCAACTACATGCCCTCTAGCATTCGGATCATTGTGCAGATGACGATCATCGCGTCCCTGGTGATCGTGGTGGACCAGCTGCTTCAGGCCTACGCCTTCGCCATCTCCAAGACCCTCTCGGTCTTCGTAGGGCTGATCATCACCAACTGCATCGTGCTGGGGCGGGCAGAAGGCTTCGCCATGCAGAACCCTCCGGGGCTGTCGTTCCTCGACGGCATTGGCAATGGGCTGGGCTATAGCGCGCTGCTGGTCACCGTCGCGCTCATCCGCGAGCCCCTAGGGGCGGGCACGCTCATGGGCTACGAGATCCTGCCCACGGTGAACAACGGCGGCTGGTACGTCCCCAACGGCCTCATGCTGCTGGCCCCGAGCGCCTTCTTCATCATCGGGCTTCTGATCTGGGCGCTCCGGTCCTGGAAGCGGGAGCAGGTGGAAAGCGCCGACTATGAGATCGCCGACAATATTCAGTACCGGGAGGCGCTCTAAATGGAGTACTACCTAAGCCTCTTCGTTCGGGCCGTCTTCATCGACAACATGGCCCTGACCTTCTTCCTGGGGATGTGCACCTTCATCGCCATTTCGAAGAAAATCAGCACCGCCGTGGGCCTAGGCATTGCGGTGGTGGTGGTGCTTGGGATCACCGTTCCCGTAAACAACCTCATCTATCAGCACCTGCTGCGGGAAGGGGCCCTGAGCTGGGCCGGTTACCCGGAGGCGGACCTTTCCTTTTTAGGCTATCTCTCTTACATCGGCGTAATTGCAGCCCTGGTGCAGATTCTCGAGATGTTCCTCGATAAGTATGTGCCCGCGCTCTACAACGCCCTGGGGGTATTCCTGCCCCTGATTACGGTGAACTGCGCCATCCTCGGGGCTTCCCTGTTCATGGTAGAGCGGGACTACACCTTTGCAGAATCGGCGGTCTTCGGCCTCGGTGCGGGGGTGGGCTGGATGCTCGCCATCACGGCCCTCGCCGGCGTACGGGAAAAGCTCAAGTACAGCGATGTCCCGGAAGGGCTGCGAGGCCTGGGTATTACCTTTATCAGCGTGGGGCTTATCTCCCTGTGCTTCATGTCCTTCGGCGGGATTGACCTCTAATCCCGAGGACCTCAAACACCGGGCGCAGTGGGGTAGGCGCCGGCCCTAGGCCGGCAAAACGGAGAGAAAGATGGATTCAACGATTGTCCTGGGCGTGGTGATGTTTACCGGCACGGTGCTGGCGTTGGTTGGGGTGATTCTCATGGCCCGGGCCAAGCTTGTGAGCGCCGGCGACGTCACCCTCAGTATCAACGGTGAAAAATCGGTCACCGTTCCGGCGGGGGGAAAGCTCCTCGGAACGCTGGCGGAGCAGGGCATTTACCTGTCCTCCGCCTGTGGGGGCGGTGGCTCGTGCGGCCAGTGCCGGTGCCAGGTGCTCGATGGGGGCGGCTCCATGCTGTCCACGGAGGAAGGGCACTTCACCCGCTCCGAGGCTCGGGAAGACTGGCGCCTTTCCTGTCAGGTGGCGGTCAAGCAGGACATGACCATCAAGGTACCGGAAGACGCCTTCGGGGTGCAGCGCTGGGAGTGCACCGTGGAGTCGAACGAGAACGTAGCCACCTTCATTAAGGAACTCGTGCTAAGACTTCCGGAAGGGGCCAACGTTGACTTCCGCGCCGGGGGCTTCGTGCAGCTTGAGATTCCCCCGTACGCCATGAGCTACGAGGATGACATCGACGTTCAGCCCGAATTCCGGGAGGACTGGGACAAGTTCAAGATCTGGCGCTACACCTCCAAGGTGTCCGAGCCCACGATCCGCGCCTACTCCATGGCGAATTACCCGGAGGAAAAGGGCGTCCTGAAATTCAACATTCGGGTGGCCACGCCGCCCCCGGGGCGCGACGACGTCCCCGCTGGGAAAATGTCTTCCTACGTCTTCTCCCTGAAGCCCGGCGATAAGGTGACCGTTTTTGGTCCCTACGGCGACTTCTTCGTGAAGGAGACCCCCGTGGAGAAGATCTGGATTGGGGGTGGCGCTGGTATGGCGCCAATGCGCTCGCAGATCTTCGACGAGCTTAAGCGCAAGGAAAACGAGAACACCAAGATGACCTTCTGGTACG
Source organism: Pseudomonadales bacterium (assembly GCA_016779385.1). Taxonomy (GTDB): domain Bacteria; phylum Pseudomonadota; class Gammaproteobacteria; order Pseudomonadales; family Azotimanducaceae; genus Salivita. The sequence continues at coordinate 30,080 of JADHNT010000008.1, forward strand.
GCGCCCGAAGCCTGAAGGAGATGTTCTACGTCGAGGACTTCGACTCCCTCGATGAGCGCTTCGAAAACTTCAATTGGCACGTGGCCCTCTCGGACCCCATGCCCGAGGACAACTGGGAGGGGCTCACGGGCTTCATCCATAACGTCGTCTTCGATCAGTACCTCAAGGATCATCCGGCTCCGGAAGACTGTGAGTACTACCTGTGCGGCCCGCCGCCCATGGTGGCTGCGGTGCTGAAGATGCTCGATGACCTGGGCGTCGAACCCGAGAACATCCTTCTCGACGACTTCGGCGGCTAACCTCCGGGGGGAGGTGTGGCGCCGGCGCCCCGGCGAATTGGGGCGCTGGCGTTTCTTTTTTCCTCAGGTCCTTCTCTGCTTTAATGCGAGGCAGAGGAGGGAACACCATGACCACAACGCAAGCCCCGCAGGACTTTCTCACGACCCTAGCCGCCACCCATCCCGACAAGCTCGCGGTGGTGGAGGATCTCCCCGACGGGACCATCCGCCATTGGTCCTACGCTGAATTTGAAGCCAACGCCTGTCGCCTGGCCCGCGTGCTCACCGCCGAGGGCATCGGGGCCAAGGATCGGGTGATCTGGTGTGGCCAGAACTCCCCCTGGGTGGTGGCGCTCATGGCCGCCGCCCGCAAACTTGGGGCCGTGGCCGTGCCCCTGAACTACCGCCTCACCGCAGAGGAAGCGGCCTACGTGGTGGATAACTCCGATGCCACGGTGGCGTTTATAGATGCCGAGCTTCAGTCCCTCTTCGAGGGCCTCCGGGGTGAGGCACCCAAGCTCAAAACCGTTTTGGTTTTCGATGCGGCGCGTCAGGGTATCGCCGTCTCTGATGCCCACGTGGACGCCGAGCCCTTGCTCGCCGCAGCCGATAGCGCTTCCCTACCGCCTGCGGGCGCCGCCGGGGGCACCATGATTTACACCTCGGGCACCACGGGGAAGCCCAAGGGTGCGGTGCGCTTTGGGGGCGCTGACCCCGCCCAGACGCAGCGCATGATTGCCTTCTATGGCGTGCGCAACGAAGACGTCTACCTCACCACCGGGCCCCTGTACCACTCGGGCCCCAGCGGCTTTATGGCGACGGGGCAGCTCCTCGGTCAGACGGTGGTGCTACAAAAGAAGTTCGATGCGGAAGACTGGCTACGCTTGCTCGATAAGTACCGGTGCACCAGCACCTTTTCGGCTCCGGCACCCATTCGCCTCGTCTGCAACCTGCCCGATGAAGTGATCGCCGGCTACGACCGCAGCAGCATGCGGGTGATGATTGCGAACGCCGCCCCCTGGTCCTATGCCCTCAAGCTAATGTACCTCGAGCGCTTCCCCGAAAATTCGCTTTTTGAGGTTTATGGCTCCACGGAACTTGGAGTCAACGCCATCCTTCGCCCCGAATTCCAGCGCAGCAAGAAAGGTTCCTGTGGCCAGCCCGCGCCGGGCTGCGAAATCCGCCTCTACGACGAGGAGGGGAAGGTGGTTACTGCGCCGCATACGGAAGGAGAACTGTTCGTGCGCAGCGCGAGCGTTTTCGATACCTACCACAAGGCGGAAGACAAGTTTCAGGAGGATCGGCGCGACGGGGAATGGCAAACGGTTGGCGATATCGCCTACTTCGACGAAGAGGGCTTCTACTACATCTGCGATCGTAAGAAGGACATGATCATCTCCGGAGGGGTGAACATCTACCCCGCAGAAATTGAGGGGGCTCTGGAACAGCATCCCGATGTGGTGGACGTCGCGGTGTTCGGTATTCCCAGCGAGGAGTGGGGGGAAATGGTTCACGCCGAGGTGGTACAGCGCCCGGGCGCGAGCCTCTCAGCGGAGGTCCTCATGGCACACGCACGGGAGCACCTGGCGGGCTACAAGGTGCCCCGGTCCATCAAGTTCATCGCTGAGATTCCCCGCACGGGGACAGGGAAGATCCTGAAGCGGGAGCTGCGCAAGCCCTATTGGGAGGGTCGCGCATCACGCGTGGGCTAGGCCCGCGGCAAGGGCTCTAGGGGCGCTTAGCGCCCCTTGAAGTCCGCCGGTCGTCGCTCCATGAAGCTGGCGATCCCTTCTTTGAAATCTTCCGTTTTAAACAGCGGTAGCAGCTGTAAGAACACGTGGTGAACGTGGTCGTTGAAGGTCTCGTTCATGCCCATGCGCATCATGCGCTTGGACGCCTGCACGGCCAGGGGCGCATTCGCGCAGATTTCCTTAGCCAGGGCCCGAGCGCGCTCCGCGATCTCGGCCGCCGGCACCACAGTGGACACCAAGCCAAGCTCTAAGGATTCCGCCGCGGTGAGGGTGCGTCCCGTGAAGATGAGTTCTGCGGCCTTGGACCAGCCCAGGAGACGGGGAAGGATCCAGGTGCCCCCGGATTCGGGAACAATGCCTCGAGCCGTGAAGGCCGCCGCCATCTTTGCTTCCTCGGCCATGATGCGGATATCGCAGCCTAGCGCCATGTCCATGCCGTAGCCCGCGGCGGAGCCGTTTAGGGCGCAGATGACCGGCGTGTCGAGGTTGTGCATGACCGTCGGAGGCGTCGAGCGCAGATCAAGGTTCGCGCTGTTGCCCGCATCGGACTCGCCTACCTTGCCGCTGCGCAGATCGAGGCCGGCGCAGAAGAAGCGTCCCGTGCCCGTAAAGATGATGCATCGGACGTCCCGGTCCCGGTCTGCCTGAAGGAAGAGCTCCGTTACCCGGTCGAGCATGGCGCCGGAGATGGTGTTCTGCACCGCTTCTCGATTGATGGTGATGGTGGCGATGTGCTCGCTGACCTCGTAGAGGACTTCCTCCGTTGGGTCCGCGTGGATCTGTGCTTGAGACATGTGCGCGCTCCTTCTTGCCCCTAGGGCATGCTGGTCATTTTTTCTTCGGAAAGTTTGTAGCCCGCCTCCGGCGGAATGCAAAGCCAGGTGCCGTCGTCCCGCTTTTCCGTCCAAGGGGTGACGGTGGCGATGGGCTTATTGCCAAAGGCGTCGATGACCCCCTGGCAGTTGGCAAAGCCCTCAAGAATTTCAATGTTCCGCAGGGTCGGGAAGATCACCGTGCGGGTTCCCGCCTCCGCATCAGCCAGGGCCTGGGCAGGGGTGAGCCATACCGAGTCCACGGACTCATGACCGTCGTGGGCGAGGATCTGATCCCCGGGAGCTACGGCGAGGAAGAAATGGGTATCGAAGCGCTTCGGCATCATGGTGGGCGTGACCCAGTGGGCGAAGCGGGTGAGGGCGTCGCAGGCGAGGCGCAGCTTGTGCTGGCGCAGGAAGTCCTTCAAGGGAAGGTCGCCCTTGTGCATCGCGTCGCGCAGGGGATCGAACGCCGCAACCCGAGCGCCATCGAGGAGTTCCCCTTCCCCCTCGGCCCGGGCCAGGAGCACCCCGGCCTCCTCAAAGGCCTCCCGGATCGAACCAATTTCGATGGCCCGGAGGACCGGATCTTCCGAGGCGCCGTCGCAGAGTTCCGCCAGCTCAGGATCATCATCCTGCGCATCCACCTTGCCGCCGGGGAAGACGAGGGCTCCGGAGGCAAAATCAATCTGATGGTGACGCACCACCATGAACATCTCCGGGCCCGCCGGGCTTTCCCGGAGCAGCACGATGGTGCCGGCGGGAACGGGGGGCTTGGGTTGCGCTTCAGTCACAGGGTTGTCCTTCTGTAGGGCAGGTTGAGGGCCTTAGCGGCCGGCCACCCGCGTGAGGAAAGTATCCAGGGCCCGTTCCCGCGCGTCCCCTTGGCCGAGGGTGAAGTCGGGCACGATGAATTCATCTACGCCGGCCTCGGCGTAGGCAGCCAGCGCATCTCGCAGGGCCTCGGGTGTGCCCACGAGCTTGGGCATGGCGCTTGGCGCGGCGTTCCAGCGCTCGAGGATAGCGGGGTCATCGCTCATGAAAATCAGCGCCTGGGCGGAGCGGTGGATCGCCTTCGAGTCCCGGCCGAGGTCTCGGCAGTGGGCCTCAAGCACCGCCCCCTTATGGGCGAGGATTTCCGGCGTGCCCCAAACGTTCCATTCATCGGCCCAGCGCGCGGCAATGCGCAGGGTGACCTTTTCGCCACCTCCACCAATGAGGAGGGGTAGGGGATTTTGCAGGGGCTTGGGTTCGAGGCTGGCCTTCGTGAGGGTGTAGTAGGTGCCGGCAAAGTCGCTTCGTCCCTGGGTAAACAGGCTTTTGATCACGGCGCAGGCTTCGTCGAGGCGCGCCAGGCGCTCGGCCACCGTGTAGAAGGGAAGGCCGTATTGCTGATGTTCGTTTTCCTGCCAGCCGGCACCCAGGCCCAGCACCATGCGGCCGCCGCTGATGTGATCCAGAGTGGTGGCCATCTTCGCGAGCACCGCCGGGTGCCGATAGGTGTTCCCGCAGACCAGCGTGCCGAGGCGAAGGCGCGGCACGGCGGTGGCCAGGGCGCTTAGGGTGGTCCAGCACTCGGGCCAGGGGACCGAGGTGTCTTCCGCGTTGGGCATGAAGTGATCGGCGTACCAGAGGCCATCGAAGCCCGCGGCTTCCGCATAGCGGGCGAGGCCGAGCACCGCCGGAAACGGTTGGGCCGGATTCGGCCACAGGCTAATTTTCATCTTTCTCCCCCTCTCCTCACCCCCTAAGCTACCAGAAAGCTCGAAAAAGCACCCCCTTGGGAGACGCCCATGGCTACCCTGGCCTATGTCGAGGTGACCTACCATCTGTCCGGCTGCCGATCCCTAAAAGAGCGGCGAAGCCGGCTCCTGCCCCTGCTCGATCGTTTGGGCCGGCAGCGCCACCTTGCCCTGTGCCAGGCGCCGGGGGATGCGCTGAAGGAGGCGTCCCTGGCCATCGCCGTGGTCGCCCCGGACCGGGCGGCCCTGCAGCAGCGTCTCGATGCGGTCATGCGGAGCCTGGAGGACGATGTGGATGGGGTGGTCGTGAGCCTGGAGCACGAAGTGCTATGAGGGTTCGCCGGCCTACAAATGCGATGGGCGTTGGGCTCTTGCTGATCCTTGCGCCTTTCCTCGGGGCCTGCGACCCGGCGCCTCCGGAGGCCTACGTGCTGCGCCTGGCTGACGCTCTTGAGCTTCCGCCGCCGCGCCTTCCAGCCCCCACGGCCTGGCCCCGACACCGGGAGCGTCAGGCACAGGTGCCCGAGGAAAAGGGAGATCTGCTGGATTTTTTGGCCCTCCAGCGCTGTGGTCTGGGGGCCGTGCTGGGCGCGCGGAACGGGCCCCTGGGGCGGGTGATGGATGGACCGGAGCGTCTTCGTTACGAGCTGCGTTTTCGAGCGGGCGCCGAGCGCTGCCTTTCCATGCTCGAAGAGGAGGACCGGGAGCGCCTTGAAGCCCTCTTAGTTCGGAAGGGGGAAAGCTGGCCCGCGGTGCTCTGGAATGGAACGCTGGGCAGCGCGGCCTGGGCGCAGCTTTACGGCGCGCATGGAAAAGCGTGGGCGCCCCCTTCGGCTACCGAGGGAGCGGCGGCGCTGGCGGCCCTCGGCCCCCTTCGCGCGCGCGTGACTGCGCTTAGGCCGCCCGTCCTGGGCGTAAGCCCCAAGGGCCTAGCGGCGGCGGAGAATCCGGCGGCGTGGCACCGGCCTTGGGAGGCCCTCGCGCCGCAGCGCTACCCGGGGGTGGCACTTCATCAGCTTCAACGCCTCACCAGCGCCTTAGAGAGCGCCGCGCGGCTGCTCGAGCACCGGGAGGGGCAGCGACCGCTATGTCCCCAGGGCCGTCCAACCCCCCGAGCAAAGCGCGTGAACGCGGTTTTTCTTCGCTATTATGGCGAGGGGTTGCAGCCGGCCATGGCAGAGCTGGAGCGGGGCCTTAGGCCCTGGCTTGAGGCCACCGAGTCCCTTTGGACGCAGGTTCAAGGGGGTGCACCGCTCGCGGCGCGGCCAATCCTTGAAGGCTTTCTCGATCCCCGGGCACCGGGGCCCTGGCAGGCCTATGAGGCCGCGCGGGACCGGCATACGGCCCGGTGGCAAGCGGTACTCGGCGCTTGCCAGCTCATGCCTGGGGCGTCGGCCGCCTCATCTTAGGAGACCTAGATGCGCTTTCTACTCTTGCTGGCGCTCATTGGAGCCGTGTTCTGGGCCCTAAGGCGCAGCCTCGGGGAGCAGCGGCAGGCGCGCCTGGCTCAGCTGGGGCTGACGGGACGATGGCGCCGGGAGGGGGGCCATGAGCTTGTCCTTGAGGGGGGGTTCGCGGGCGGCCCCTACCGGGAGCGGCGCCCCGATGGGACTACCATAAACGGCCAATGGCGCCTAAAGGGAGAGAACCTCCTCCTTCGGCCTGAGGGGGGGGCGAAGGCTTCCGAAGAAATGCTCGAGCTTCGGGTTTTCGGTTCAGAGCGGCTAGGGCTCCACGGGAAGACTCGGAAAAACCATCTGTACGATCGGGTGGGCTAGGCTTCCCGGCTTCGTAACCCGTAGAGCACGGCGAGGCTCAAGGCGAAGCCTGGCAGGATCTCGTAAAGGTCGAAGATACCCCCCTCAAGCTGGCCCCAAAGCACCACCGTGCCGCCGCCGGCGACCATGCCCCAGAACGCCCCCCGGGCGCTGAAGCCCTTCCCGTAGAGGGCGTAGAGCACGGCGGGGCCGAAGCTGGCCCCGAGCCCCGCCCAGGCGTAGCTCACCAGGCTGAGCACCTTCGAGTCCGGGTCCTGGGCGAGCGCTAGCGCCGTCGCCGCCACCAGCAGCACCGCGCCCCGGCCCACGTTCAGCCGAGCCCGGGCCGAAGCCGTGGGCTTCAGCACCGCGAAGACATCCTCGGCTAGGGCCGTGGAGGCCACGAGGAGCTGGGAGTCGATGGTGCTCATCACCGCCGCCAGAATCGCCGCAAGGATCACGCCGGCAAGGGCGGGGGCGAGGAGGCCTTGGGTGAGGGCGATGAACACCGTTTCCGGATCGGCGAGATCGGGCAGCAGGCGCGGGCCCAGGAGCCCCAGGGCCACGGCGCCAAGGCCGCTTAAGATCATCCAGCCCATGCCGATGCGCGTCGCCTCCTGCGCTTCCGTGGCGCTACGCAGGGCCATGAAGCGCGCCAGGATGTGGGGCTGGCCCACATAGCCCAGACCCCAGGCCACGAGGGACAGCCATCCCAACACGGTCAGTCCTGAGAACAGGTCAAGGTGGCCAGCGGGGAGCTCTGCCTCCGCCGGCGTGAAAAGCGCCAGGGCCGGGACGAGCAGCAGCGCCCCTAGCATTAGGAGGCCCTGGAAAAAATCCGTCCAGGCCACGGCGAGGAAACCCCCGGCTACGGTGTAGGCGACGATCACCCCGGCGCCCAAGAGTAGGGCCGTGAGGTAGGACAGGCCTAGGGTGCTTTCAAAGAGCCGGGCGCCGGCCACGAGGCCCGCGGAGACGTAGAAGGTAAAGAAAAACAGAATGAGCAGGGTGGCCAGGGCGCGCACGGCCTGGCGGCTCCCGGGACTGCCCCCAGCGCGCTGGGCAAAGAACTCCGGCAGGGTGAGGGCGCCGTCCCGACCGTCCCCCGTGCCCGTAGCTTCTCGAAGCCGCGCCGCTACGAAGCGCCAGTTCAGATAGGCGCCGAGCATCAGACCGATCATGATCCAGCTTTCCGTGAGCCCTCCTAGGAATACGGCGCCAGGGAGGCCAAGGAGGAGCCAGCCGCTCATGTCCGAGGCGCCGGCGGAGAGCGCCGCGACCGCCGGGCCAAGGCTCCGGCCCCCGAGGGCGTAATCCGTTTCGTTCCGGGTCTTCCGCCAGGCGGCAAGGGCCAGCACAAAGAGTGCGGCAAGGTAGAGGGCAAAAGCGGCGGTGGTGGCAGTCATGGGGCTTTCCTGGCTTGAGACGATCCCGCGGGCGGGGCAGGCAGGCAGCGGTCCGGGCGCGTACACTTCCCGCCGATCCTAGGGAGGTTGCCATGCCATCAAGCTTGCCAGAAATCGTTCTCCAGCGCGCCAGCGGGCAGGAAGAAGCCCTCAGCATCTACGCGGGGCAGGTGCTGCTCGTCGTCAACACGGCAAGCCAGTGCGGCTTTACGCCCCAGTACGAGGCCCTCGAGCAGCTTCAGCAGCATTTTGGCGGGGAGGGCTTTGCCGTGCTGGCCTTTCCCTGCAACCAGTTTGGGCGCCAGGAGCCCGGGGATAACGAGGCAATCGTGAGCTTCTGTGCGACGCGCTTTCACACCACCTTCCCCGTGTTTGCGAAAACCGAGGTGAACGGCCCGGAGGCCCACCCGCTCTTTGCGCATCTGAAGGCGGCGGCTCCAGGGGTTTTGGGGACGCAGGCGATCAAATGGAACTTCACCAAGTTTCTGGTGGACCGCCGGGGTCGGGTGCGGGCGCGCTTCGCCCCGAGCACGGACCCCTTAAGCTTTATCAGCGCGATTAAAGACTGTTTACGGGAGACTCCATGACCGCTCCGTCCTCGCCCTGGGCGGCGGCCCAGCGGGTCTTTGCGGCTCTTGAGCGCCGCTTCGTCCCCGACGCTCAGGGCGTCGATTTCTCCCAGGTGCTGGCGGCGCGCTGGGCCCCCGGCCCCCTCGGCGGGCGGCTCGTTCCCGGGGGCGCTATCGACGGTGTGAGCCTTGGAGACCTGGTGGGGTTAGAGGCGCAGCGCGCCCGCGTAGTCGCTAATGTGGCGCAGTTTGTGGCGGGCCTGCCCGCCAACAACATGCTGCTGTGGGGTGCCCGGGGCACGGGTAAATCTTCCCTGGTGCATGGCGTTTTGAATCACTTCGCGGACGAGGGCCTCCGTCTTTTAGAAGTGGAACGTGATGCCTTGGGGGATTTGCCGGAGATTTCCGAGCGCCTTGGCGCCTCACCCTATCGCTTCTTGCTGTTCTGCGATGACCTGTCCTTTGAGGGGGCCGAGCTGGGCTATAAGGCGCTGAAGTCGGCGCTGGAAGGGACGGTGTTCGCGGCTGCCGGAAACGTGATGCTGGTGGCGACCTCTAACCGTCGTCACCTCATGCCGGAGAAGGCCGTAGAGAATCAGCAATTCACCCATACGGATGCGGGGGAAGTTCATCCGGGGGAGACCACGGAGGAGAAGCTTTCCCTGGCCGATCGCTTTGGTCTGTGGGTGTCCTTTCACCCCATGGCCCAGCCGGCGTACCTGGAAGCAGCGGCGCGCTGGGTGGCGCATTACGGTGCGCCCCATGGGGTGATTTTTGACGATGCGGCCCGGGCCGCGGCTCTGACCTGGGCCCTCACTCGGGGGGCGCGCAGTGGCCGGGTGGCCCATCATTTTGCGCGCCACTGGGTGGGGCAGGGGGCCCTCGCGGCCCGGCAAACGGGGGGCTAGGGACCCTAGGGGTTTTTATCCGATGAGGTGCTTGACTCCGGTGAAGGGATCGCTAGACTACGCGGCCTGTCAACGAGAGCCGAGTCCTAGCGGTGTTGGCATGGAGCGTCCCCTTCGTCTAGAGGCCTAGGACACCGCCCTTTCACGGCGGTAACAGGGGTTCGAATCCCCTAGGGGACGCCACTATTTTTGCGTCTTGATTCGATCAGGATGCTGGGCGTAAAACGCTCAAACGCGGTTTCGCGGGAATAGCTCAGTTGGTAGAGCACAACCTTGCCAAGGTTGGGGTCGCGAGTTCGAGTCTCGTTTCCCGCTCCAATATAAGAACGGCGCCTTCGGGCGCCGTTTTTCGTTCCAGTCTTCCTCAAAAGCGCTAGGGCTGAGTCCCATTCATCATCACCGCCTCTACCGCCTCCCGGGCGCTTTCCGGGGCGCCGGGGCACAGCGCCTGGCCGAAGCGCTTGGGGGTGGGGGGCGTAGCCTCAGCCCCCGGGGCCGGGGTGCGCAGGCGCAGCTGGTAGCTGTTAAAGGCCAAAAGCTTCGGCCAGTGGGCATCGAGCGCAGCGCGGGCGTTCCACTCGGCGCAGCGGGCCGCTTCGTAGCCCTCCCTAGCCGCTTCGTAGCGGCTGCCGCTGAGGCGGCTGAGGTATTTACGCCAGCGGTAATTCGGGGCGTTTTCCGGCACAAAATGCTTGGGCATGAAGGGGTTCGGGGGGGTGGCGCGATCGTGCAGCACGTCCACCAGCTGTCCATCCTCCGTAAGCCCCACAAAGAGGTACCAGCCGCCTACGGTACTGGGGTAGGGCGCAAACATATTCCAGTGTTGGTCTAAGCGAAGGCTTTGAATCACCGGTTCAAGCTGGCGTCGGAGCGTGAGGCTGGCTTCGTTCAGGGCGCTTGCGGTTTCCGGCGTTCGAAGGGCCGGCAGGCTCGTAATGTTCCAGCCCACGACGGCGAGGAAGGCGAGGGCAGCGAGGGCCGGGGGCGCCGCGGGAGAGGGCTTTGGGGTCCAGGGGAGAAGGAGCGCGGTCCCCCGCCCGAACAGGCGGCGCTGCTCGCCGATAAAGTGGTAGATCCGGTCCCCGGGGGTAGCGGTGGCGCGGAGCACCGGCGCCAGCCAGCGCAGGCGCTGGCCCGAGGCAAATACCGCGGCCAGGGCCCCCCAGCGCAGGTGCCGGGTGCCGTCCTCCGTGACCACGATCCAGCTCACTTCCCGTTCAAGCAGGGGCCCCAGTTCCGGGTCGTCCTGAGCCGGGCCCAGGTGGCGCAGGTTCAAGCCCAGGATGCGCCATAGGAGCAGGCAGGTCTTTTCGCAGAAGCCGCAGTCCCGGTCGAAATAGATCGCCAGGGGGGCAGCAGGGCGCGAGGTGAGGCGCGCGATGCTGTCCCAGAAGGCCGAGGGTAGGAGAATCAGCAGGGAAACGATGCTGGTGAAGGGAAAAAGCCCGATCTTCATATTGAGGATGAATCCGAGCTCGAGGGTGATAAGCCCCAGCGCGGCCAGCGTGCGAGGCCAGGGGTTTTGCGTCGGCCAGAGGGCCAGAACCGGGGCCAGCAGTTCGAGCCACCAGACGTAGCGACTAAGCGGCACCGTCAGGGCGTGCCAGTCGGCCCAGAAGGGGGCGAGGTAGGCCGCAAACTGGTTGTGAGAGAGCGCGTAGTAGATGGCCGTGCCATCGACCCGCCAGGCGTCGCCGTTCTTCAAGAACGCGGAGAAAAAGTACACGGCCAGCACCTGAAAGATTAGAGCCTTTGAAGCGATGCTGAGGTGCGCTGGGCTCCCCCCTTCCGGCCGGTCCTCGGGGGGAGGCCGCTGGACCGCCGCCGCCAGGGAAAGGCGCGCGCCCCAGGGTAGGAACAGGCCCCAGAAGAGGAGCAGGAGTAGCAAGTTGTCACCCCCCTGGAGCACCAGCGGATTACGGTTATGCAGTGAGGCCAGTAGAAGAAAGCTGACAAGGGTTGAGAGCCAGGGCCTGATGCCCAGGGTCAAGGTAAGGGCCGCGAGGGCCGCTAGGCTCCCGAGGCCGACCGTCCACCGGGGATCGTCGAAGAGCCAGTAGAGGGAGAGGCGCCAGGGCTCGGCCAGGCTTTGGGAGAGCTGCCCACCGTAGAGGCCCTCGGCGCCGAGGAAGGTGAGCCAGTCGCTGCTACGTAGCAAAAGGTCCGCGAGGACAAGGAGCCCCACGGCGATGCGAAGGAGACCCAGGGCCCGTAGATCGATAGTGAAGGGCGCCCGAAGGGCCGGAGGCAGCCGGTCCATCTAGGGGGCGCCAGGCGCGTAGCGCTGATTCCAGCCTAGGGCGTTGTGCGCCTTAAGCACCTCAAGTACGGCGGGAATGGGCATGGCGTTGAGCTCGCCCCGGGCCGAGCGCACCGTGGTGGCCATGAAGAGGGCGTTATAGACCGCTTCCTCCGTCGCTTCTGCGGCAGCGGCGAAGAGGGGGGAGAGGGCCGCATTGACCAGCACCCCACCGCCTTCAGGATTGAGGCTTTCCCGAGGCTTACGCAGCTCCGGCGCGGTAGAAAAGGCAATGATGTAGTCCCCGGAGCCGTTATGGGCGTAGGAGCCGGTGCGGCCGAGGCCCATCATCACCCGCTTGGCGATGCGTTCCAGGCCAAGGGCGGAAAGGGGCGCGTCCGTGGCGAGGACGATCATGATGGAGCCGTCTTCCCGGTCATCGGCGGGAGGCGCCGTCGCCAGGGCTTCCTGGTAGGGAAACTGCTCCAGCGCTCGGCCCACGGGGGCACCATTGATGGTCAAAAAGCCGCCGTAGTTTGTTTGCACAAGCACGCCGAGGGTCCAGCCGCCGAGGCTTTCCGGAAGTACCCGGGAACTCGTTCCGATGCCCCCCTTCCAGCCGAAGGCTTGGGTGCCCGTGCCCGCACCCACGCTCCCTTCGGAAATGGGTCCCCCCTTGGCGGCCTCAAGGGCTTCCCGCACGTGGCCGGGCTGCACCGGGTCGGACCACATGTCGTTCACCCGGCCATCGTTCGTTTCCCCGACGATGGGGTTGATGGTGTGCTCTCCCATGCCCGGCTGGTCGTACAGCCAGTCCGCGAGGCCCCGGGCCGCACTCCAGACGCAGAGGGTGCAGGTGAGCACGATGGGCGTTTCCAGCTCCCCGAATTCCCGCACCTGCGTTTCCCCGATGAGCTTGCCGTAGCCGTTGCCTACGTGGATCCAGGCGGGCATGGGGTGGGTGTAGAGGTTGCCAGGGCCCGGGATGATGGCGGTCACGCCGGTGCGGATGTGGTCTCCCTCAATGAGGGTTTTGTGCCCCACCTTCACCCCGGCCACATCTGTGAGGGCGTTTAGGGGTCCGGGGGTGAAGACCCCGGGCACCACGCCGAAGTCCCGAGATCGCCCTCGGGGGCCATCCTCCGCCCCGGCGCTAAGGGTGAGGGCGACAAGCGCGAGGGCGCTGAAAATACGGCTCGGGGCCATGGCGGGACTCCTAATCTTCCTGCTGTTGAAAAGCGTTGAGTTCCTCATCGCTGAGGAAGTGCAAAAGCTCGCCGCCGAAGAACCACAGCAGGTGCCGATCGACCCCTTCCCACAGGGAGGGGAAGCGGCGGTGAAGGCGGAGCAGGACGTCCTGCCCCAGGAATTCGTAGTCCGGCTCCTGGGCGCTCACGGCTTCCAGGAGGCGATCGAGGCTGGCCTGGAGGGGGTCGATCTCGTCGCTGTCGCTTTGCCCCTTGGCCGCGCCGAGGAGGGCGCTAAGTTGCCGCAGGCGCTGAAGATTTGGGGCGAGCGCGCGCGACGCCTCGGGGCTTTCGTCCGTTCGCATTTCACCCCCCCTCTGCTAGAGTACGGCGCCGCTGCTTTGTTCCCTTCTACAGGACGCGTTATGACCACCGCCGCATTGTCCATTGCTGGCCTAAAGAAAGTCTATGCCGACGGATTTACGGCGTTAAAGGGCATCGATCTTGAGGTAAAAGAGGGCGATTTCTTCGCCTTGCTCGGGCCTAACGGTGCTGGCAAGTCCACCACCATCGGCATCATCTGCTCCCTCGTGCGTAAGACCGAAGGGTCCGTAAAAATCTTCGGCATCGACGTGGACAAGGACTTTGCTGCGGCGAAGCGCCTGATTGGTGTGGTGCCCCAGGAATTCAATTTCTCCATCTTCGAAAAGGTGGGGGATATCATTGAGGTGCAGGCCGGCTTCTATGGCCTCTCCCTCCGGGAAGGGGCGATCAACACGGAAAAATACTTAAAGCGCCTTGGGCTCTGGGACAAGCGCAATGCCCAGGCGCGGCACCTTTCCGGGGGCATGAAACGGCGTCTCATGATTGCCCGGGCCCTGGTGCACGAACCCCGGCTGCTTATCCTCGATGAGCCGACGGCGGGGGTGGATATCGAAATCCGCCGCTCCATGTGGGCCTTTTTGGAAGAGATGAACAAGGCGGGCACCACCATCATCCTCACCACCCATTATTTGGAAGAGGCCGAGTCCCTGTGCCGCAACATTGCGATCATTGATCACGGGGAAATCGTCGAGAACACCTCCATG
>JADHNT010000009.1 GCA_016779385.1 Pseudomonadales bacterium
GCGCGCACGACATTGACGTGGTTATTCCCATCCCGGAAACGAGCCGCACCGCAGCTCTTCCCCTGGCTTACGAGCTGGATGTGAAGTACCGGGAAGGGTTCACCAAAAACCGCTACATCGGCCGTACCTTCATCATGCCTGGGCAGCAGCAGCGGCGGAAATCGGTGCGGCAGAAACTCAATGCCATCGACCTCGAGTTCCAGGGGAAGACCGTGCTCCTCGTGGATGATTCCATCGTCCGCGGCACCACCTCTCAGCAGATTGTGGAAATGGCTCGGGAGGCAGGGGCAAAGAAGGTCTACCTGGCCTCGGCAGCGCCGCCGGTGCGATACCCCAACGTCTACGGTATCGACATGCCAGCCCCGGAGGAGTTTGTCGCTCACGGCCATACAGAGGAGGAGATTTGTCGCCAGATCGGCGCCGATCGCCTGTTCTACCAACGCTTGGATGACCTCATCGCTTGTGCGAAGGAAGGCAACCCGGAGATCGAGGCCTTCGAATGCTCGGTCTTTGATGGCCATTATGTTACCGGAGACGTGGACGCCAGCTACCTCTCGGCCATCTCCGTCCATCGCTCCGACGCGGCCAAGGCCGAGCGGGGGGATGGGCCCATGCGTCGCCTCGATTTGCCCGAGCACGGCTAGCCATGGCGGTGAAGACTCCCTGCGTGGGCCTTTGTTCTACGACCTATGGCGATTTGGTTTGCCGGGGCTGCAAGCGCTTCTCCCACGAGATCGTGAATTGGAATCGCTATGGCGATGAAGAGAAACGGGCGGTATGGGCTCGCTTAGTGGCCCTCCGGGATCAGGTGCTCCTGTCCCTCCTGTCCGTAGAGGATGAAGCGCTGCTCGAGGCGCAGCGGCAGAAGCACCGCATCCCGGATGATACGGGGGGCACGCCGGCCTCCCGGGCCTACGGCCTGCTACGGCGAGGAGCGCGGCACATCCGTAGCCTTGGCGCCTACGGTCTGGCCCCCGCGGCGGAAGCCGAGCCCTGGAGTGCGGCGGAGCTTCGCGATGAAATCGATCGGCGCTTTTTGGCGCTTTCTGAGGCCCACTACGAGCGCTACCTGCTAAGGGAGGGACGGATTCATGGCTGATACTGAGCTGCTGGCTCCGGTGCACGCTTTCCTAGGGTCGAGGACCCCTGCTGCGTGGTGCGAGGCGGCGTCGGGGGATTTATCCACGCTGCTGAATGATCACGCGAATTGTGAAAAGAAAGCGGCCTCGACGGCGTTGGCGCTCATGTTCCGCTATGACCGAGACGGGGTGCTGGCCGGTGCCATGAGCCGCATTGCCCGGGAGGAGCTCCGCCATTTCGAGCAGGTGGCGGCGCTCATGCGGCGGCTCGCTATTCCCCATCGCCCGGTGAGCGCCAGCCGCTATGCCCAGGGGCTTCGCGCCTTAGTGCGAAGCGCCGAGCCAGACCGGCTGCTTGACCTCCTGGTTTGCGGCGCCTTTGTGGAGGCCCGCTCCTGTGAACGCTTCCATGCCCTTAAGCCCGCCCTCCCGGAGCCCGTGGCCAAGTTCTACGGCCGTCTTCTTGCCTCCGAGGCCCGGCACTTCGAAGCCTACCTACGCCTGGCGGAGGACCGATTCAGCAAGGACGCGGTGAGCGCTCGCTGTGAGTATTTTCGGAAGGAAGAGACGCGGCTGATCGAAGGCGAGGATCCCGAGCTTCGTTTCCACAGCGGACTCCCGGCGTTTGCCTAGGGGGCCTAGGGGGCGAAGGGCCGCTGCTTAGGTGCTCGCTACGTCGGCGAGCTCGGCGGCCAAAAGGGTGTTTTCCAGCAGCGAAGCGACGGTCATTAGGCCTACGCCGCCGGGCACGGGGGTGATATGGGCGGCCCGGGCTCGCGCAGCCTCGAACTCCACGTCTCCCACCACCTTGCCACTGCCTAGGCGGTTGATACCCACATCGATGACGATGGCTCCCGGCTTGATCCAAGCCCCCTGCACCAGCCCCGGTCGCCCCGCCGCCGCAATGACGAGGTCGGCGCGCTGAACATGCCCCGCGAGGTCCTCCGTGAACTTATGGGTGCTGGTGACAGTGCAGCCCGCGAGCAGCAGTTCCAGAGCCATGGGCCGACCGACGTGGTTGGAAGCGCCCACAATCACCGCGTGCTGGCCCCGGAGGGGCCGCCCCGTATGGCTCAAAAGGGTCATGATGCCCTTCGGGGTACAGGGGCGAAGGGCCGGGCGGCGCTGAGCTAACCGACCCAGGTTATGGGGGTGAAAGCCGTCTACATCCTTCTTCGGGGCGATGCGGTCGATGATGGCATCGTCGTCGAAGTGGGGGGGCAGGGGACTCTGAACCAGGATCCCATGGACCGTGGGGTCGGCGTTTAAGACGTCCAATTGCGCGAGCACCACCGCCGGGGCCGTTGCGGCTTCGTAGCGATAAACCTGGGAGATGATGCCCACGGCGTCGCAAGCTCGGTGCTTGTTGCGGACGTAAATCTCTGAGGCGGGGTCGTCTCCCACGAGCACCACCGCGAGCCCCGGGGCGGCCCGCCCATCACTGAGGCGCGCGTCTACCCCAGCCTTCACCGTGCCCTTGACGATCTCCGCGATGGCCCGGCCATCGAGGATCTGCCCCAGGGGGTTTTCGCCCGCCGCAGTGTTCAAATCGCTTTCGCCTTAACTAAGAGTCGAGAGCGAATTCTCGCACGGTGCCAGGGGGGCGCCTAGGGCGGGGTCCCCCGGGGGGCGGTAAGGCTGGTCCTGCGTTGACGCCTAATGAGGGGGGGCGTACCATCGCGCCTCCTGAAAAGGGGCGTCTCCAACGACGCAGCCAGCGGTTGGATGCGGCGTAATGTTGGGGAAAGCGTCGAACCCAAAGCGCCCGTAGCTCAACTGGATAGAGCATCGGCCTTCTAAGCCGAGGGTTGCAGGTTCGAGCCCTGCCGGGCGCGCCAACGCTGGGGCAGCAGGAAGGAAAGGGCGTAGCACCATCGCGTTATGGTGGGCGTAGCTCAGCTGGTAGAGCTCCGGATTGTGATTCCGGCGGTCGTGGGTTCGAGCCCCATCGTCCACCCCATTTCCCTCCGTTCCTGATTCCCTCCGCGAAGGCGCCCTAGAAGTTCTGAGCGGTACGCTCCCCGGGGGCGTCCATCGGTTTAAACCAGCCATAACGAGACCAGTATGCAGGTAACGATCGAGACCACCGAGGCGCTCGAGCGCAAGATGACGGTGCAGCTTCCCGCGGAGGACTTCCAGCAAGAGGTCCAAAAGCGCCTTCAAGACACGGCACGGCGGGCGCGCCTGCCTGGCTTCCGTCCCGGACGGGTTCCGCTTAAGGAAATTCAGCGTCGCTTCGGCCCTGGGGTTCGGCAGGAAGTCGCTGGCGAGCTGATGCAGCGTACGGTCTTTCAGGCCATGGCGGAGCAGTCCCTGCGCCCCGCGGGGCAGCCAAGCCTCGAGTGGGTTTCGGAGAACGACGACACCCAGTTCGCCTACGCAGCTACCTTCGAGGTGTTCCCTGAAGTCGCCCTCGGGGATCTTTCCGCGGCCACGGTGGAAACGCCGGAAGCCGAGGTGACGGAAGCGGATATTGACACCATGATCGAGCGCCTCCGGGAGCAGCGGAAGGCCTTCGTGGTCGAAGAGGGCCGGGCGGCCGAGGACGGGGACGAGATCACCGTCGACTTCACCGGCTTCCTGGGCGAGGAGGCCTTTGAGGGCGGCGCTGCGGAAGATGCCAAGATCGTGCTTGGCAGCGGCCGCATGATTCCCGGCTTCGAAGAGGGGCTTCAGGGCCTTAAAGCCGGGGATGAAAAGCGCCTGGAGGTGACCTTCCCCGAGGACTACGGTAATGAAGCCCTAAAGGGCCAGGCGGCGGTTTTCGAAATCAAGGCCAAGGCCGTGGCCAAAGCTGAGATGCCTGAGTTAGATGAGGCCTTCTTCACGCAGTTTGGCGTGGAAGACGGCGAGCTCAGCTCCTTCCGGGCAGAAGTGCGGTCGAACATGGAGCGTGAGCTCCGCAACGCCATGCGCACGCGAGTAAAGAATCAAGTTATGGACGCACTGGCCGATCAGCATGAGGTCGACCTGCCGAAGGCCATGGTGCATGAAGAGATCCATCGCATGCAGCACGACATGGCGCGCCAGTTCGGAGGCCAGGGTATGGATCCGCACCAGCTGCCGGCGGACCTCTTCCGCAGCCAGGCGGAGCGTCGGGTAAAACTGGGATTGCTCATGTCCCACGTGGTGGATGAGCAGGCCATGACCGCTGATGACGCGCGGGTGGAAGCCATGCTCGACGACATCGCGGCGCCTTACGATGAGCCGGAGCAGGTGAAGAGCTGGTACCATGGCAACGACGAGCAAATGAGCCAGCTGCGGAACGCGGCCATCGAGGAGCAGGTTGTTGATTGGCTTCTCGAGAAGATGGCCGTGAGCACCGTCGCCATGTCCTACGAAGAGGCCCTGGCAGCGGCCCAGCAACAGGGCAAGGGTTCAGTTGACGACGACGCTGTCGAGGTCGACGGCGCCGAAAGCTAAGATCCATCGAGAGGAAGCGAGGCTGTGATGAGCGATCACCACGAGATCCAAAACCTGGGCCTAGTCCCCATGGTGGTAGAGCAGTCGGCTCGGGGAGAGCGCGGCTACGATATTTACTCGCGCCTTCTAAAGGATCGCATCATCTTTGCCGTGGGTCCGGTCGACGATCATATGGCCAACCTCATCGTAGCTCAGATGCTGTTCCTGGAATCGGAGAACCCGGACAAGGACGTGCATCTGTACATTAACTCCCCTGGGGGTTCGGTGACGGCGGGGCTCGCGATCTACGACACCATGCAGTTTATCCGCTGTGATGTGCTCACCATGTGCGTGGGCCACGCGGCGAGCATGGGGGCGTTGCTGCTGGCCGCTGGCGCGCCGGGGAAGCGTTTCGCGCTTCCCAATGCGCGGATCATGATTCACCAGCCCTCCGGTGGTTCCCAGGGGGTGGCATCGGATATCGAGATCCAGGCGCGGGAAATCCTTCGCATGCGGACCCAGCTCAATGAGATTCTGGCCAGCCACACTGGGCAAAGCATCGAGCAGATCGCCAAGGACACTGACCGGGACCGCTGGATGACCCCCGATGAAGCAGCCAGCTATGGGCTCATTGACACCGTGCAACGGCCTCGGAAGCCCGGCGCAGCGGAAAGCGACGCGGCCTAGGTAGGGCTCCCTGGGCTTGCAATATGGGCCTGCAGAACGCATGGTATTTGAAGAACTGATGACGGCCGAGGGTCTGGCATGAGCGACGAGCAAAACGGAAAGGGCGACGACGGCGGCAAGCTGCTGTACTGCTCGTTTTGCGGGAAAAGCCAGCATGAGGTTCGCAAGCTGATTGCGGGCCCGTCCGTGTTCATTTGCGATGAGTGTGTCGAGCTCTGCAACGACATCATCCGTGAGGAAGTGCAGGAGAGCGAGGAGAAATCCGAGCAGGCGCGCTTACCCAAGCCGGATGAGATCAAGGCCATCCTCGACGAATACGTCATTGGACAGGATAGCGCCAAGCGCGTGCTGTCTGTGGCGGTCTACAACCATTACAAGCGTCTGAATTACAAGGGCAAAAAGAACGACGTCGAGCTTTCAAAGTCGAACATCCTTCTCCTCGGTCCCACAGGCAGTGGCAAAACGCTACTCGCGGAAACCCTGGCCCGCCTTCTGGATGTGCCCTTCACCATCGCCGACGCCACCACGCTTACGGAAGCGGGGTACGTCGGGGAGGATGTCGAGAACATCATCCAGAAGCTCCTTCAGAAATGCGATTACGATGTCGAGAAGGCCCAGGTGGGCATTGTTTATATCGACGAAATCGACAAGATCTCTCGCAAGTCGGATAACCCCTCCATTACGCGGGATGTTTCCGGGGAGGGGGTACAGCAGGCGCTGCTTAAGCTCATTGAGGGTACGGTGGCGTCCGTGCCGCCCCAGGGTGGTCGTAAGCATCCTCAGCAGGAATTCCTGCAGGTGGACACCAAAAATATCCTCTTCATTTGCGGAGGGGCCTTCGCAGGGTTGGATAAGGTTATCCAGGAACGCTCTGATAAGAGCGGCATTGGCTTTAACGCCGTGGTGAAGGGCGAGTCCGACGCCAAATCCATCGGCCAGCTGCTCAGCCAGATTGAGCCCGAGGATTTGATTAGGTACGGCCTTATCCCCGAGTTCGTCGGACGCCTGCCCCTGATCGCCACCCTAGGCGAGCTCGACTCCGACGCCCTGGTGCGAATTCTCACGGAGCCGAAAAATAGCCTAACGAAGCAGTACGGGAAGCTCTTCGAGATGGACGGTGTGGAAGTGGACTTCCGGGATGACGCCCTACGGGCCGTGGCAAAGCGTGCCATGGAGCGTAAAACCGGCGCCCGGGGTCTCCGTTCCATCCTTGAGAATGTGCTTCTCGATATCATGTACCGCCTCCCTTCCGAGGCGGGCGTCAGCAAAATTGTGATCGACGAATCGGTGATTCAAGGCGAATCGGAGCCCATGATGATTTACGAGAACGTCGAGCAAGCACGGGCGGTACCGGAGGATCACTAAGCCTCCTCGAAGTTTCCTGTAGGGTGAGCGGTGGCGCTCCACAAGTCCCCACGGCGATGTGGTTGAGCTCCCCTCCCGTAGAACGCCTAACCCCCCGGAAAAGGACCCCCCATGGCCAGTGATGAGGCAAGCGAGCTCACCGATCTTCCCATTCTTCCCCTCCGCGATATGGTGGTCTTTCCGCAGGGGGTTCACCCGCTCTTCGTAGGGACCGCACGATCTATCAAGGCCCTAGAAGCGGCCATGGACGACGATAAAAAAGTCCTGCTTGTAGCCAAGCGGGACGCGGAGGTCGAAGATCCAGGCTTCGAGGATTTGTTCGCCATTGGCACGATTTCTACCATCCTCCAGCTCCTCAAGTTGCCTGACGGTACGGTTAAGGTCCTCATTGAAGGGGGACAGCGGGGCGCGATCCGAACGCTCGACACCGATGGTCCGTTCCTGACGGCTTCGGTGGAGCCCCTGGCCGAGCCGAAGCGGAGCGGACGGGAGGCCGAAGGCCTGGTGCGTTCCATCATGGGGCCCTTCGAAAGCTATGTGCAGGCGTCCAGGAAGGTCCCGCAGGAGGTTCTTACTTCGGTCTCGGCCATCGAAGACCCTGCACGCTTGGTGGATACGATTGCGAGCCAGCTCAGCCTTAAGCTCGAGGACAAGCAAGCCATCCTCGAGGCCGTGGAGCTAGAAACCCGTCTGGAGCGCCTCCTAGGCCTCCTCGAGGGGGAAATGGACGTCTTCGAGCTCGAAAAGCGCATTCGCGGGCGGGTCAAAAAGCAGATGGAGAAAAGCCAGCGCGAGTACTATCTGAATGAGCAGATGAAGGCCATTCAGAAGGAACTCGGCGAGCTGGAGGAGGGCGCCCCGAGCGAGGTGGATGCCCTGGCAGAGCGCATTGATAGCTCAGGCATGACGGAGGAAGCGAAGGGTAAGGCGAAGAGCGAACTGGCTAAGCTCAAGAGCATGTCCCCCATGTCTGCGGAAGCCACCGTAGTCCGGGCTTACCTCGATTGGATTCTGTCCGTGCCCTGGACAGCGAAGAGCAAGCTGCGCCGGGACCTCGCAGCGGCGGAGAAGGTGCTCGATACCGATCACTACGGTCTCGAGGAAGTGAAAACCCGAATTCTCGAGTTTCTTGCGGTGCAGCAGCGGGTTAAGAAGCTTAAGGGCCCCGTCCTGTGCCTGGTGGGGCCGCCGGGGGTCGGGAAGACCTCGCTTGGAGAATCCATCGCTAAAGCGACAAACCGTAAGTTCGTACGCATGGCCCTGGGCGGCGTTCGCGACGAGGCCGAAATCCGTGGACACCGTCGAACCTACATTGGCTCCTTGCCCGGCAAGGTGCTGCAGAAGATGGCGAAGACCGAGGTGCGAAACCCACTCTTCTTGCTCGATGAGATCGACAAGATGGGAATGGACATGCGCGGCGACCCGGCGTCGGCCCTTCTTGAGGTGCTTGATCCCGAGCAAAACCACACCTTCAATGATCACTACCTTGAGGTCGATTATGACCTTTCTGAAGTGCTCTTTATTTGCACCTCGAACAGCATGAACATTCCGGCGCCGCTCCTAGATCGGATGGAAGTGATCCGCATTCCGGGGTACACGGAAGATGAAAAGCTGGCCATTGCGAAGCGTTACCTGCTGCCCAAGCAGCGGAAGAACGCAGGTCTGAAGGCCCACGAGCTCGAGGTCGACGACGATACGCTACGCCTCATGATTCGCTATTACACCCGGGAGGCGGGGGTGCGGGAGCTTGAGCGGCAGCTGGCTAAGCTTTGCCGCAAGGTTGTTCGGGAGCGCCTTGGCAAGGATAGCAAGGCGCCCGGCGTTGCCGTGAACGAAGCCCTCCTCGAGGACTACAACGGAGTGCGGAAGTACGACTACGGCCGCGCCGAAGAGGCCGATCAAATTGGCACGGTAACGGGCCTCGCCTGGACCCAGGTTGGCGGCGAACTCTTGAATATTGAGGCCGCTATCATGCCAGGCAAGGGCCGGCAGGTGCGCACGGGCTCCCTCGGTGATGTCATGCAGGAGTCTATTCAGGCGGCCCTTACTGTGGTTCGGAGCCGGTCCGCGGTGCTGGGCCTCAGAAAGGATTTCCACGAGAAGAACGATATCCACATTCACGTGCCGGAGGGCGCCACGCCAAAGGATGGTCCGAGTGCGGGCATTGGGATGTGTACGGCGCTAATCTCTGCCTTGACGAGCATCCCGGTTCGCGCCGATGTCGCCATGACCGGCGAGATTACCCTGCGGGGCCAGGTTTTACCCATTGGCGGCCTCAAGGAGAAGCTCCTGGCTGCCCATCGCGGTGGCATTAAGATCGTCCTGATACCTGAGCGTAATGCCAGGGACCTCAAGGAAATTCCCGACCATATCAAGGGGGATCTCGACATCCGGCCCGTTAAGTGGATCGATGAGGTCCTGGAAATTGCCCTGACGCGCATGCCCGAGCCTCGCTTGGAAACGGAGGAGGAGGGGAGCGCAGAGGCCGTGGCCGAGGGGTCCGAGGGTGATCAGGCCGTGCGTATCTCCACCCATTAGCGTAGGGTGGTAACTTCGCTCACCGCGAAATTGACACCATTTTAAAAGCGTTGGTATAAAGCGCGGTCGGCGGAAAAAACAGAATAAAATCCGTCAAAGGCTAACTAACCTCAAAGGGGCTGTTGTGAATAAAGCTGAATTGGTCGAAAAGGTCGCTGAAGCGGCTGATATCTCTAAGTCTGCTGCGGCGCGGGCCGTCGATGGTATGCTCGATGCAATTACGGAGAGCCTTAAGGCCTCGGAGCAGGTTTCCCTTGTGGGATTTGGCACCTTCGCTGTTAAACAGCGTGCTGCTCGCGAAGGCCGTAACCCACAAACCGGCGCAACGATTCAAATTGCCGAAGCTCGGGTACCGGGCTTTAAGGCCGGCAAGGCATTGAAAGACGCACTGAAGTAAGGCTTCTCGGGCTTCGGCTCGAAACCCAGGAAAAGGCGCAGGACTGCGCCTTTTCTTGTTTTAGGTGGTGGTTAATTGGGAAGGGAGCGAGGCAAGGCATGTTGCAAACCATGCGGGAGCACGCCCGAGGGGTATTTGGGTGGTTGATTATCGGTTCGATTATCGCCGTGCTTGCGGTGTTCGGCTTCGGTGCCCTGAACTTCTTCGTGGTGAGCGAGCCAGCGGTGGCCACCGTAGGCGAGGGACGGGTGAGCCAATCGGAATACGCAGCTGAGCTTGAGCGCCAGCGCCAGCAGCTGGCGTCGAGCTTCGGGGACAGCTTTGACCCGGCTCTGGTGGAGCAGCTAGGCATCCCCGAGCGCGTGCTGGAGTCTCTCATTAATCGGGAACTGCTCAGCGCTGCGGCGGAAGACGCTGGGCTTGCGGCCCCAGGCGGCGAACTCGATCAGATCATCACCAGCATGCCGCAGTTTCAGGGCGACCTAGGCTTTGACGAAGACCGGTTCCGCTTCGCGCTCCAAAGCATCGGCATGACCCCTGCGAGCTTTAGAATCGCCATGGGCGCCGATCTCTCGGTCGATCAGCTAACGAGCGGGGTCGCGGATTCAAGCTTTATCACGGAGGTGGAGCTCCGGGCGCTCGCCACCGTGTTGCTTCAGAATCGGGATATCGCTTGGCTGCGCCTCGCGCCCAGCGAATTCGAGTCTGAGGTGACGGTCAACGACGAAGGCCTCGAGGCTTTCTTCGAGGCCCGGCGGAGCGCCTATCGCGCCCCGACCCGGGTGCGGGTAGAAGCCCTCCGCCTTGATCGCTTCGACTTTGAAGAGGCGCAGGCAATCTCCGAAGAGGCGGTGCTCGCCGCCTACGAACGCGAGAAGGCCGCCTTTGAAGGGCAGGAGCAGCGGGAAGCCGCCCATATCCTCCTCGCGGAGACGGATGATCGGGACCTGGCGGCAGCACGGACCTTGGCCGAATCGCTTCTGGCACGCCTGGAGGCCGGGGAGGATTTCGCTACGCTGGCCGAGGCGTTTTCTGACGACCCAGGCTCTGCCAACGATGGGGGGCGGCTCGGCACGGCGGCCCGGGGCACCTTCGTGGGGCCCTTCGAGGAAGCGCTCTTCTCCATGGTTCCTGGCGAGCTTCGGGGACCGGTGGAGACAGAGTTTGGGGTGCACATCCTCCGGCTTGATAACGTCTTTACCACGGAGCTTCCGAGCTTCGATGAGCTCGCCTTCTCCCTTCGGGAGAGGCTCCGGGCCGAGGCGGCGGAGGCCGCCTTTGCCGAGGCCAAGGCCAAGCTCGAAGTGCTGGCCTACGAGACCCCCGACCTCACCGAGCCCGCGGAGGCCCTGGGGCTGACCCTAGAGCGCCCCGAGCCCTTCTCTCGAGATGGGGGCGAAGGCATTTTTGCCACCGCGGCGGTGCGCGACGCAGCTTTCTCCGCTGAGGTTCGGGAAGAGGGGTACAACAGCGAGGTGCTCGAGCCTCGGGACGGCCTTGCGGTGGTCCTTAGGGTGATTGAGGAGATTCCCGCTCGGGATCAGACGCTGGATGAGGTACGGGAGGCCGTCACACTGGAATACATTGCGGAGGCCTCGGCTCGCTTGGCTGAGGACGCGGCCCAGGCGGTACTAGACGAACTCGCAGCAGGAACCTCGATCTTTGAGATCACCCAAGCCGAGGGGCGGGAATGGGTTCGGGAAGAGGGGCTGCTGCGCACGAACACAGAGCTTCCTCCGGCCCTGCGGGATGCAGCCTTCCGTCTTGCTCCGCCCACGGCGGAGGAGCTTCGCCGTATTGATCGGGTCCGCCTTCCCAGTGGGGAGCAGCTGGTACTCATCCTGACCGATGTGCGCCCGGGGCGCTACGACGCCCTTAGCGATGAGCAGAAAACGTCCCTTCGCGCTCAGCTGGCCCAGCGAAGCCAGGGGGTGGACTTTACGGCCTTTCGGGGCGCGCTCGCGCGGGACTTTCCCATCAAGCGTAGCCGGTCGAACATGACGGAGCTGCCCTAGGGGCCGTACCTCTGCGGGGGGAGGGCGATCAGTTAAGCGCGGTAACCACGACGAAGAGGGTCAGCGGTTGCCCCGGTTGCAGATACGCTTCCGGATCTAGGGAATTCCAGCCCACGATATCGGCTACCGTCACGCGATAGCGCTTGGCAATGCGCGCGAGGGAATCCCCTTGGCGCACGCGATAGGCCACCCGGCGGGATACGGCGCTCCGCTTCGGCGGTAGCGCATCCAGCGCCGTCAGCGCCGGGCCTTCCTGGTACACCACTAGGGATCGGCCCACGCGAAGCACATCCCGTTCCTGCATGCCATTCCATCGGGCCAGATTGGCCGTGCTGGTGCCGTAGGCTCGGGCGAGGGTCCAGAGGCTGTCGCCGGGACGCACGGTGATCTCAAAACGGGTGCCGCGCCCTGCTGCGGGGGCCGTGCGCCGTTTCCGCTGATCGGCGCTAAGGGCGTAGCGTTCTTCCGTGGCGCTGGCCCGGGGTACGAGGAGTGCATCTCCTGCACGAATAATGTTCCCCCGAAGCTGATTGGCCCGCCGGAGGGCTTCTACGCTACTGTGATAGCGGGCTGCTATTACGGAAAGCGACTCCCCTTCCCGAATTATATGCCGCACCCAAGCCACCCGCTCAGAAGCATCGAGGTTGGCGAGGCCCGTGCGAAAGGCCTCGGCTTTATCTACGGGTAGGAGCAGGCGGTGGGGCCCATCGGGATGGGTGGACCAGCGGTTGAGCGCAGGGTTCAAGTGGTAGAGGGTCTCCATATCCACGCCGGCGAGGTCTGCAGCGCGCGCAAGGTCGAGCTGCCCGCCGGTGTCCACGACAGCAAATTGCGGGGCATTGGAGAGGGGGTGAAGAGCGAGATCGTAGGCCTCCGGAGTTCGTACCAGGCGAGCGATCGCGAGGAGCTTCGGAACATAGGCTTCCGTTTCCCGGGGGAGATCCAGTGAGAAGAAATCGAGGGGCTTGCCTTGGTTCCGATTGCGCCGCTGGGCCTTGCGGACGTTGCCCGAGCCAGAGTTGTAGGCCGCCAGAGCCAGCAGCCAATCCCCTTCAAATAACCCGTGCATATCCTCCAGAAAGGTGTAAGCGGCCTCCGTGGCCTTGAGCACGTCCCGGCGCTCATCGTGCCACCAGTCTTGCTGAAGGCCGTAAAGGCGTCCCGTAGCCGGCATAAATTGCCATAGCCCAGAGGCCCGCGCGGGGGAGAAGGCGAAGGGATCAAAGGCACTTTCCACCACGGGCAAAAGCGCGAGTTCGAGGGGAATACCCCGACGCTCGGCTTCGGTGACTGCGAAATGCAGATAGGACTCGGCGCGAGTAAACGTCCGCTCTAGGTAATCGGGGTGCCGCACAAACCAATTGAGTTCGCTAGTGATGCGCGGATGGTGGAGTTCCGGAAGGGCATAGCCGCGGCGCAAGCGCTCCCACAGATCGGTGGGCGCCAAGAGCTCGGGGGCGTAGGGCACCAGTTCGTAGCTAAGGCTCGGAAGCAGGGACGGCGCCAGCTGGAGCTGGGGCGCGTCGCTCCACGGGGGCACGGTGCTGCAGCCCCCGAGGGTCAGAAGGGCGCCCAGGCCCAGGCCGGCAGCGCGCATCTTAAAACCGGTCCTTCCAGCCCCGAAGGGCCGCAAAGCAAGCGCTGGGCTCCGCGTGCTCCAGGGACGCATCCTGCGCCGCGAGGGCTCGGCGAACGCTGGGCGCCTCTGTGCGCAGGAAGGGATTGGTGGCCTGCTCCAGGGCGATGGACGTGGGTACGGTTGGCGCCCCCGCCGCTCGGAGCGCCTCGGCCTCAGCAATGCGGGCGAGGAGGGCAGCGTTGTCGGGCTCCACGGCCTTGGCAAAGCGCAGGTTGGCCAGCGTGTATTCGTGAGCGCAGTACACCGCGGTGTCCCCAGGAAGGGCCGCGAGGCGCGCCAGGCTGCCGTGCATTTGGGGTGCGGTGCCCTCAAACATTCGGCCACAGCCTCCCGCGAAGAGCGTATCGCCGCAGAATAGGAGCCCGGCCTCGGCGCTGTAATAAGCGATGTGATCAAGGGTATGGCCGGGAACGGTCAACACGGTGAAGGGCATGCTCCCAAGGGTGAGGACGGCGCCGTCCCTCAGGGGGTCCGTGATGCCCTCAAAGGGGCTGTCGGTAGGGCCAAAAATGGCACAGTCGTACCGTTCCGCCAGCTGGAGTGCCCCGCCGGTGTGGTCAAAGTGGTGGTGGGTGATGAGTACCCCGGAAAGGGTCAGCCCGTGCCCTTCCAAAGCCGCCTCTATGGGGGCGGGATCTCCGGGGTCAACGACCCAGGCCCGCCGCTCGTCGTCATGGAGTAGCCATAGGTAGTTGTCCTGAAATGCGGGCACGGCTAAAACTTCCATGGAATACCCCTGCCGGGCTGAGAAAACCCCGTATGATAGGGAAGCTTGCCCAGGGACTCTAGAAGCAATTCGCGAGGCTGACATGTGCGCCCTTCGTTTTGAAACGGCCTTTGATGCGCCCCGAGCCAGTCACACGGCCCGTTTTTTCGCCTCCCCCATGGGGCAACGGTTGGAAAAGGCGGAGCTTGCGGCGCTGCGGGAGCGCCTTTCAGGCTGTGCCGGGGCTCGGGCCCTGGTGCTCACCGCAGGCGTGGATGAGCGCCTTGCCGATGCCCTCCCCGTGGCCCGGCGCTATATCGTTCGCTTAAGCGCGGAGGAGGAAATGCTTCCCGCTCGCCGGCGCGCCATCAGCAGTGGGGCCATTACCGTCGCCGACCCCGCGAACCTCCCCTTCGAGAACGATGCCTTTGACGTGGTGGTGTCCCTCCACGGCCTCGATCTCGCCGATCGACCCCAGCAGGCCCTGCGGGAGCTGAGCCGGGTGCTTGCTCCCGGGGGACGGCTCCTGATGACCGGTTTCAACCCTTGGAGTAGCTGGGGGCTTCGCCGCTTTATAACGCCGCGGCAGGCGCCCTGGAATAGCCAATTTCTAAGCGCGCGCCGGGTCGGGGATTGGTTGTCGGTGCTGGACTTCACCCTTGGCGATCTCTGTTACGTCCACTATCGCCTCCCCGAACCCTGGGGATGGGGGTTCTGGGAGCACCCTGGGCTCAAGGGTTTGAAAGCCTGGCTTCAGCCCCCCCTGGGGGCCGCCTGGGTGCTGAAGGCTCGGCATGCGCCGGCGCTGGCGCTTCCGGAAGCGCGGAGCCTTCGCCGGGGTCGCCGGGCCCTGGCCGGGACACCGAGCGCGGCTCGGGAATCCGGTTCCATTCTTCGATTCCCGGGAAACGATGACCGCGCCCGTTGAGCTTTGGACTGACGGCGCTTGCCGAGGAAACCCAGGGCCTGGGGGTTGGGGCGCGGTGCTGCGCTATGGAGGCCGGGAGAAGCACCTTTGGGGCGGTGCGCCGGAAACGACCAATAACCGCATGGAGCTGACCGGCGCGCTCGAGGGGCTGCGGGCCCTTCAGCGTCCCATGGCCGTGCGGCTTCATACCGATTCCGTCTATGTTCTGAAGGGCATGACGGAATGGATTTCGGGCTGGGAAAAGCGGGGCTGGCGAACCGCTGCAAAGAAGCCCGTGCTCAACGTAGATTTGTGGCAGGCCCTGGTGGCGGCGGCGGAGCCCCATCGTATTGAATGGATCTGGGTGAAGGGGCACAGCGGCGATCCTGGCAACGAGCTGGCCGATACCCTGGCCAACCGTGGCGTGGACGCTTTCGCCCTCCTTGGGCAAACGGGACAGGATCAAGTGGTGGTGAGCGTATGAGGCAGGTGGTTCTTGATACGGAAACGACGGGGCTTGAGCCCGAGGCTGGCCACCGCATCATTGAAATCGGTGCGGTGGAGATTGTTGGGCGACGGCTGACGGGGCGACACTTCCATCAATACCTCAACCCCGATCGAGCGATCGACGAGGGGGCGCAGGCGGTGCACGGACTGACCGAGGAGTTTCTGGCGGATAAGCCGCGCTTTGCCGATATCGCTGAGCCACTTCAGGCATTCCTAAGCGGTGCTGAGGTGATCATTCACAACGCGCCCTTCGACGTTGGCTTTTTGGATGCGGAGTGGCGCCGCCTAAGCCGGAGGCCAGAGAGCACGGCGTCCCTCTGTGAGATCACCGACTCCCTCATCCTCGCCCGGCGTCTCCATCCGGGGCAGAAAAACAGCCTTGATGCGCTCTGCCGGCGCTACGACGTCGATAATACGCAGCGCACGCTCCACGGTGCGCTGCTAGACGCGGAGCTTTTAGCGGACGTATTCCTCGCCATGACCGGGGGGCAGACGGCCCTTGGGCTGGGCGGGGAAGAGACTAAAGGGATGGGAGCGGCACGGGAAGTCATCCCGGCGACACCGAAGCAATGGCCTAAAACCCCTCGGGCGGCCTTGTCCCCCGGGGCGGAGGCGGCGCACCGCGCGTACCTCGAGGGCATGGAGCATAGCGCAGGAACGCCGCCCCTTTGGCTGCGGGATCCCGCCTAGAGCAGGTACTGCACGGCCAGGAAGCCCGTGATCCCCATGGTGATGGTGTAGGGAAGTGCCATGACCACCATGCGCACGTAGGACAGGCGAATGAGCGGAGCGATGGAAGAGGTCAGGAGGAACAGAAAGGCCGCCTGACCGTTTGGCGTGGCTACAGAGGGGATGTTGGTCCCCGTGTTGATGGCTACGGTAAGCTTGTCGAAGTGCTCCCGCCCAATGGTGCCCAGATCCAGGGCCTGCTTCACCTCATTGATATAAACCGTGGCCACGAAGACGTTGTCGCTGATGGCCGAGAGCACGCCGTTGGCGATAAAGAACAGGCCAGGCTGAAGGCTTTCCTTCTGAGCGAGCACCCAGCTGATCACAGGGGTGAACAGGTGCTGGTCGTGGATCACGGCCACGACGCTAAAGAACACGACGAGGAGCGCGGTGAAGGGTAGGGCCTCTTCGAAGGCCTTGCCCAGCTGGTGCTCCTCGATTACGCCGTTAAAGGCAGTCTGAATAACGATAACCATGAGGCCAATGAGGCCCACTTCTGCCCAGTGCATCGCCAGGGCGACGATTAGGATAATTGCCGCAGCGCCTTGGATGAGCAGGCGGGCCACCTGGGAGGGGGTACGACGCTTCGTTTCCTCGGCGTCGTAGTCCTCAAGAATTTTCCGCACCGGCGCAGGGAGCTTCGCGCCATAGCCAAAGGCTCCGGTGAGCTCAAGCGCCAAGCAGGTCACGAGCCCCACCACGAGGACGGGCATGGTCACCGGCGCCATGCGCACGAAGAACTCCACAAATTCCCAGCCGGCCTTCCCCGCAATGAGCAGGTTCTGGGGCTCACCCACGGTTGTGCAAACCCCACCGAGGGCCGTACCGACGGCCGCGTGCATCATGAGGGAGCGAAGGAAGCTACGGAACCCATCAAGATCTTCCCGGTGCACTTCCCCCACTTCCTGATCCGAGCCGTGATCATGATCGTGGTGAAAGCCCTTGCCCGACGCAACCTTGTGGTAGATCGAGTAGAACCCCACGGCGACGGAGATCACCACCGCGGTTACCGTCAGGGCATCCAGGAACGCGGAGAGGAAGGCCGCGAAAATGGAGAACATGAAGGACAGGAGCATCTTCGAGCGAATGCCAAGAAGGATCTTCGTGAAAAGGAACAGGAGCAGTTCGCGCATGAAGTAGATGCCCGCCACCATGAACATCAGTAGCAGGATGACCGGGAAATTGGCGAAGACTTCCGCGCGGATGCTCTCAGTATTGGTCATGCCGATGAGCACGGCTTCTAGCGCTAGAAGTCCCCCGGGCTGCAGGGGGTAGCAACGTAGGGCCATGGCCAGGGTGAAAATGAATTCCACCACGAGAATCCAACCCGTGACGAAGGGGCCAGCGACGAAGAAGGCAATGGGATTCAGGACCAAAAACGCGAGCAGTGTCTGCTTATACCAATCGGGGGCGCTCCCGAGGAAATTCCGCCAAAGGGCTTGCGTCACGCTAACTCCTAGAACAGTTCGGGAGAGGGGAGGCTCAAAGGGCTTGGACCGTACCTGATTTCCCGTTGCGCCGAAAGGCGTTAATTGCGGGGTTTTGGAGGAAAAAGAAGCCCGAGCTGGAGCGCCATGATGAGGTGTCCGTCACTGCGGACGTTCCCGGCCATGAAGGCCTCCATGGGATTCGCCTTTCCTTCCAGAATCGCGAAGGCGAGCTCCAGGGAAGGGTAGTAGAAGCGAACCCGAGGGCAGCCTAGGTCCGGTGCCTCGCCGAGGCCAAGGGTGAGGGTGCCACGTTCTATCGTCAGGAAGAAGGCAGGAGTCGATTCGATCACTATCTGATAAAGGCGATGCATGTCCGCGCTGGCTTCGCCGCGAAAATGGGGACGCAGCCGGGCTTCAAGCGCTTCAAGGGTGAAATCAAGCATGGCAGGCTCCAAAGACGACGGGGGCGATGCTACCCCGGAGACAACCATCCTGGGAACGTCCCTGGACGGCTCGGAGAGGGAGGGTTACATTTCCGCGCCTAGGCGCACCGCCTCCCGGTGGGGTCGCGTTTCTTAGAAAAGGAGCCGTTGGTGGCGGAATTTTTGACGGAATATGGACTGTTCCTGGCCAAGAGCCTCACCGTCTTGGCGGTGGCCCTAGTGCTGTTGTCGGCGATGGCCGGGCTTGCGCTGCGCAATCGCCGGGGGGCGCCGGAAGGGGCGATTGAGGTTAAGCGCCTAAACGATCGCTTTGACGATCTTCGCCTCACCGTACAAAGCGCGGTGCTTGACGACGCCACCTTTAAGAAGTTGGAAAAGGCAGAGAAGAAGGCTCGTAAGGCGCGGGACAAGAAGGGCGGACACGATGAGGCGTGCACCCGGGTGTTCGTGCTCGATTTCCTAGGCGACGTGGAGGCCTCGGCGGTGGAGGCCCTACGGGAAGAGGTGAGCGCCATCCTCCTGGAGGCGCGGAGTGGCGACGAAGTCGTGCTTCGTCTCGAGTCTCCCGGGGGCATGGTGCACAGCTATGGCCTAGCGGCCTCCCAGATCGAGCGACTCCGCGGAAAGGAGGGGCTCAAGGTGACGGTTTCCGTGGATCGGGTGGCGGCGAGCGGTGGTTATTTGATGGCCGCCCTTGGGCATCAAATTCTGGCAGCGCCCTTCGCCATTCTTGGAAGCATTGGCGTGGTGGCGCAGGTTCCTAACGTGCACCGCCTTTTGAAGAAAAACGACGTGGACGTGGAAGTGCTCACGGCTGGGGAGTACAAGCGCACCCTCACGGTCCTGGGGGAAAATACGGAGCAGGGGCGGAAGAAGTTTCTCGAGGAGCTGGAAGACGTACACCGGCTCTTTAAGGCTTCGGTGCAAGCGGCTCGCCCCGCCCTGAGCGTGGAAGCGGTGGCCACGGGGGAAAGCTGGTTTGGCTCCGATGCGCTAGCCCGCGGCCTTTGTGACCATCTAGAGACCAGTGACAGCTATTTATTGCGCCGCGCCGAAGAAGCCGAGCTCTTTAAGGTCCGCTGGTCCGTCCCTCAAAGCCCCCTCGATCGGTTTCTTCAGGGGGCTCAGGGCACAGTTAATCGGGCCCTGGAAGGCGCCTTGGCCCGGGTGCTGAACCGCAGCAGCTGGCTACGCTAACAACAGAATCTGCTAACAACAGCATTCGCTAATCACTGATGGGAGAGCATGGCATGGGGACCTACCGCGCGATGGTGGTGCACCGGGAGGGGGACGCGCTGGTTCGTCGCCTAGAAACGCTCAATTCGGACGCCTTGCCCGCGGGCGAGGTTCTCATCGAGGTGCACTACTCGTCGCTCAACTATAAGGATGGCCTGTCTGCTACGGGGAATCCGGGCGTAACCCGGGCCTTTCCCCACACTCCAGGCATTGATGCTTCTGGCGTCATACTTGAGAGCGCCGTTCCCGAATTCTATGCCGGAAATGAGGTCATCGTCATTGGTTTCGATCTCGGCATGGGCACCGCCGGGGGCTTCGGGGAGCGTATCCGGGTGCCCGCCAGTTGGGTGGTGCCGCGCCCGGAGGGCCTATCGCTGCGCGCCTCCATGGCGCTGGGTACGGCGGGCTTCACGGCGGCGGAGTGCGTGGACAAGCTTGAACGCATGGGCGGGCTCAGCCCGGCCCAAGGCCCCGTGCTGGTTACCGGGGCCACGGGGGGCGTTGGCTCCGTGGCGGTCATGCTGCTTTCCCAGCTCGGCTACGAAGTGGTGGCGGTTACCGGTAAGGCTGACAAGGCCGAGTGGCTGAGGGGCCTTGGCGCCTCCGAGGTGCTCAGCCGGGAAGCCCTGGCGGAAGGGGCGGGAAAGCCTCTCCTGGCGGAACGCTACGCCGGCGTCGTGGATACGGTGGGGGGCGAGCTGCTCTTCAACGCGGTGAAGTCCCTGCGCTACGGCGGTTCCCTGGCCGCCTGCGGCCTCGTCGCGTCCCCGGCCATTCCCGCCACCGTGCTGCCCTTTATTTTGCGCCACGTGAATCTTCTCGGCATCGATTCGGTGCAGTGGCCCCTGACTGAGAAGAAGCGCCTTTGGGGGCGGCTGGCGAAGGAGTGGCAGCTCCCGGCGCTAGAAACACTCGTGGAGCCCCTGAGCCTCGAAACCCTGTCCGACGCGCTGGATCGGATCCTGGCAGGAGAAATGGTGGGCCGGGGCCTCTTGATCCACAGCGCTGCGGCCCAGTAGGCGTCTGGGCGCTAGCGTCGCCGCAGGCGTTCATCCAGGGCGATGGGCGTTGGATATCGCAGGACCACCACGTAGGACGAGAGGATAAAGGTCAGCACCGCCACCGTTTGGATGGTGGTGATGGCTCCCTCCGACAGCAGCGCTGCCTGCCCCGCCAGGAGTACCAGCAATAAAGAGAACTCGCTAATTTGCCCCAGGCGAAAGCCGACTTCCCAGGCAAGAGACCCTTGTTCCTTAAATTGATCCAAAAGCACGCGATAGATCACGGGCTTGGCGAGGAGCACGAGCGCCGAGAAGGCGAGCGCGGGCATGAGGATGGACGGAACAAGGGCTAGGTTTAGACCCGCCCCTACGGTGAAGAAAAACAGCACGAGGAAGAAATCCCGGAGCGGCCTCAGAGCCTCCGCGAGGAAGAGGGCGATGGGGCTCGTGGCGAGGGTAACCCCGGCCACGAAGGCCCCAAGCTCCAGGGAGAGGCCAAGGGCTTCGGCAATTTGGGCCAGTCCCAGGCACCAGCCTACGGCAAGCAGGAAAACGTATTCCTGAATCACGTCAAAGCGGGAAATCAGCGGTAGTAAGATAAACCGGACCCCCGCCGCAGCCACAGCGAGTAGCGCCGGGAGCGCGAGCATCGTCACCCATAGGGGCTTCACCTCTCCAACCCCGGGGGCGAAATGAGCCAGGCCTACGAGGGCTACAATGGCCAAGCAGTCCTGTAGGAGGAGCAAGCTCACCACCAATTCCCCGATGTGGCGATGATGAAGAGCTGTGGTGGGCAGGAGCTTTATCCCAATAATGGTGGATGAGAAGCTGACGGCCAAGCCCATGAGCAGGGCATCCTGTAGGGAAAAGGCGAAGGCCAGAGCGAGGGCGGTCCCCAGTGCCAGGAAGAGGGAAGAACTGAGCAGGCCAACCCAGAGCGATTCCCGAAGGACCAAAAGGAGCTTGCGAGGCTGCATCTCAAGGCCCAGCAGAAACAGCAAAAAGATGATGCCAATCTCGCCGATAGCTCGGAGCTGCGCGCCATCAGTGACCCAACCGAAGCCGAAGGGGCCAAGGAGCGCGCCGAGGGCGAGATAGGCAACGATCATAGGTTGACGCGTAAACAGGGCGGCCGTCGCCAGGACCGCGGCGCCGGAAAAGATCCAGAAAAATGCGGAGAGCAGCTGATGATCCATGTCCGGGCCCCCAGAAAAGCGCCTTTATGATGGCGGAGCGTAGCAAGTTGGCGCCGATGGCACTAAAATCCGCCGGCGCTTAACCAGAGGAGAGCAACATGAGCGACGGGGCAGATCAGGAAAACAGTGGTTTCTGGCCGGACAGCAAAGCGGATACGGTTGGTGCCTTCGTGGTCTTCCTGGCCATCACGGCCGGGGTGCTGTGGTTCGTCGTTAACGGCTAGGCCTTGCGCCAAAAGCGTCCGCATGAGCGCGCGGGGGCTTAAGCCCCGGCGGCGCTCAGGACGAAGCGGACAATCAGCACTAGCACCCCCACAAAGAGTGCCGTGAAGACGAGGCCCGCTACGATAAAGGGCGCCGCAGATCCGTGCTTAAAATCCCTTTCCCTATTCGCCTTGGACTGCACCCCGATGGCTGCAGCCAAGGTGCTCATGACCACGCTAAAGAACGTCAGCGAGCCTTGCTCCTCTCGCTGCGCCTCCGGTCCCCCTGCGGGCTTTGCGTTTGACATACTCTCTGTCCTAACGCCTAGGCGACGTCGCGATTTCGCGGATCATAGCCCAGGTTCGGGGCGAGCCACTGCTCTGCTTCTTCCAGGGTCCAGCCTTTTCGTGCAGCGTAGTCCATCACCTGGTCCCGCTGAATCTTCCCTACGCCGAAATAGCGTGCCTCAGGATGGGCAAAATACCAGCCCGAGACGCTGGCCGCGGGAGCCATGGCATAGCTTTCCGTGAGAGAGAGGCCCTGAGTTTCCGCATCCAGTAAGGCAAACAGCGTGGCCTTTTCCGTATGGTCAGGGCACGCGGGGTAGCCGGGCGCCGGGCGGATGCCTCGATAAGCCTCCTGAATAAGGGCCTCCTTGGCGAGAGCTTCCTCCGGGGCGTAGCCCCAGAACTCCGTGCGGATCCGCTCGTGGAGCCGCTCCGCAAGCGCTTCTGCGAGTCGATCCATGAGCGCCTTGAAGAGAATGCTCTGGTAATCGTCGTGCTCCGCCTCGAAGGCGTCGAGGCGTGCCTGGGCCCCGAGCCCTGCGGTCACGGCGAAGCCCCCAACCCAATCCCCCTCCGGGGCTACATAGTCGGCGAGGCTGATATTAGCGCTGCCGTCGGGTTTGATCGTTTGCTGGCGAAGGAAATGGAGCCTGGCCAGCGCTTCCTGATGGCCTTCGTCCCCGTACAGCACGACATCGTCGCGTCCGGCCCGGGCGGCGGGCCAGAAGCCAAAAATCGCCCGCGCTTCCACCCACCGTTCCTCAACAATGCGCTTCAACATGGCCTGGGCATCGGCGAAGAGCTGGGTAGCGGCTTCGCCGACCACCTCATCGGTCAGGATCGCCGGGAATTTGCCCGCGAGCTCCCAGGTCATAAAGAAGGGGGTCCAATCAATGTAGTCGACCAGATCTTCTAGGGGATAGGGGGCAAGAACCTGGACCCCAGGTTGGTGGGGGCGGGGCGCTGGGGCTGCGGCGAGAGGCGCGGGTAGGGCCTTTAGCTCTTCGAAATCGTGCCAGCGCTGATTGGGCCGACGCCCTGCCTGGCGCGCACGAACCTGGGTGTACTCCTCATCGAGACTTTCCAGGAAGGCCGGGCGCTGCTGCTCGCTCATGAGCGCGCTGGCAACGCCGACGCTGCGTGAGGCATCCGTGACGTAGACCACCGGGCCGTCATAAACGGGCGAGATTTTCACCGCCGTATGCGCTTTTGAGGTGGTGGCACCGCCGATTAAAAGGGGCGTCTCGAAGCCTAGGCGCTGCATTTCCGCCGCCACATTGACCATCTCGTCGAGGGACGGCGTGATCAGTCCCGAAAGACCGATGAGGTCGGCATTCACTTCCCGAGCTTTCTCCAAAATCTTCGCCGTAGGCACCATCACGCCGAGGTCGATGACTTCAAAGTTGTTGCACTGGAGCACCACGGCAACGATGTTTTTCCCAATGTCGTGCACATCGCCTTTGACCGTGGCGATTACCATAGTGCCCTTGCTTTCCTTCTTCCCATCCTGGGCCGCCTCAATGAAGGGGATGAGGTGGGCGACGGCCTGCTTCATTACCCGAGCGCTCTTGACCACCTGGGGCAGGAACATCTTCCCTTCCCCGAAGAGGTCACCGACGACATTCATTCCGTCCATGAGCGGCCCTTCAATGACCGAGAGGGGACGATCGACGGTGAGGCGCGCCTCTTCCGTGTCCTCCACGATGTACTGGTTTAAGCCCTTCACCAGTGCATGGCGGAGCCGCTCGGCGACCGGTGCCTCGCGCCAACTCAGGTCCTCTTCCCTGGCCTTGCCGCCCTGGCCAGAAAACTGATCCGCCACCTCAAGCAGCCGCTCCGTGGCATCGGGGCGGCGATTCAGCACGAGATCTTCCGCGCGCTCCCGGAGCGTCGGGGGGATTTCCTCGTAGATGGCGAGCTGCCCCGCGTTAACAATCCCCATACGCAGCCCGGCCTTAACCGCGTGGTAGAGGAACACGGCATGGATCGCCTCTCGCACCGGGTCGTTACCTCGGAAGGAGAAGGACACATTGGATACGCCGCCGGAGGTGAGGGCGTGGGGGAGGTTGTCCTTGATCCAGCGGCAGGCGTCGATGAAGTCCACGGCGTAGTTGTTGTGTTCTTCGATGCCCGTGCCGATGGCGAAGATGTTGGGGTCGAAGATGATGTCTTCCGCCGGGAAGCCCGCCGTTTCCGTGAGCAGGGCATAGGAGCGGGCGCAGATCTCCGTTTTCCTCGCCAGCGTATCCGCCTGTCCCTGTTCATCAAAGGCCATAACAATCACGGCGGCGCCATAGCGCCGGGCCAGCCGGGCTTGCTCGAGGAAGGGTTCGGGGCCTTCCTTTAAGCTGATGGAGTTCACAATCGCCTTGCCCTGGGTGCATTTGAGGCCGGCTTCGAGGACGCTCCACTTTGAGGAGTCCAGCATGAGAGGCACCCGGGCGATGTCCGGTTCAGCCGCGAGAAGATTCAGGAAGCGCACCATGGCGGCCTCGGAGTCGAGCATCCCCTCGTCCATGTTGATATCGATGATCTGAGCGCCGTTCTCGACCTGCTGGCGAGCCACGGCTAGAGCTTCGTCGTAGCGCTCCTCGCGAATCAGGCGGGCGAAGCGCCGGGAGCCGGTGACGTTGGTGCGTTCCCCAACGTTGATGAAGAGCGACGCCTCATCCACCGTGAAGGGTTCGAGGCCCGCCAGGCGCAGGGCCGGGGGGCGCTTAGGAATGGGCCGGGGCGGAAGCCCCTGCACCGCCTCGGCGATGGCCCGGATGTGATCGGGGGTTGTTCCGCAGCAGCCGCCGAGAAGGTTCACCAGGCCGCTTTGGGCAAATTCCGCCACCACCTTGGCCATGGCCTCGGGGCTTTGATCGTATTCTCCAAATTCGTTGGGGAGGCCCGCATTCGGATAGGCGCTGACGGCCACGTCAGCGATCTGGCTAAGGGTTGCCACGTACTGGCGGAGTTCCTCGGCGCCGAGGGCGCAATTCAGACCAATAGCCAGGGGCTTGGTGTGGCGCAGGGCGGCCCAGAAGGCTTCCGTGGTCTGCCCCGAAAGGGTACGGCCGGAGGCATCCGTAATGGTGCCGGACAAGATCAGGGGGAGGGTGACGTCGCTCTTTTCGAAGGCGTTCTCCACCGCGAAGATCGCCGCCTTGGCATTAAGTGTGTCGAAGATGGTTTCGATGAGGATGAGATCCACGCCCCCCTCGATTAGGGCGAGGGTTGCTTCCTCGTAGGCGGCGACGAGCTGATCGAAGTTGACGTTTCGGAAGCCCGGATCGTTCACGTCCGGGGACAGGCTTGCGGTGCGATTGGTCGGGCCGAGGGCGCCGGCCACCCAGCAGGGGCGGCCCGCGGCGTCGGCGGCCTCCCGGGCGATGCGCGCAGCCTCAAAATTCAGGCGCGACACCTCATCCTCGAGGCCGTAGTCGGCCTGGGCAATGCGCGTGGCACCAAAGGTATTGGTCTCGATGATATCCGCGCCGGCACGGATGAAGGCGTCGTGAACCTCCCGAACGATGGTGGGTTGAGTCAGCGTCAGGAGTTCATTATCTCCAGCAAGGTCCTGACCATGCTGGGCAAAGGCGTCCCCCCGGTAGTCCGCTTCCCCGAGCCCGTAACGCTGATACATGGTCCCCGTGGCGCCATCAAGAATTAAGATACGCTCCGCGAGGGCGTTGTGTAGGGCGCTAATGCGGTCCGCTCGGGTCATAACCACCTCTCAAAATCCGCGAGGACGCGATCGTACCAGGGCCCTTTACTTGGGGTTTGAGGGGCGCTCCCCCGGACTTGAAGGGGGCTCATGATTCGGCGAGGGCCTCGCCTCGGAACGGGGAAGGGCGTAGAATAACCAAGTCAAGTGATTGGACATTCGAGAGGCACGGCCATGATTGAGATCTCCGAGGCAGCGCAGGGCTATTTGCGAACCCTTTTGGAGAAGCAAGAGGCCGAAGGCACGGGCATTCGGGTGTTTGTGGCCAACCCGGGCACCCCCTCCGCGGAAACCTGCATCGCCTATTGCCGCCCCGGAGAAGCACAGGAAGATGATATCCCCGTCGCCTTCACGGGGTTCACCGCTTGGTTTGAAAAGCGCAGCGAACCGTTCCTTGCCGAGGCTGTGGTCGATTTCCAAGAGGACAAGCTTGGGGGGCAGCTCACCATTAAAGCGCCAAATGCCCGGGTCCCCAAGGTCGACGAGAACAGCCCCTTGGAAGATCGCGTCAACTACATCCTCTACAACGAAATTAACCC
This sequence comes from Pseudomonadales bacterium, assembly GCA_016779385.1. Lineage (GTDB taxonomy): Bacteria > Pseudomonadota > Gammaproteobacteria > Pseudomonadales > Azotimanducaceae > Salivita. Next base: position 26,020 of record JADHNT010000009.1, read on the forward strand.
CTCTCTGGCGGCCCACGGGGGCATGGTATCCCTCCTTGAGATCGCGGATGGGGAGGCGGTGCTGCAGTTCGGGGGCGGTTGCCAGGGCTGCGCAGCAGTGGATATGACCCTAAAGCAAGGCGTGGAGAAAACGCTTCTTTCCCAGTTGCCGGAGCTGAAGGGCGTGCGCGACTCCACGGACCACACGGTGAAGGAAAACGCTTACTATTAGGCCCCCGGTCCGGAGGCCCCTGCCCGGGTTCCGTCTAAGGAGAGCAGACCCATGGGTGGAGTAGGCGCGGCGGCCGTTGGTGGCGGCCGCATAGGTATGGTCAGTCTCGGCTGTCCAAAGGCGCTGGTCGATTCGGAGCGAATCCTTACCCAGCTTCGCGGCGAAGGCTACGATCTGGTGGGCGGCTACGCTGACGCAGACCTGGTCATCGTCAATACTTGCGGTTTTATTGACGCCGCCGTCGAGGAGTCCCTGGAAGCCATCGGCGAAGCCCTCGCGGAGCAGGGGCGAGTGATTGTCACGGGCTGCCTCGGCGCCGATGCAGCCAGCATTCAAAATCGCTTTCCCGAGGTCCTGGCGGTGACCGGCGCCCACGCCTATGAGGCCGTGGTGGACGCGGTGCATACCCACCTCCCCCCCCCCATGCACGATCCCTTCGCGACCCTCGTGCCCCCCCAGGGCATTCGCCTGACGCCCCGGCACTATGCCTATCTAAAGATTTCTGAGGGCTGCAACCACCGCTGCACCTTCTGCATCATTCCCTCCATGCGCGGGGAGCTGGTCTCCCGTCCCGCGGGAGAAGTCCTGGAGGAGGCGGAGCGCCTGGTGGCCGCGGGGGTGCAGGAACTCCTGGTGATCTCCCAAGATACAAGCGCTTATGGCGTAGATCTAAAGTACAAGACGAGTTTCTGGGGTGGGCGTCCGGTAGCCAGTCGCCTGAATCCCCTCTGCGAAGCGCTCGCCTCCCTGGGGGTGTGGGTTCGCCTCCACTACGTTTATCCCTATCCCCACGTTGATCAGCTCATTCCCCTCATGGCCGAAGGCCGGCTTCTGCCCTATCTCGATATGCCTCTGCAGCACGCATCGCCGAGCCTGCTTAAGGCCATGCGCCGTCCCGCGGCGGCGGAGCGTCAGCTAGAGCGCATTCACAAGTGGCGTGAGCAGTGCCCCGATCTCACCCTCCGAAGCACCTTCATCGTGGGCTTCCCCGGTGAAACGGAAGCCGACTTCGATCAGCTGCTGAGCTTCCTCAAAGATGCACAGCTCGATCGGGTAGGGTGCTTCACCTACTCCCCCGTGGAGGGGGCCGTGGCCAACAGCTTCCCTGGAGCCGTCTCGGAGGCCGAGAAGGCGGACCGGCTCGACGCCTTTATGGCGGTGCAGGCGGAGATCAGCGCTGCGCGTCTGGCGGAGAAGGTTGGGCAAACTGTTGAAGTGCTAGTGGACGATATCGGGGAGGACGGTGTGATCGCTCGCGGGCCGGGGGATGCGCCGGAGATCGATGGGGTGGTGTATCTGCCCGGGGTGCAGGCGCGCCCTGGGGATCGGCTCACGGTGGAAATTGTCGCCAGCGATGAGCACGACCTTGAGGGACGGGTGCTGCCCAAGGCCTAGGGACTGGGCGCTGTGCCAAGCCCCTGGTATAGTCGCGCCGCGCATTGACGCAAGTCCCGTGCCGTGGCCCAGATCGAGGAGAATCCCATGCGTCTTTTTTGGTCCCTAGTGGAAGATTTTTTTGAGCAAAACCTCGTGATGAAGGCGTTCATCGCCTGGGGTTGGCTTTCCGTTGTCATTATGGCGGCCGGTATAGTAGTGACGGATTGGTCCGCGCTCGCCTCCTAAGGGCGCGCCCTCCGTGGTAAAAAGGCCGCTGAAGCGGCCTTTTTTGTGCCTCCATTTCGCGTAGCGGAGAGAACGCAGATGACTGAGCAGGTGATTCGCTTTTACGAGACCGGCGGCCCGGAAGTGCTTAAGGTCGAAAACCTAGAGCTTGCGGCCCCGGGGCCCGGCGAGGTTCGGGTCGGGCACCGAGCAGTCGGCTTGAACTTTATCGATACCTATCACCGTTCTGGACTCTACCCCGTGCCCCTACCCAGCGGCCTAGGCCTTGAAGCCAGCGGCGTAGTGGAAGCCCTGGGGGAGGGCGTTACGCGCTTTGCCGTGGGGGATCGGGTGGCCTTTGGCTCCGGCGCCCTTGGGGCCTACGCCTCCGCATCGCTCCGGTCCGAAGCGCAGCTCCTGCCCATTCCAGAGGGGGTCTCCGACGACGCGGCGGCGGCGATCATGCTGAAGGGCATGACCGCTGCCTATCTTCTGACCCAAACACGGGTGCTGACTGCCAGCGACACCATTCTTTTGCACGCCGCCGCCGGAGGGACGGGGCTCCTCATGCTCCAGTGGGCCAAGGACCTGGGGGCGAAGGTCATCGGCGTGGTGGGCAGCGAGGAAAAGGCGGAAATTGTTGCGCGCTATGGGTGTGATCACATTCTGCTTCGGGGCCGTGATCCCATTGCCCCAACGGTGCGAGAGCTCACGGACGGCAAGGGCGTGCCCGTGGTCTACGACTCCGTCGGCCGGGCAACCTTCCAGGATTCCCTCGACAGCCTCGCGCCTCGGGGGCTGTTCGTAAGCTTTGGAAATGCCTCCGGGCCCGCTCCGGATGTCACCCCGGCAGTGCTGGCAGCGAAGGGCTCGCTCTACTTTACTCGACCGACCTTGGCGAGCTATGCCCAAACTCGAGAAGAACTTGAGGGACTCGCAGGGGCCGTCTTCGAGCGCGTGGCCCGGGGGGCGCTGTCCGTAGAAATTCACCAGCGCTTCCCCCTCGCGGCTGCGGCCGATGCTCACCGCCTGCTCGAGTCCGGGAAAACTCAGGGCGCGACGATTCTCGAGCCCTAGGACCCCAGGAGCTGATCCTTCGCAGCGTTTAAGAGCGCTGCGAGGGCGTCGCTGCCTCCGTGATCCGGGTGGGCGCGGTGCATGAGGCGCCGATGCGCATGACGAATCGCTGCCGCGTCCGCGCTCTCGCTCAATCCCAATAGGGCTAGGGCGTCCACCTTACGAAGGGGCCCAAGGGTTGCCCCGGGGGTGGGAGCGGGGGGAAAGGGTGGGCTTTCGAACCATTGCGCGCCAAAGCGCTCCGAGAGGTATAGGGGGAGCAGGCGGCCGGCAAGGGAGTCTCGATGAAGCGTGCGCCACAACCTTGCCAGGGCCTCGGGTTCGAGCTGACCGAGGGTCTTGCTCCGATCTGGCCCCGTGAGCACCTCCCCATCAAGCAGGTGGGGCCCCTCCATTAAAATGATCGGGCGCAAGGAAGGGGCACCCATGGCCTGGAAAGCGCGCGCCGCGCGCCCCACGCGAAAGAGCAGGGGAAGGCGACGGAGCATAGGAAAGGCGGCCGTGAGCGCCGGCACGAGCCAGGAGAGGCGCCCGAGTAAGGCTGCCCCAGCCAGGATAATTACCACGGCCGTGAACAGCCCAAGCCCAAGATTTCGCCGTCCGCGCGGGCTGAGGCGGAGCCATAGGAGCCGGCCGAGAGCGCCCAGCAACAGGCCGAGGAGAAGCAACAGGAGCAGGCGGATCAGCATGGGGCGAAAGGCCTCCCGAGGGTGCAGTGGGTGTTCTGAGAAGCCTCATGGATTAAACTACAAGGCGATCTCCGGCGGTGGGCCCGAGGCGGCTGAGAACGGGCACTATGACTCAAGAGCAACTGCTTCAATGGTTGGAGGAGCTTCGCACGGAGCATCGGGATCTCGACGACCTGATAGTCATGTTGCAAACCCATAGCCACAGTGACCTTATGCAAATCCAACGGCTCAAAAAGCGCAAGCTCAGCCTGAAGGATATGATCGCCCGCCTCGAGAGCAAACTCATTCCTGATTTAGACGCCTAGGGAGGCCTGCCCATGGCCACCGTTACGGAAGGTAAAGCCCCTCTCATCGTCGCTCTCTCCTCGCGGACCTTGTTCGACCTCGATGAAAGTAACCGCGTGTTCGAGGAAGAAGGGGTCGAGGCATACCGTCAGTATCAGATCGCCCGGGAAGATGAGCCCCTAGAGCCAGGCGTGGCCTTCCCCCTCGTGCAAAAGCTCTCCCGCCTGAATGCCCAGCTTCCCGGTCGCCTTGAAGTGATTCTCCTGTCGCGGAACGCCGCGGATACGGGGCTTCGGGTCTTTAACTCAATTCAGCATCACGGGCTGGCCATTGAGCGGGCGGCCTTTTGCGGGGGGGAGAGTCCTTATCGCTATATGGAGGCCTTCGGGTGCGATCTCTTCCTGTCCACCGTTGCCGAGGACGTGCGGCATGCGCTGGCCGCGGGGGTGGCGGCAGCGACGCTCCTGCCTTCGAAGGCACAAAGCGGAGGAGATGACGTGCTTCGTCTCGCCTTCGATGGGGACGCGGTCTTGTTCTCCGACGAAGCGGAGCAGGTTTTTAAGCGTGAGGGTCTCGAGGCCTTTCGCTCCTCGGAACGAGATGCGGCTAAGCGTCCCCTTCAGGGCGGGCCCTTCAAGGCCTTCCTTGCAGCGGTGCATCGCATTCAGCAGGAGTTCTCCCCCGATGCCTGCCCTATTCGTACGGCCCTGGTGACGGCGCGCTCCGCCCCCGCCCACGAGCGGGTCATTCGCACGCTCCGAGCCTGGGATATTCGCTTGGACGAAAGCCTCTTTCTTGGGGGTTGGTCGAAAGGGGCTTTTTTGAAGGCCTTCGGCGCGGACATCTTCTTTGATGATCAGGCGCTGCACTGTGAGTCCGCCCGGGATCACGTCGCCGCGGGCCATGTACCCCACGGTATTGCCAACGAAATTTCTGGCTAGCCTCTGCATACCCTTGCACCGAGGCGTCGCACTTGGTTATATGAAAATCGCCCAATAAATCGATTAGATCTAAAAGGGTCCGGCGATGAAACTTCAGCAGCTTCGCTACATCTGGGAGGTCGCACACCACGACTTAAACGTGTCCGCGACGGCGCAGGCGCTTTTCACTTCCCAGCCGGGGATCAGCAAGCAAATTCGCCTTCTTGAGGATGAACTCGGGGTTGAGATCTTCGCGCGCAGCGGGAAGCACCTAACCCACGTAACGCCAGCGGGGAAAGTGATCCTCGAAATGGCGGGAGAGATTCTTCGCCGCGCCGATGGCATTAAACGGGTCGCCCAGGAGTTCAGCAATGAAGAGAAGGGTGCGCTGACCATCGCCACGACCCATACGCAGGCACGCTACGCCTTACCCTCCGTGATTGCCCGCTTTCGGGATCGCTACCCGGAGGTTGCGCTACACATGAACCAGGGCAGCCCCACGCAAATTGCCGCCATGGCGGCAGAGGGCACGGTGGATTTCGCTATTGCGACGGAGGCGCTGAGCGCCGTCAACGAGCTGGTGGTGATGCCCTGCTATCGGTGGAATCGGACCATTATCGTCCCTAAGGGGCACCCCCTAGCAGCCCTCGCCCAGCCCACCCTAGCGGCCGTCGCGAGCTATCCTATCGTGACCTATGTGCAGGGCTATACGGGGCGCAAGCGCCTAGACGATGCCTTCTCCGATGCGGGCCTCGCGCCGCGCATCGTGCTCACCGCGACCGATGCGGATGTGATCAAAACCTATGTACGACTGGGGCTGGGCATCGGCATTCTCGCGGAGATGGCCTATGACCCGGAACTCGACCAGGACCTCGTCGCCTTGCCGGGGCGGCAGCTATTTGAGCCTTCCGTGACCTACATTGCATTCCGGCGGGGCACTTTCCTTCGGCGTTTTATGTATGAATTTCTCGAGCTCTTCGCGCCCCAGCTCTCTGCGGATCAGGTCGACGCTACTATAGCCGCCCCGGATCGGGTTACCCGGGAGGCACTCTTCGAAGGCATTCATCTTCCCGAACGCTAGGAAACGCGGCGATCACCGTCCTGTCATAGCCAGCCAAGGGGTAGGGCACTAAACTGCTGGCTTACTTCATCTTAGGGAGCCGGACTCATGAAGCTGCTTTGCCTCGACCTCGAAGGGGTGCTTATTCCCGAGATTTGGCTGGGGGTCGCGGACCGCACCGGCATTGAGGCCCTGCGCCTCACCACGCGAGATATCGCCGACTATGACGAGCTGATGCAGGGGCGTCTCGCCGTGCTTGAGGCCCATGGCCTGACCATGCGCGACGTCCAAGCGGTGATTGAGGAGATGAGCCCCTTACCCGGGGCCGTGGAGTTCATGCGCTGGGCTCGGCAGACCTTCCAGGTGGCAATCCTATCCGACACCTTTTACGAGTTCGCCACGCCGCTCATGGCCAAACTCGACCAGCCCTTTTTGCTTTGCCACCGTCTTGAAGTTGCCGATGATGGACGGATTACGGGCTACCGCCTCCGCCAACCGGACCCGAAGCGGGCTGCCGTTAGGGCCTTTCACGACCTCCGTTACACGGTGCTCGCAGCCGGTGATTCCTTCAACGATACGGCGATGCTTGAGGAGGCTGATGCGGGATTCTTCTTCTCCGCTCCGCAAAATGTTAAGGACGCCTTTCCCCAGTTCGACACCGCGGATACTTATGTCGAGCTGAAAACCCGGCTGGAGGAAGCTTCGCTACGGCTGGGCTAGTCAGTGTTAACAATTCAGGCGGAACAGCTTGCGGAAAGGTTTTTTATAAAATTTAAAAAATCAGTATTAATATATGTTTTATATGCATTTTTACTGGTTAATTGACATTATTATCCAGGCTGTTTAGGCTCTCGCCCCTCTTAATGTGTTAACGAGGACGGGGTAGGAAGAGCGCCATGGGAGCCATACCTTCCACCAATTCTTTACCGCCTGCCCCTGGCACCCTCGCGGATCAGGTGTTTTTGCGCCTTCGCGAGGCCATCGTCTCTGGCGACCTGGTGCCCGGGGAGCGCATCTTGGAGCCTGCCCTGGCGGCGCGTTTTGGGGTGTCTCGGGGCCCGCTCCGCGATGCCCTGGCCCGCCTTGCGGAGCGTCACCTGATTGAGCGTCCGGTGCATCAAGGCGCGCGGGTCGTCACCTTGTCCTTCCCAAAGCTTATTGACCTCTACCATGCGCGGGAGGCCCTCGAGGGCATGGCCTGTCGCTTGGCGGCAGAACGGGCCCCGGAGGCCACCCTGGAAGCCCTAGCGGCGCTTCTCGATGAGCATGAACAAGGCGTCGCGCTGCACGCGGGGGCCGCCTATGTGCAGGACGAAGGGGATCTCGACTTTCACTTTCGCATTGCCCAGGCCAGCGAGAACCCGGCCCTCATTCCCATACTGTGCGATCAACTTTACCACCTGATGCGGCTTTATCGCCGCACCTTCGTCGCCCAGGGGCGCCGATCTACGACGGCCCTGCGAGAGCACCGGGCGATCGTCGATGCGATGCGCGAGCGGGACGGGGCCTTTGCGGAGCAGCTCATGCGCCGCCACATCGCCAAGGCCAGGAGAAACATCGAGGATCTTTACGCAGCGCAGCTTCGTGCGGCGGAAACTGGAGAGGAGTAGACATAGGCATGGCCGAACAACAATCAGCAGGGGCCCGCTTTAGGCAGGCGCTGAAGGAAGAAGCCCCCCTTCAGGTGATGGGCACGATTAACGCCTACGCCGCCATGATGGCAGAGCGGGTGGGCTACCGCGCCATCTATCTCTCCGGTGGCGGAGTGGCTAACGCGTCCTACGGGCTCCCGGATCTGGGCATTACTTCCATGAACGACGTGCTCGAAGACGTACGCCGGATCACCGCGGCCACGGAGCTCCCTCTTTTGGTAGACATCGACACCGGGTGGGGTGGGGCCTTCAACATTTCCCGCACCGTCAAGGAGATGATCCGCGCCGGTGCGGGCGCGGTGCACCTTGAGGACCAGGTGGCGCAGAAGCGCTGCGGACACCGGCCGAATAAAGCCATCGTGTCCACGGAAGAGATGTGCGACCGCTTAAAAGCCGCCGCCGATGCGAAGAGCGATCCGGACTTCATCCTCATGGCGCGCACCGACGCGCTCGCGGTGGAAGGCTTCTCCGCCGTGGTGGAGCGGGCCCAAGCCTTCGTGGAAGCGGGCGCCGACGCTATCTTCGCCGAAGCCATGACCGACCTCTCCATGTATAAGGAGGTCGTCGACGCGGTGGGCGTGCCGGTGCTGGCCAACATTACGGAGTTTGGGCAAACGCCGCTCTACAGCTGCGAAGAGCTGGGGTCCGTGGGCATCGCTATGGCCCTCTATCCCCTGTCGGCCTTCCGGGCCATGAACCAGGCTGCGCTCAACGTTTATCGCTCCATCCGCGAGAAGGGGCATCAACGGGATGTCGTTGAGACCATGCAAACCCGCATGGATCTCTATGATTTCTTGGGCTATCACGAATACGAAGGGAAGCTTGACGCCCTCTTCGGGGACAACGCTAAGGAGTCGAACTAATGGCTGAAGAAAAGAAACTGACCGGGGCCGGCCTCCGGGGCCAGGTGGCCGGGGAAACGGCCCTCTGCACCGTGGGTAAAACGGGTACGGGGCTCACCTATCGGGGTTACGACATCACCGATCTGGCCGAGAACACCTGCTTTGAAGAGGTGGCCCACCTGATTCTGAAGGGGAAACTTCCGACGCTGGGGGAGCTCGACGCCTACCGCGCCAAGCTCAAGGGCCTTAGGAGCCTCCCGGCGGCTCTGAAGGAGGTGCTCGAGCGCATTCCCGCCAGCGCCCACCCCATGGACGTCATGCGCACGGGCTGCTCCATGCTGGGGAACCTGGAAACGGAGCAGGATTTCTCTGAGCAGGAAGATGCGGCCGATCGGCTCCTGGCCGTGTTCCCGTCCATCATTAACTACTGGTATCGCTTCTCTCACGAAGGGGTGCGCATCGATGAGGCGACGGACGATGACTCCATCGCTGGCCACTTCCTCCACACGCTTCTTGGGGAAGCGCCGAGCGAACTCCACGAAGCGGTGATGAACGTTTCTCTGATCCTCTATGCGGAGCACGAGTTCAACGCCTCCACCTTCACGGCTCGGGTTTGCGCGTCCACCCTGTCCGATATGCACTCCTGCATCACCGGGGCCATCGGCTCGCTCCGAGGGCCGCTCCACGGTGGAGCCAACGAGGCCGCCATGGAACTGATCGAGAAGTTCGATTCCGTGGATACCGCCATCAAGGGCCTGAAGGGCATGCTGGAGCGGAAGGAAAAGATCATGGGCTTCGGCCACGCGATCTACAGCACCTCCGATCCCCGAAACGCCATTATTAAGAAGTGGTCCGAGAAGCTTGCTGAGTCCATCGGCGATACGGTGCTCTATCCCGTCTCCTGCGCTGTGGAAACGCTCATGTGGGATGAGAAAAAGCTCTTCCCCAACGCGGACTTTTTCCACGCTTCGGCCTACCACTTCATGGGCATTCCCACGAAGCTCTTCACGCCGATCTTTGTTTGCTCCCGCCTGACCGGCTGGGCTGCGCACGTGATGGAGCAGCGGAGCAACAACCGCATCATCCGTCCGAGCGCGGGCTACATCGGCGCCGAGCCGCGGTCCGTCACCCCCATCGCTGAGCGAGGTTAGGGGACCATGGTCTGGGGCGTGCCGGGGCTGCAGGAGGACGGCTTCCTCCCCATGGCACGGGCCCAGGCCCTTCGCGACGGCGCTCGCATCACCCGAAGCCATCGGGGGCGGCGCTGGCTGCTGATTGTGGAAGAGGGGCAGGCCTTCGGTCTTGAGGACCGCTGTCCGCATCTTGAAGCGGCCCTCGCCAAGGGGGACTGCGATGGACGCCGCCTGTGGTGTCCAAAGCATGGTTTCTGCTTCGATTTAGAGACGGGCGTTCGCCTGTCCCCAACGCCTTCGCAGGTGCCCGGGGACGGACTCCGCATAAGAACCGTAAGCTACCGTGATGATTGGGCGGGGCTTCGCCTGCGCCTAAACGAGGATCAGTGATGGACATTATTCTGCCGGACCTGTGCGACACCCATGGGGATGCGGTGACCGTATTAGCGCCAATATTCCGAAACTTCGGGGCCCGCCGGGCCTTCGGGGGACCGATCAGTACGATCAAGTGCTTTGAGGATAATTCCCTGGTGGCCGAGGCCGTGGAGGAAGCTGGGGCAGGGCGGGTGCTGGTGGTGGATGGCGGCGCCTCCGATCGATGCGCGCTCCTGGGGGACAACCTGGCGCGGAAGGGCGCGAACAACGGCTGGGCCGGTATCGTGGTCTATGGCGCGGTGCGAGATGTACAGGATTTCCCCGAGATCGATCTTGGCGTGCAGGCGCTCTTTGCCCATCCTCGAAAAAGCGTTAAGCGTGGCTTAGGGGATCGGGACGTTTCGGTAAGCTTCGCCGGCGTGACCCTGGTGCCAGGCGCATACCTTTATGCCGACGATAATGGCATCATCGCGACGTCGACAGCGTTGCTCTGACGGATCAGCCATGGCAGAGAAGGGAAAGAAAGCCACCAAGGCCCTGGCCCGAGCGCTGGAGCTAAGCGACCCGGCGCCCAGGGCTTCGGAGGAGGATAAGCTCGACAAGCACGGCCGGGCAGACCGCGCCATGGCCGCTTGGCCCCCGACGGCCCGAGATCTCCGCGCGTGGATGGATGTTCTCGGCATCTCGAATAAGGACGTGGCTAAGGCCCTCCGCCTATCTGACGGACGAGTCGTGCGGTTTTGGACCGCTAAAAGCGATCCTCGGCGCATTCCCTATCCCAGCTGGTACACACTTAGGCATAAATTCCGCACTGGCCGTCTCATCGACGACGATTAGGCTTCCCTGGTCCCCGATACTTTCCTGTTTTCATCTTCTGGCAATTTTTTTTCGCATCGAAATCGACCGTTCGTCGGTTATTAATTAGATTAATGACACTTATGTGACGCAACGTAAAGGGAGCCAGGTTCACCTAATATTAAAAACAAAAAATTAGAAAACAAGGATTTAAGAGATTTATCTGAGTTCAAAGTTAATTATCGCCGTTATTTCTATGACATCAAAATGTCATAAATCTGTGAAGCGAAGCTCTTGCGGAATTTTTTTCCTAGGCCTAATGTTCCACCCATAGGTTCGCTGTTCCTAGCGACGGGAAGGGGAAAGGAGTAACACTATGAAGAAAATGATCGCAATTCAGATGATGGGGCTGGCCGCAGCGGCGACGCTGTCCGCAGGCTGTGCGACCACGCCCCCCGCACTGGAATCCCAGCTGACCCACGAATGGGTCGCGGAGAGCCGCGCAGCGGCCGTCAATTTTGACGGCAATAATCAAGCTTGCGTGGAAAAGGCGCAAAGCCTGGCGGGCTACGAACAGTGTATGCAGGCCCGAGGCTATGCGCTGGCTCAGCAGGGCGAGGATCTACGGTTTTTCACCTCGGCGCTGCCCCCGCTCTAAAGCCAGGGTTCCGACGCCGCCCTCCTTGAGAAAGCGGCGACCCTAAAACCCCCGCGGCTATCGAGGCCCCGGGGGTTTTTTATTCGTCAGGGACTAGGAACAGCCCCGCCTCGTAGCACGCCCAAGCGAATGCCCGCTGCGCCTCACTACCTAGGGCATCATCGCGCAGGGGGGCGAGACGAAGAAAGGGCGCTAGGGCGTTCTCATCAAGGGAGCAGGGTAAAGCGACCTGGTCGCTGATCAGCCAACCCTGGCCCCCATCCTCGATCCACTGCCATCGGCGACCGGGGGCTGGGAGCAAAGCCTGGAAGCGCTCCAAGGCTTTATGGAAGGCAGGTTCGTCCCGCCGGGGGTCGAGCTCCGGGGCCTGGCGCGGCGGACGGGTGAGGGCCGATGCGAGGGCCCGGGTCGATGGGCCGGACCCCCACAGCGCATCGAGCAGGGGGCCAGCGAGGCCCTCCCGAAGTGGCGCCGATGCCCCCTGAGGATGGCCCGACAGAGCGCCGAAGGTGGGGAGCAGGGGCAAAGGCGTAGGATCGGCCCCGCGCTCCAGCGCGTTATCTAGAAGCGCTTCAAGAAGCTCAGTCGCCGTGGGCGTTCGGATACCCAGGGACAGGGTTAGGCAGCGCTCCTCCGCCACGCCGTGATGCCCCCAGCCGGGAGGCAGGTAAAGCACGTCCCCGGGGCGGGATTGAAGCGTGGTATTGGGCTTGAAGGAATTCAGTAGATCCAGGCCATCCACCGTTTTGTGGTGCGCGAGCTGGGCGGGGCCCGGGGCCAGGGCCCAGCCGCGCACCCCCTCGAGCTGCATGAGAAATACGTGGTAGCGATCCTCGTGGGCACCCACGGAGCCTCCCGCGGTCGCAAAGCTGACCATCAAATCGTCGATGCACCAGGGCGGCAGGAACGGGACCGCTTCAAAAACCGTTGCCAGCCCCGGGAGCCAGTGATCAACGGCGTTGACCAAGAGGGTCCAAGGGCTCTCGAAGCTCAGGGCCTCAAGATCTTTATCCGCAAAGGGCCCGTGGCGTAACCGAAGCTCTGGGGCCGTCCCCTCAATCAATCGGGCTTCCGCCTCGGGCTCGCAGGCCAGGGCCGCGAGTTCGTCTGCATCGACGGGCAGGGCCCCGGGTAGGGCCCCGGGGAGAAAGGCAGGCTTCTGTCCCCAATAGTGCTGGAAAAAGGCCGCCTCCTGGCCATCGGTCGTTTCTGCACCCTCGGGAAAGGGCGCAAAGGAAAACAGATGCGGGCGAGGCGGCGGCAGGGTCATCAGACGGAGCGCGCGAGCGTTTCCGCCAGGCCAAGATAGGTGGCCGGGGTGAGGGCTTGAAGGCGCGCTCGGCCCTCGGCGGACAGGGGCAGGGCTTCAAGCAGCTCGGCCACGGCCTGGGCATCAAGATTCCGGCCCCGGGTGGCTTCCTTCAAGCGCTCGTAGGGCTTATCCACCCCTTCCTGGCGCAGGATGGTCTGGATCGGTTCGGCCAGCACTTCCCAACTATGGTCGAGATCCTGTGCCATCCGCTGCGGATCTGCCTCGATCTTACCCAAGCCCCGAAGGGCCGCCGCCAGGGCGATCATAAGATGCCCCAGGCCAACCCCAAGGTTGCGCAGCACGGTGGAATCGGAGAGGTCCCGTTGCCAGCGCGACACCGGGAGCTTGTCAGCGAGGTGGGATAGCACGGCATGGGCGAGGCCCAGGTTGCCCTCGGAGTTCTCAAAGTCGATGGGGTTCACCTTGTGGGGCATGGTGGAAGACCCCGTCTCCGTAGCCACGGCTCGCTGCTTGAAGTAGCCCAGAGAGATGTAGCCCCAAAGGTCGCGGTTCATATCGAGCAGCACCTGGCCAAAGCGCTGAAGCCCGTGGCAGTACGCGGCAATCCCGTCGTGGGGTTCAATTTGCGTGGTGTAGGGATTCATGGTGAGTCCGAGCCCTTCCAGTACCTGCGTGCTGAGGGCAGGCCAGGAGACCTCTGGGACCGCCACGAGGTGGGCGTTGAAGTTCCCCACGGCGCCGTTCAGCTTGGCCGGTAGAGGAAGGGCAGCAAAGGCGTCCCGCTGGGTGCGAAGGCGGGCAACAAAGTTCGCAAGCTCCTTACCCATGGTGGTGGGGGAGGCCAGTTGCCCGTGGGTTCTCGACAGCATGGGCACGGCCGCCAGACTGTCCGCCAAGCTCTTGAGCTTTGCGAGCACCGCATCCATGGCCGGCAGCAGGGCTTCGTCCCGAGCGTGTTTCAGCATCAGGGCGTGGGAGACGTTGTTGATGTCCTCGCTCGTGCAGGCAAAGTGTACGAATTCTTCATAGGGCGCCAGGGAAGGGCGGGCCCGGAGGCGCGCCTTAAGGAAATACTCCACCGCCTTTACGTCGTGGTTGGTGGTGCGCTCCGTGGCCTTAATCTCCTCAGCGTCCGCCGCGGAGAACTGTTCTGCTAGGCCTCGAAGATAGGCCTGATCCGCCTCACTAAAGGGCGGCAGGGGCGTAAAGGCCGGCTCCGCAGCCAGGGCAAGCAGCCATTCCACCTCCGTGACCACCCGAAAGCGCAGGAGCCCATATTCGCTGAGGAACGGGCGCAGCCCGTCCCCCTGACTGCGGTAGCGCCCGTCTAGGGGAGACAGGGCGAAGAGGGGATGGGCAGTGTCAGTCACGGCAATTCCTCACAGAGGGCTTGAGCGGCGCCGACAAGGCGTCGCCGTTGAAGGAAGAGATGGCGGCGGCGACCGCCGAGCTGGAAGAACAAAATCGCGCCCCGCACGCCGGCCAGAAGGCAGGCGCGAATGAGTGCCGCGGTGCGAGGTTGGCTCAGGGCGCCTCGCTGGCCGCGAACTTCGATGCGCCGGGGCAGGGTAGCCAGGGTGGCGCTGTAGGTTTCCGCAAAGGCTTCGATGAGCGTTTCGTGATCCACGGGAAAGTGGGCCCGCTGGGCTTGTAAGCGCGCCAGGCGCTTGTCCATTTCCTGCTGCAGAGCAAGGGCTCGCTGAAACTGATGGGCAAGGCGCAGCATGGCAAAGACATAGCGGAGTACTTCCCCCGTGGGCCGCGCACCGGGGGAAAGCTGGGTTTCCAGCGCTCGGAGCCCGAGGGTCAGGGAGCGGGTCGCGCCATAAATGCCATCAACGCTCGGCGCATCGACAATCAGCACCGCCTCCAGGAGCGGACGAAGCTGGGTTGGCTCGAGGCTGCGGCCGTGGGCCGCATCTTCCACTAGGGCGGCGCTCTGAAACACGGTGGCGAGGGCCTTAGCGACCTCGTGGGGTATGGTCATGCCCGGCTTCTCTGAATGATTTGGCCCCCGCCAAGGCACCGAGCGCCCTCGTAGAAAACGACCCATTGTCCGGGCGTCACCGCGCGCTGCGGCTCATCAAAAACCACGCGAAGTTGCCCGGGCGCGGCTTGGGAGACGGTGCAGGCCTGATCTCGTTGGCGGTAGCGAATCTTCGCCGTGCAACGTAGGGGTAGAGTGGGCGCCGGGCCTATCCAGTTCAGCCCCTCGGCCAACAGTTCGCTGTGGAAGAGGGCAGGGTGCCCATGGCCCTGGGCGACGATCAGCGTATTGCGCGCCGCGTCCTTTTCCACCACGTACCAGGGGGTGCCGTCGCTATCGGACCGGCCGCCGATGCCGAGGCCCTGGCGCTGGCCAAAGGTATAAAACGCCAGACCCTGGTGAACGCCGAGCACCTCGCCGTCCACGCTTTCAAGGGGGCCTTCCTTGCCCTTCACGTAGCGCGCGAGGAAGTCGCTGAAACGCCGCTCGCCGATGAAGCAAATGCCCGTGGAATCTTTCTTGGCGTGGGTGGGAAGGCCCGCGGCTTCCGCCTCTCGGCGGATTTCGGGCTTTGGGCTCGGGCCGAGGGGAAAGAGGCACTGGGCGAAGCGCACCTCCGGGACGGCGTGGAGGAAATAGCTTTGGTCCTTGTTCGGATCGGCACCCCGGAGCAAGCAGGGCTGGCCGTCTAGCGTTGCCAGATCAGCGTAGTGCCCCGTGGCCACCCACTGCGCGCCTAGCGCTTCCGCATAATCTTGGAAAACGTTGAATTTAATTTCCCGGTTGCACAGTACGTCCGGATTTGGCGTGCGACCGGCTTGGTATTCGGAAAGAAAGTGCTCGAAGACCGCATCCCAGTACTCGGTGGCGAAATTGGCGGTCTCCAGGGGAATCCCAATGCGATCGGCCACGGCCTGGGCATCGGCGAGATCTTCTAGGGCCGTGCAGTACTCCGTGCCGTCGTCCTCTTCCCAGTTCTTCATGAAAAGGCCAATGACCTCAAAGCCCGCGCGCTTCAGGCGCAGCGCGGCAACGGAGCTGTCCACCCCACCGGACAGGCCGACGACCACGCGGGTGCCCGCTTCTGGCTGAGGTGCGGGGCCAAGGGATAGGGAAGGAAGGGCCTGGACCATGGCGGGGGGTTTCTCACGGCGGATGCGGTCGCTATTGTACCGGCGCGGGCCCGTGGGCCACCAGTAAAGAGGAAAGTAGCGCGTGACCGATCCTGACGGATTTACCCATCTTGACGCGGAAGGCCAGGCGCACATGGTCGACGTCGGCAAAAAGCCGAGCACCGCCCGGGAAGCGCGGGCCGCCGGGCGCCTGCGCATGGCGCCGGAAACGCTGCAGAAGCTTCAGGCGGGCACGCACCGCAAGGGCGACGTAATGGCGACGGCGCGCATTGCCGCCATCATGGGCGCAAAGCGGACCCACGAGCTCATTCCCCTCTGCCATAGCTTGCCCCTAAGCTCGGTGAAGGTCGCCTTCGAGGTGGAGGAGCCGGACATCCTTCGAGTGTCGGCGACGGTGAAGACCACAGCGCAGACTGGCGTGGAAATGGAAGCCCTGACTGCTGTGAGCCTCGCAGCGCTGACCGTTTACGATATGTGCAAAGCCGTTGATCGGGGCATGGTTATCGAAGCCATTGCCCTGGAAGAGAAGCGCGGAGGGGCAAGCGGCGTCTGGCTTCGGGAGGCTGAGGCCCATGATTGAGGTGCGCTTTTTTGCTCGCCTGCGGGAAGCGCTAGGGCGGGAGCGCTTGAGCCTTCCTCTAGACGCGCCAGGGCTGACGGTGGCCGGGCTCCTTTGTGCTCTGGACGCCGAGATTCCTGGCGCCCGAGCGCAACTCACGGCCCCGGGGATTCGCCTTGCGGTAAATCAGACCTTCGTAGAAGACGAAACCTTTACCCTAAACCCTGGAGATGAGATTGCCTTTTTGCCCCCGGTGACCGGCGGATGAGTGGCTCGGCCATGCTTTCCGTCGCGGTGCAGACGGAAGATTTCTCCCTTGATGATGCCTTTCGGCGTCTTCGCCAGGCGGCCCCAGGAGCCGGGGCCGAGGTCGCCTTTGTGGGCCTCGTGCGCGATCAGGCCGGCTCCGTGTCCAGCCTGACCCTGGAGCACTATCCCGGCATGAGCGAGCGCTCCATGCTCGCGGTTTGCCAGCGCGCCGCTGAGCGCTGGCCCCTGCTGGCGGTGGAGGCCATCCACCGCGTGGGCACCCTAGGCCCGGGAGATCAGATTGTTCTGGTTTTGGTCTCCAGCGCCCACCGCCACGCCGCTTTCGCGGGAGCGCAGTACATCATGGACGCCTTCAAGAGCGAGGTGGTGTTTTGGAAGCTTGAGAACCGGGACGGTGAGAAGACTTGGATCGAGGCCGCGCCGTCGGACCGGAGCGCCCTGGCCGCCTGGGGGGAGGCTTCTGGGGAAGGGGCCCCCTGAAGGCCGTTGGCAGGGGAGCCTCCGCATAGGCCCCCGGGGCGAGACCTTCGAGGACGTACGCCCCGATGCGATAGCGGATCAAGCGGAGCACGGGCGTGCCAACGGCGGCACAAAGCCGGCGGACGAGTCGATTTCGTCCTTCATCGATGGTGAGATCCAGCCAGCATGGATTGCTCGAACTCTTGATGCGGGGGGCTGGGTCGCGCTCCGGAAGCTGAGGGGCAGGGCAGAGCATCGCTTGGAGGGCCCGGGCAGGCCCATCCTTCAGCGCCACGCCGTAGTGAAGTCGCTTGAGAGTAGCCGCATCGGGGGTCTGATCGAGTAGCGCCCAATAGCCCTTTTCCACCTTATACCGGGGGTGGCTGATCCAATGCTGCAGGCCTCCATGGTTGGTGAGTAGTAAAAGGCCCTCCGAATCTCGATCGAGGCGCCCGGCGGCATAGATATGGGGTTGCGGTAGATAGGTTTTGAGCGTGGTGCGACTGTCCCCATCGGTAAATTGGGACAGTACTCCGTAGGGTTTATGAAAGCGCAGCAGCATTGCCGCTCCACCCGTGAACCTTCCTTCCACCCTTGCTATACTCCCGCTCGCTTCACGCATGGGCCCGAGGGGGGCCCAGCACCAGCCTAGCAAACACTGCATGCGCCCGGCGGCTTTTGTTGCCGGAATCGTCGCAGGAGTCCCTTTGCCTCGAGCGGCTGGTGCCTCCATAACTCGCAGGGAGTTTTTCATGGCTTACCAGCACATCAAGGTTCCCGCCGACGGCCAGAAGATCACCGTCAACGCTGAC
>JADHNT010000092.1 GCA_016779385.1 Pseudomonadales bacterium
CCCCCCTCAATTTGCGTGATTGCACCCTGAGCACCCAGGGACGCGCCAAGTGCAAGCGCATACAGCGAAAAGCGGCAAAACACCGCGAATATCAACTCAGAATTCCTAAAGTTGGCCACTTTCCCCCGCTTTCGCTTTTATTTATTAAGAAGTCGGTCAGTTAAGAGATTAGTGAAAATAATTATCTGCAACCTATGCTAAAAGCGGAGATCGCTTTCGGCGCTGCTCTGGGGTGCGCAGGTAGCTCATAAGCCCCTTATTCGCTCTTACCGACGCTCGAATCTAAGGGCGCGATGTCCGATTCATCGGCAACTCCATCGCCGTCGGAATCGCGGTTGGGGCCGCCGCCCCAGAGCCCGGTGCGCGTATCGCCGATGCGCGTGGGCTGAATGCCCGTGAAGGTGCTTTGGGAACCGTCGCCGTTGACCCACCCTGCGATGTCCAGGATGGCGTGGGTGGTAGCACTGGCAAAGAGGCAAATCTTGCTAGACGCCCCGGGGCTTGTGAGGACGTTATTGGCGATGGTTTGCCCTGCAAGGTAGTTCAGGTTTGAAGCATTGGGCCTCCCCTGGGCGCATGGCCAGACGGTGACGAAGCCCGGGCCCTGCGTCTCCGTGACGGTGACATTGAGGGCGACGGCGGTGACGCCCGAAGGCAACACTAGGCCCGCGCCTCCGAGATCTACTTCGGCTACGCCTCCCGCAGCGATAGGCCCCGTCGCCTGCCGGGTATCCATGAGGCGGGTGGGGGTGAGGCCGGTAAAGCCCGATCCCGGGAACCAGCCTGCGAGGTCGACGATGAGATCCGTGGCTGCTGAGCTAAAGGCGCACACCGTTCCTGAGCTTCCGGCCGGGGCGATGACGCCATTGGCGATGATTTGCCCAGCGGAAAAGTTGAGGTTTGAGGCGTTAGGCCGAGCGTCCTCGCAGGGCCAGACCGTAACGAAGCCGGGCCCGGCGGGATTCACCGTGGTCACGTTCAGGGCGACGGCGCCGACGGTGTTGGGAACCGCTGTTGCGGCCCCCAGGGCGCTCGAAACGGGGAGGCCGGCCACGGTCACCTGGATGGGGGCAGCGGTGGTGGTTTGGCTCTGGGGCGCCCCGAGGCCGGAGCGCGTATCGACGAGGCGGGTCGGGGTTGCGCCTAGGTAGGTACCCTCATCGAACCAGCCGGCGACGTCGACGACCACGTCCGTTTCTACGCTGCTGTAGAGGCAAGTCGCGCCCTCCGCACCGAGGGGGGCAATGACCCCGTTGGGGATGGTTTCGCCGGCGACGAAATTGATATTTGAGGCCAGGGGGCGATCGATGCCACAGGGCCAGACGGTGATGAAGCCCGGGGCGGAGGGATTCACCACGGTGACGTTAAGGAAGGCCGAGGCGGCGAATGGGGGCACGGTGGCTTGCGTACCGGAGGGAAGGGCGAAGGCCGTGCCCGTCAGCTGTAGGCCGAGGGGCGTATTTGGGCCGAGGCGAACTTGGCCAAAGCCGAAGACCGCGGGATCCCGGCCCAGGGCGACCTCGTCGCCGTCGCTGACCCCGTCGCCGTCGCTATCGGCGTTGCTCGGATCCAGGCCCCGCCGGCTTTCCTCGAGGTCGGAAAGGCCGTCTCGGTCCGTGTCTAGCAGCGCGGCGGGGTTTTGCGTCACGGTGACGGTGCGGGTCACAGAGGCTTGGTTCCCATCGGAGTCAATGGCGCGATAGGACAGGGGATAGGTGCCCGGGGTGGCGGTATCGACGGTGCCGAGGGTAATCACGGAGCCAGTCACGTCTCCGTCTTCAAAGTCGAAGGCAGTAAAGCCCGGCTCGAGGTAAGGCTGTCCCCCCTCCAAGGTCAGCGCGGCAGCGCCTCGAAGTTTTAGTACCGGAGGAAAGCCATTCTTGATGGCCGCCAGGTGGGGAAGGGTCTGGTTCAGGGTAAATACCGCGTCGGTAGCTCGGAAGTAGTCGCTTCGAGGCGCCCCGCAGGGGGACCCAGTACCGCAGCGGAGGAGATTTGCGCTAGAGAAGAGGGAGACCTCCGGGGCATTTCCGTACTCCGTGCTGTAGGGCATGACGGTGACGAAGTTCCCTTCCTCGCCGTGGCCCCGGGAAAAGGCTCGGGCCCCGAGCTCTCCTTGGCGCTTGCTATGGCCCAGCCCGCCCACGTGGCCAAGTTCGTGGGCGAAAACGGAGTCGGGGCAGTTGATGCCGACAACAAAGAAGTGGGCTTTTAGGTTGGCGGGGAGAGCGGCTCCAAAGAGATTTCCGTCGGCGGAACCCTCTCCGGGCGCGACGCCGCAGAAGGCCTCCTCTTCCGTGGCGAGCCCAAAGGCGACAATCAGGTCCGTAGTTTCATCTTCATAGGCGGCCTCTGCCGCTTCAAAGGGTGATTGGAAGGCAAGGAGCGTATCTAGAACGTCGAGGCGGGAAGGATCGCTAATAGGGCGGCCCTCGGAGCTCCCCACGGCGCTATAACTTGCAAGCTCAACTCGACCGTTAACGCTGCTTTGGTCCAGGATATTGTTGGTGTGGGCGATGAGGTGATCCACCCGTGTCCGTGGACTCCGTGCGACGCTTCGCGCTTCTTCATCAATGAAGGTGGCTACGGTGAGAGTCCAGGGGGCCGCGCCGTCGTCCACATAGTTGCCGAAGCGCACCTCGTTATAGTCGCTGACATTATTGCCGTCGCTATCGCGAAAAAACTGGACCGCCTCGGCCTCGAAGATCGTTTCGAAACGCTCTTCCGTGTTCGTCAGCGATGCAAAGTAGTCCACAAGGTAGAAATCCTCTAGAGCGCCATCGGCTCCTCGTTTGACCAGGTAGAGGCTCACTCCGCTGAAGGCGTCCAGTTCTTCGGCGATAAAGTCGCCGGAAAGGGTCTGCCCATCGAGGCGGCCGTCGCCGCCAAGGGTCCCAAGGGTCCGCTCAGCGATCATAAAGAAGGCGAGGGTTTCTGGATTAAATTGCCCGAGAATTAATGACAGATCCTCCACGGGGGTGCCGGAGAGGTTTTCGATCGGCGGAACCCGAGCGGTCACCGTCGCCCCCTCGAGTGCGAAGGAGGGGCGCTCGGCTAACACCAGCGAGGCCGCTCGAAAGCTAAAGCCGCGTCTCTCAGAAGGGGGCAGGGAGGCGGTGAGGGCCCTTTGGGCAATCACCTGGCGACTGCCGTCTGTTCCGAGCGCATCGATACGTAGCTCCAGATTGGGGAAAGCTTCGTCGAAGAACCGCATGGGAAGGCGAAGGCGGTAGCTAAGTTGCGCTCCCATCGCTGGGATCGTTGCCGTCTCAAAGGAAGTGATAATAAAGCCGGCGTCTGGAGGGATCGCTTTGTAGCGGGGACGCGTCAGCAGGGAGACCTCTAAGGTTTCCGTATCTTGCGCAGCAAAATGGCGAGCTAGATCGAAGGACAGCACGACCAGGCTGTCTGATTCCAGCTTGACCGTGCAGGGGCAGCGCAGCTCAAAGTCTCGGCCCTGGGCGGGGAGCGAGGAGCTCGCAACTGTCAGCAGCAGGGTGAGGGTTATAAGCAGTTGACGCATGAGGGTTGTGGTCCCCTGGGAGCGCTAGGCAATACAGCTTCTGGCCTGGTTCGCACAGCGTCTTTAAAGGGCGCTGCCTTGAGTAGGGTCATCGAGCCTAGGCCGTGCGCATCGCTATCGCCTTCGCCCGATAGAACGCCCTTCGAGTAGGGAAGCGCAAGGATAACTGTTCCTTCATCTCCTAGGGTTATAGTGGCGGGACGAACTTGCCCTTCTACCGGCACGGCGCCGAGGAGGCTTGTGGCGCCCAGCCCCCGTTCGCGCTTTAGGGTGTCGGTGGTTAGGCGTTCGCCCGTAGCGGGATCCCGATAGCTGATCGTCCTTGCCCGCCGTAGCACCTCAAGGTCGAAGCTGAGCTGAAGCGTGTCGCCATCCTTAGCTTCAAAGCCATAGAGCGGGAAACGGCTCGGCTCTGCCGTGAGGTTTTGGGGAGGGGCGGCTTCCTGCCGTTCTGCGTCCGGAGGGGGCCCAGGTCCGCTCTCAGTGGATAGCTCTGGCAAAGCCCACGGGAGCAGTGCGCCGATTAGAACGACGATGCCGGGTAGGGTTAGGAGAAAGAGGGATTTGGGACGCAAGCTTTGGTCCGCAAAGCGCTAATAGGAAAAGCTAAATAACCATGTCCCCGAAGGCTCGGCAAGCACCTTTAGAACAACTTGCTTTTTTGGTAACCTCTTTTCATCCTCTCCTGAGGGTAAGAGTCCGCCATCGTTGCTCAAGAAAGAGAGCTCATGATCATAGATTGCAGATTCCGTAGGGGGTTAGC
Source organism: Pseudomonadales bacterium (assembly GCA_016779385.1). Lineage (GTDB taxonomy): Bacteria > Pseudomonadota > Gammaproteobacteria > Pseudomonadales > Azotimanducaceae > Salivita. Next base: position 4,287 of record JADHNT010000092.1, read on the forward strand.
GGTTGCCGCGCTGGCTGTTCTTGGCTCCCTATCCTCCGCCTGGGCTGCCGCAGCGGAGGTCACTGGCGAACTACTTATTAGCCGAGGCGGTGGCGGGGCCCATGGGGGCGCCGTAGAAGTGCGGCTCGATGGGTCGGCTTGGGGCGAATTGGCCGGGAAAGCTCCTCTGGTTCGGACGCTCAGCCCTGGGCGTTACCAAGTGACCTTTCGCCTCCTCAATAGCTCCGGAGGAGTTGGGGTATACGGGGTCGAACCCCTAGAGCACGCAGTTGAAATCCGAGGTGGTAGGCAGACGTCACTGACCCTTCTCCTGGTGCCCGCGGCCCTCGGGATTGTGTTGAAGGTCACCGAGAAGGGTTAGAGACGGTCCGGGGTTAATCTGCTGTGCTAATCGGCGTACACTAAAGCCCTTGCGCCCAACTGGGGCTTTGTCCTTCTGAAATGCGTGTTTCCACGCGGGTGGTGTAATGAGCGTTGAAACCTTCAACCCCGCAGCAGCCCAGGGGGTTCGCATGTCGCCGGCGGCGGTGGCCCACGCCCAACGTCAGCTTGCTAAGCGCGGCGCCCTGGCCGTTCGTCTCGCTGTAAAGCAAAGTGGTTGCTCAGGCTTTATGTACGCCCTCGACTATGTCGAGGCTGCGGAGCCTCAGGATACGGCCTACGCCCTAGACGGCGGCCTCACGGTCTATGTAGATCCCGAGGCCTTGCCCCTGGTGCAGGGCACGGAGATCGATTTGGTTACCGAGGGCCTGAACCACGTCCTGAAGTTTGCAAACCCCAACGCCACCGCGGAGTGCGGCTGCGGCGAATCCTTCGCGGTTTCCTAGGCCCTTTCTGTGAATCGCCGCATGGTGGTGGTGCAGCGGGACTGTCCTGCCCGCCTGGTGCCCGCTGGCGCCCGCATCACCCTCCCCAAGGACACCTTCGTTACCCTCACTCAAGCCCTTGGCGGCACCTACACGGTAAACGTCGGCGGCAACCTCGCCCGCGTCGATGGCACGGACGCCGATGCCCTGGGTCTCGAAGCTCTGGAGCTTGTCTTTGAGCCCACGGGGGAGCCCGGCGTGAGCCGAGCTCACGTGCAGCAGGCCCTCGCGTCCATCTTCGATCCGGAAATCCCCGTAAATCTCCTCGATCTTGGCCTAATCTACGACGTCGCCATCGATGGCCCCTTGGTCACGGTTACCATGACTTTAACGGCCCCGGGCTGCGGTATGGGGCCCGTGCTGGTGGACGACGTGAAGTATCGCGTGGGCAAAGTGCCTGGCGTGGAAACCGTCGACGTGGAGCTGGTCTTCGATCCCCCCTGGTCCCGCAACATGATGAGCGAAGAGGCGCAGCTCGAGCTGGGCATGGTTTAGGCCTTCGCTGAGTCTTAGTCCACTGTTTCTAGCGGGGGATGTTCTGTACAGCCAGTATCTGGGAGGTGGCTGGCAAGCGCGGTTTCGATCGTCCAGATTTCGGCGTCGCTTCTGCACTGCCAAGGGAGGGCTTGGATGACGCAGGCTACGAGAAAATGGCCATCGGGACACATTAAGGACCCTTCGACAGAATGTTGCTCGCCCAGGCGATATGTGAAGGCTGCCTGCTGCTCACGGCAGATTAGCGTTGATTGGCTCACCCAGACCCAGTTACAACAGTGTAAGTGCTCACGCGGAGTGTTAGAGGCTACTTGGAGGAGGGCATGGCCCCATGGGGGGCTTGTAGTGGGAGCCAAGGGCGAGCGCTTTTGGGAAGCCAGCGGAACCGGGTTAAACGCCGGTAGATCAGCCCATAGGCCACAGCGCTTAGGCCAAGGGTGGCGATGAGAAGCGTGTCGTTATCATAGAATAGTACAGCGCCCAGGGCCGGCCCCGCGGCGTAGGCCCAGAGGAAGGGCGAGGTGGCGGCATTCCGGGTGGCAGCGCTTGCGTGCTTCAAACGATGGCGGGTGATGCGTCGATACACCAACATGTGCAAATGCACGCCGTCGGGCTGGGTAGGGGAGTAGCCCTCCCGTTTGCTCTTCCGGTAGATGGAGAACAGCACCTCCAGCAGAGGGTAGGCGCAGGCGACGAGCGCAACCCAGGGGGAGACGTCAGGATTACGCATGGCTAAGAGGATCGCGCAGGCGCCGACAAGGAAGCCGACCAAATAGGCCCCACCGTCCCCAAGGAAGAGCTTGCCCCGAGGAAAATTCAGCAGCAGGAAACCTGCGATAGCACCCATTAAGCCTAGGAGCACCATCATCAAGGCGCCGTCCCCAACCTGATCCGCGATGATGGCTAACGCGGCCAGAATGAGAAAGGAGACGCCGCCGGCAAGACCATTGAAGCCGTCAATAATGTTGATGGCGTTGGCGGCGCCGGTGAGGGCAAACACCGTAAAGGCCATGCCAATGGCGGGCGTGGCGAGCAGGGGGTCGATGCCGGCCAGCCCTACGTAGCGCACCCACTGATCGGCAAGAACGCAGAAGAGCAAGCCGCCGCCGGCAATAAAGAAAAGCCGGCGCCTAACCCCGACGTTATTCGTGAGGTCTTCCGTCAGCCCTACGGCGAAAGGAAGTGCGCCGGCAATCAGCAGGGGGCCGAGGACAGCGGCGGGGGCCTCTCCCGTAAGAAACGCAGCACCCAACCCAAGGACAATGGCGAGTCCGCCGATGCGCGGCGTCGCCTGTGCGTGGAACTTCTGGGCGCCTTCAAAGTGGTCGGCGCTAAAGCGCATGTGCCAGCGCTTCGACCAGACCAAGAAGGCGCTGGAGGTGGAGGCAACCAAAAAGGCAGTGAAGAACGCAAGCAAGGTCGTAGGCCCGTTATTTCTTGTCAATGAAGACTTAAGAGGAGGGTAATAAAAATGGCAACCCCTGGCCATCCAAATTTTTCCCCGGGGACAGTATCGGCGTTTCGCCACTGTTCTTAAACTCCCTCCTGTATAATGCAGTAACAATATGAACTTAGGGTGACGGGCGAGCCCTAAAGCGGGTGCTTTAAGAAAGGTGAAAACCGATGGAATCTCGCCGGCGGCTCTGGGCAGGGCTGTACCTCAGGGGTAAGGTCCACACCACGATCGCCAGCCCCAGCTCCAGCGCCTGATCGCTTGCGTTTGGGGGAAGAATTCCCGGCGGGGTTGGCGGTCGACCAAAGGCTTTACGTCGCCGTCTTGCTCGGCACCGGGCGCTCCGCCCTTTACACTCTGCTCTTTGGCGAAGATTCGACCCCCGGCGGAGTGGTATGAAAAAACTGATTTTGCGGTTCCTAACCAAACACCCCTCCCTTTTCCTCTTCGCGCTGCTTTTTCGTCCGCGCCTCAAGGCCGTCAAGGGAGATTTGCAGTCTGTCCATGACGCCTATGCCCTAAAGGACGGGGGCCAGCGCAAGGCTCTGGACCTAGGCTGCGGGCCCGACCCCGCTAATCGCTTTCGCGCCGGGGACAGTTGGGGCGTCGACCTTTATGAAGACCTGGGCCGCAACGTGCTGCGGTGCCGCCTCGGCTTTGAGCCGCTGCCTTTTGCGACCGAGTCTCTTGATTACCTCACTGCCTACGACCTACTCGAGCACATTCCTCGCTACGCAGAGCTGCCGGAGCAGGGCAATGCCCCTTTCATTTTTTTGATGAACGAGTGCTATCGGGTGCTGAAGGTGGGGGGGCGGTTTTTATCCATGACGCCCATTTACCCCTATCTAGGGTCGTTTCAGGACCCAACGCATAACAACATCATGACCATGGATACGCTCAAGCTCTATTTCTCCGACGAGAAGCTCGAAATTGCAAAGCACTATGGGATCACCGCGGATTTTAAAATCCTTTACCAGCGCATGCTTGAGCAGCATCTTGTGGCCGTGCTTGAGAAGTAGGGCATAACCAGCGCTAGCTTTCCTTAAGCATGAAATGCCCGTGGCCGCTGGCGATGGGCTTGCTCCGAACGCTCTGCCAAGCCTCCACCTGCACATTTGCCACGCGCCGCCCGTGCTTGGCGATGGTCGCCCGGGCGTAGGTTGCCTCGGGTCGACCGGAGCGCAAGTAATCGATAGCAAAGTCGATGGTTTTGGGCAGGGAAGACGGCTGGGATTCGGCCAAAAGCTGAATCACCGCCGTGAACTCTAAGAGGGCGCCGATGGTGCCCCCGTGGAGCGCCGGCAGCATCACGTTCCCGATCAGCGATTCCTTGAAGGGCATCACCAGGGTGATTTCATTCCCCCGTTCCTCCACGCGCACCCCGAGGAACTGGGCATAGGGAATACGTGTAACCAGCGCCGAAAGATCTAGGCGCTCATCATCCCCTCGCACTTCGCTCAGAAGCTTCACGACGCGCCTTCCCCAGCCCCAAACCCCGGGGGCGCGGCCCGATTTGCCCCGAGCATGAACGTCGCCACGGAGCTGGCGATGGCCCGGTCGTCCGAGGCCTGGTAGGCCCGGGCCCGCACGAAGGCGATGGCGCGGGTCAGTTGGTAGCACTCGGCCTCCACCATCAAATCCTCGTGGGGCTTGGCCGGCCGCATGTAATCGATGCGCAGGTCGAGGGTGGCGATGGCCCGCTGCGCCTCACTCAAGGAAGCCCTAGGCACGGCCATGCCCGAGACATTATCCAGCACCGCGGTCAGCACCCCGCCATGGATCACCCCCGTGTCCGGATCCCCCACCAGATGCTCGGCGTAGGGCACGCGCACGAGGGCCCGCCCATCCTCATAGCCCGCCAGTTGCATACCCAGGGCCGCGGCGTGGGGCACATGGCGTAGGTGCTCGGCAATGCTGTGATCGGTGACCGGTGTGATATCGCCCATAACTTTCCTTAGGGGCCCGGTTTAGGGCCTCGGCAAAGCACGCTATAGTCCCGCGAAGGACCCCGAGCCAAGGGGTGGAAAGGGGAGCCACGGTGCTACGACGTAAATTCGAACAGTCCCGCTATTTTGAGGATTTTACCCTGGGGGAGACCTTTTACATCCCCTCGCGCACCATTGGCGATGCGGAGGTGGCGGCCTTTCGAGCCGCCAGCGGCGATAATCACCCCCTTCACTACGATATGGAGTACGCCAAGGAGCGGGGCTTCCCGAGCATCCTTGTGCACCCGCTGCAGATGCTGCTCTACACCACCCCGGGAGCGTCGGACTTCTCCTATTTGATCGAGGACACGCTGGTGACCTTCGTGGGCCAGTCCTCGCGCTTTGTGAAGCCCGTGTTCCGGGGCGATACGCTCTACCCGGAGCTGACCGTAAGCGCCCTTGAGCCCGAGCGCGCCGCCGGCCGCATTACCCTGGCGACGGCTCTTAGAAACCACCGGGCGGAGCTGGTGATGGAAGGGGATATGACCTTCCTGCTGAAACTCCGCCCCGACGCCTAAGTCCAAAAAGTCCAAAAACCCCAAACCTGGAGAGATCACGCCATGACCATGCAGCAAACGCCCCTGCTCATGTCCAACATCATGGACCGAGGCGCGCACGTACAGCCCGATGTGGAGGTGGTGACGGCCACT
>JADHNT010000010.1 GCA_016779385.1 Pseudomonadales bacterium
CCGCGGCCGCCATCGAGACATAGGCCTCGTGCACTCGGTCTAACGCGCGGCCCTGGGGAGTAACCACTTCAGCAGTGCTTAGCGCAGAGTAAAAGCGCGTTTCCATGACCGTTCTTGTCCCCAGTATTCCTACCCGTTCTAAACCTCGATACTTTACGGCCTGGTCGACCTCGGCGAGGAGGTCGATGACCGGTAGCTGGGAACATCGTTTAAAGGCATCGATACAAAAATGACCCGCGATGGAGGAAACCACGACGCACTCGGCCCCTGCCCGGGCGAGGCGTTCCGTAAGGCGGTTATAGATCCGAACTTGGGCCTCCCCGTCGTTTTTTTCGAGATTGCTTAGCAGGGTGTGCGTATCGGCATGCGCAATGGTCATCTCCAGGGCCGCGTTCCTACTTGCAAACGATGCGATCAACCGGCGGTAGTAATAGTCCGTTGCGGCGGGGCCAATGCCCCCAATCAATCCAATATGCACCTGCTTGACTCCCGAACCGTACCTTTCCCAGTGACATCACGTTAGGCTAGGAAAGCCTACGGAGAGACCAATGCCAGCGATCCTAAAATATGGGCTTCAGCCGGGCCTCATGGTATGCGTCCTGACCCTCTGGTACTACTACCACGAGTCTTCGTGGGTATACCTCTTCGTCGTGGTGTTTCTGCAGGTACTCCTTGGCGCGCTTGAGTATCGCTGGCCCGCGCGGCCCGAGTGGGTTCATGCCCCGCGCTACAAGGGCGCGCTGGTGGGCGTTTTTATTCTGACCTATCTCTTCGGCCTGTTTTTTGCGGACCCGGCGAACGCAGCCACAGTGAATGCTGCCTTGTCGGAGCTTCGCGAGAATCTGGGGCTTGATATTTGGCCGACGCAGTGGCCCTTGGTTGCCCAGGCGGTGCTGGCCCTGTTCTGCAGCGAATTCATCTGGTACTGGCTGCACCGCGCCGAGCACGCCTCACAGTGGCTATGGCGCCTATCCGCCCATGGCTCCCACCACGCGTTCCAGAATCTCGGCGCGATTAACGCGGGCGCCAACCATCCCCTCGAAATCCTTCTGGTGCTGGCCTTGCCCTCGGCGATTGTTGAACTGCTCTTTGGCGCCGGTGCGGCCGTGGGCGGCGCCTACCTGCTGCTCCTGACCCTTGCGTTTCTGGCCCATTCAAATCTCGACCTAAACAGTAAGGTGATCGGCTGGCTGTTTACGACCAATCGCCACCACATTCATCACCACTCCGTAAAGATCGACGAGAGCAATACGAACTTCGGCTGCGCCGTCATCCTATGGGACCGGGTATTCGGAACCTTCCGGGACGCCTACACCGTGCAGACCGGTACGGGCCCCACCCAGCCGTCGCTTTGGAACATCTTCCTAATGCCCATCCGGGAACCGGAAGATACGCAGACCGCCCCGCGGAATAACGCGGCGGACTAAGGCCCCGACGTAGGGTTAAAAAAGTGCGCTTTCCTGCGAAAAAAAGCTCCGCCTAGAGAAGCCCAAGGCTCGCAAGGGTCCGCCGCACGTCTTCCTGGGCCTCTGCCCCTAGGGGCGCCTGGGGCGGCAGGGGGTCACCCACCGCGAAGCCCTGAAGCGACAAGCCCGTCTTAATGCAGGGGGCCAGCATATGGCGAGCAAAAAGCTGGTTAAGGCGCCACAGGGGACGCTGCAGGACCATAGCGTCCTCCCAGGCACCGCGGCGGCACGCCTCGTAGAGCGCCACGCTTTCCCGGGGCGCCACACACGCCGGCCCGGCCATCCAGCCCACGCCCCCGAGGAGCATCACCGCCGCCGGCACGTGCGCCGAGGCGGCGAAGATCGCCAGGTTTCCTTCCGTGGCCTCCAGGATGGAGAGGAGACGTCCCGTGTTTGAGGACGCGTCTTTCAAATAGGCAATGTTCGGCACCTTCGCCAGCGCCGTCAGGAGGGGCAGGGACAGATCGGCGCGCTGGAAATTCGGGTTGGTGTAGAGCACCACGGGGCGCTCCGTGGCCCCGGAGATGGCGCGGAAGTAACCCTCGATGGCATCGTCTTTCAGGGGGAAATAGGCTTCCAGGATGGCGAGGATGCCATCGCAGCCCAGGGCGTCGAAGGCCCGGGTTTGTGCAACCGCATCGGCCGTGGCCGTGGCGGCGACCCCAGCCACCACGGGCACTCGCCCCGCGGCCGCCTCGAGGACGACCTCCACCACCCGGCGCCGCTGCGCCCAGCTCAGGTAGGCAAACTCCCCGGTGGAGCCCAGGGGCGTAAGACCGTGCACCCCGGCGTCGATCAAGGCCTCGCACAGCGCCGCCAGGGGCGCTTCCATCACCTTGCCGTCCGCATCAATCGGGGAAACCAGATAGGGAAAGACGCCGTGAAACGCGCTCATGAACTAAAAACCCTCGCTTAGGGGACGACCCTCATCATCGGTGGCTAGGGGCTGGCACTGCGTCACTGCAGACCGGGGAATGACACCGTAGCAGTGGGGGAAGGCCTCCCCCCGCCCCGTGCTGTCCTCTTCCATCAGCCAGGGGGCCAGGGCCGGCGCATCGAGGGTGAGCAGCAGAAGGTTTCCCTCGCCGCGGAAGTAGCGCTCTAGCACGCCGGAAAGCTGGGCCGCCCAACAGCAGTGGATGAATCCTTCCCCTTCCCAGCCCGGGGGTGCGTAGTGCGGGGCGTTGGGATCGAAGGAGCGGGCCTGGGCCACATGGTAGAGCGTTTTCACCTAGACTCGTGCCTGTGCGGAAAACCATCACCTTAGCGCGTCGCAGGTGACCCAAGCCAGGAGCACCCATGGAACCCGGCCCCCTGTCCCTTGCCCCCGTGCTCCTGTCCCTCGTGCTGGCCCTCGCCCTCCGCCAGGTGCTCTTCGGGCTCTTCGCCGGGGTGCTGCTCGGCACGGCCCTCCTGACCCCCGATCCGCACCTGGGGCTTCTGGCCAGCGTATTCCGGGACCAGCTTAGGCCCCAGCTGATGGATGGCTATAACGCCAGCGTGATCCTGCTGCTCGCGGTGATCGGCAGCTTCGTGGCGCTGCTCGAGCGCTCCGGCGGAGCCCAGGCCTTCGCCGAGGGCGCCGTCCGGCGCCTGAGAAGCGCGCGCCAGCTTCAGCTTGGGGCCTACGGCGGGGGCCTGATGATCTTTTTCTCCGATTTGGGCACGCCGCTCATTCTTGGGCCGATCTTCCGTCCCCTGTTCGATCGCGCCGGGCTGCTACGCGCCCGCCTTTCCCTGATTCTGGACGCCACCGCCGCCCCTATCGCGATCCTCGTGCCCTTCATTGGCTGGGGCGTGTACATCATGAGCTTGGTGGCCCAAACCCCGCCGGGGGCGGGCCCGGAGGCGCCCTATGCGCTGCTCCTGGGCGCCCTGCCCTTTCAGTTCTACGCCTGGCTCGCCCTGGCGCTTATCCCCCTGCTGGCCTTCACCGGCGGGCATTTCGGCGCCCGCGGGGCTTCCCAAGCGCCATCGCAAACACCGCCACCAGAAGCGCCGGCCCCAGAGCACCCAGAGGCTGAGCCCCAACCGCTTCATCGCTGGCAAGCTAGCCTGCTCTGGGCGCCCCTTGCGGTGCTGGGCATCGCCCTCTTCGCCATGCTTGGGCCGGAAGGCTTCCCCTTCGAGCCCCTGCCCGGGGCCGATTTTCGCGCAGGGCTGGCCGCCGCCTACGCCCTGGCCACGGCTACCCTGGTGCTGCTCGCCCTGGCGCTGCGGATCCTGCCCTTTGCGACGCTCATGGAGAGCGCCATCACCGGTGCCACGCGCATGACCCCCGTGGTGGCCACCCTGCTCATGGCCTGGACCCTCGCCGATCTCGGCAACGCCCTGGGCGCGCCGCGCTACGTGGCCGAGACCGTGCTGGCAGACTTTCCCGTCACCCTTCTTCCCGCCGCGGCCTTTTTGCTGGGGGCCTTGATCAGCTTTGCCACGGGCTCCTCCTGGGGCACCTTCGCACTGCTTATCCCTCTGCTGCTTCCCGCCGCCGCCAGCCTCGAGGGCCCCGTGGCCCTCACCCTCGCGGCGATTCTGTCCGGCGGCCTCTTCGGGGATCACGCCTCGCCCCTGTCGGAAACGACAATCCTCGCCGCCAGCGGCGCCGAACTCAGCACCTTCGAACACTTCCGCCACCAGTGGCCCTACGCCACGGTAAACGGCGCCCTGGCCCTGGGCGCGTTTCTGCTGGCCGGGGCTATGCCCGAGCCCTGGCTCCTGCTGCCCCTGCTTTTCATCCAGGCCGGGGTGTGGGTCGCGCTGTTTCGCCGGGCGAAGGCGCGCCCGTGACAGCGCGCTACCATCGGTAGAGAATCGAGCAAAAAAGAGGGGAGTGTCATGGCAGAACAGAGCAATACCATCGGAACGGATCTTGGGGGCTTTGACGGCGCCGCTACCGTCGAGGGGCTTAACCGCTTCCTCCGGCTGCGCACCACGCCCATCGTGATGAAGCGCTTTCGCTCGGTGGAGGAGATGAATGCCGTGCCAAAGATCCGCCGGCCCGATGCGGTCCACACCATGGACCAGATCGTGGGGCAGGCCGCCCGCAACGGCTGGACCGTCGGCGTCAGCGCGGAAAATCTCGTGGGCGCCCAGTGCGGCACGGTGGTGGGCCTGCACGACGCGGATGAAAAGTGGCTCTCCGGCGACCGTATGACCGGCGTTTGGTATAAAACCCAAGAGGACGCGGCGGCCCACCAGGCCGCCATGGATCGGCCGAGCTATGGCACCCACGCCGGCGTCGCCGTCAGCCCCATGGCCAGCGGCCGCCTGGATCCGCCGGACATCTGCCTGATCTACGCCACCCCGGCGCAGATGATTCTGTTCATCAACGGCCTGCAGTGGACGGGCTACAAAAAGCTCGAATGGGGCTGCGTGGGGGAATCCTCCTGCGCCGACTCCTGGGGTAGGGCTCTGGCCAAGGACGAGCCCAGCCTGTCCATTCCCTGCTTCGCAGAGCGGCGCTACGGCGGCGTTATGGAAGACGAACTCCTTATGGCCATTCCCCCGCGCTATCTCCCCGGGGTGCTCGACGGTCTCGCAGCGCTATCGCGCAACGGGCTGCGCTATCCCATTGCCCCCTACGGCGTGAACAACGATGCCCGCGCGGGCATGGGCGTTAGCTATGGGTGAGGTGCTGGGCTTCCCTGGCAGCACGGCACGGAAAGCCCAGAGAAAGAAGAAGCGGGAAGGCGGCACCCTGTGTCGCCAGGGCTTTCACGCCTGGGAAATCGATAAAAGTCGCACCTTTGACGTCAAACAGGGGAAGCTCGTTACCCTGCGGCGGTGCCGGCGCTGCGGCGCTGAGGAGACTACGCTGACATGAGTGCCGCCTTTGCCTTAGATCCCGCCCTTGAACGCGATAGCGTCCTCGTGGGTCATAGCAATGCGGGACAGGTGCGGCTGCATCGCGATGCGCGCTGGCCTTGGCTCCTGCTGATTCCCGAACGGCCGGGCCTGCGCGAGCTTCATGAGCTTGAAGAAACCGCACGGGCGCAGCTCTGGGCCGTGAGCGCGGCCATCAGCGAAACCCTGCTGCGCGAGGGACCTGAGGATGGGAAGTTAAACGTGGGGGTGCTCGGAAACCGGGTAGCCCAGCTCCATCTTCATCACGTGCTGCGCTGGCCCGGGGATCCGACTTGGCCCGACCCCGTCTGGGGCCAGGCCGGGGCTTTGGCATATGAGGCGCCGGAGCGCTCGGCGGCGCTCTGGCGGGCTCGCCTAGGCGCTTTGCTGCGCTGAAGCCGTTACCCCCGTGGGCATGGGGCAGCTCACCCCCGTGCCGCGCAGGCCGCAGTAGCCATCGGGAATCTTCGAGAGATATTGCTGGTGGTAGGGCTCGGCGTAGTAGAACGCCGGCGCCTTACCAATCTCCGTGGTAATGGGCCCGAAGCCCTGGGCCCGAAGGGCAGGTTCGAAGGCCGCCTTCGAGGCCTCCGCTGCCGCCAGCTGGGCGTCCGTTGTGCCATAGATCGCCGATCGATACTGGGTGCCAATATCGTTCCCTTGGCGCATGCCCTGAGTGGGATCGTGCTCATTCCAGAAGCGCTCGAGCAGCGCCTCAAAGGTGATTACCTTTGGATCAAACACCACGATCACCACCTCGGCGTGCGCCGTGCGGCCGCTGCACACCTCCTCGTAGGTGGGGTTCGGCGTGATGCCCCCCTGATAGCCCACGGCGGTGCTGTAGACGCCATCCAGCTGCCAAAACAGGCGCTCTGCACCCCAGAAGCAGCCTAGGGCAAAGAAGGCCACCTCATGGCCCTCGGGCCAGGGGCCTTGGAGCGCCGTGCCCAGGGCGTGGTGATATTCCGGTACGGGCATGGTGGCGCTGCGCCCAGGCAGGGCTTCATCGGCAGTGGGTAAGGTTTTCGGTTTGGAAAAGAGTGCCATAGGGGTCCTCCTCGCTGAGCGCCTGATGGTGCGCATTCGCAGGGAAAGAGACAAGCCCCGCCGTCGCTCTGCTATGCTCGAGCCATGAGCGCGACCTTCGTCAGCGGCCCCGCCGGCCTCCCCAAACGCCTTCCTGGGCTCGCCCTTGGAGTATTTTCGCTGCTGCTCTTTTTAGCGGGCTGCGCTCAGGGTCCCGGCCCCGGGGCTCGCTCAGATTACGACGCCCTCGTCGAAGATTTAAAGGCAGGCGCGCCGCGCTGGGACGAACTCGATCCCACCTTCCTCGCCAGCGCCGATCGCAACGAACGCTTAAGCCGCCGCCCTGCCCTCCGCGGCAGAGTCCTTCGAAGCGGCGCCGAAGGGGAACGAAGCCGCCTGAAGGCCGCCCTCGAACGCCTCGAGCTTTATTACGGCGATATCGATGCCCATGCCCAGGCCTTTCGGGCAGCGCTGAGCCTAGAAGCAGCGGAGGCGGCCACCCATCACCGAAGCGCCCTCCAGGCCCTTGAAGCGCGCATTGCCGCCAGCGGGGAGGGCACGCCCGAGGCCCCCTTTGCCGTGCTTACGGCCCAGGACGCCTTCGATTGGTTGCGCCAGCGGAAGATCGCCACCGTCGGCGCGCTCTACCAGGGCGACGACGAGGCCGGAACCCTTCAGCTCCTCATTCGGGTCCAGGAGGCTCAGGGCGAAGGGCTAAAGAATTGGATCTTTGATTTGACCCCCACCTTCACTGCCGGTGCCCAGTGGGCCCAGGCCATGGGGGCAGACAGCAAGCCCTCGGCTTACATCGCCACCCGTGCCCAGCAGGGGGATCCCGCCGCCCAAACGGCCTACGCCCTGCGGCTCTGGCGCGAAGGCTCGGGGCTCGGGCCGGAAACGGTCAGCTGGCTCCAAAGCGCCAGTGAAGCGCGCAACCTCGTGGCCCGGGAGCTTTTAGGCACGGTCTATCTCGCCCTCGCCGCCCGGCGGGAGGGAGAGGAGCAAAGCCGTTTCCTTGATGCCGCAGTGGATCAGCTTCTCCTCGCCGTGGCCCAGGGCTCGGCGGAGGCCATGGTCAATCTGGCCAAGCTCTACCTCAGCGGCCACTTCGGGGAAGAAAACCGAAGCGCCGGCGTGGCCCTTCTGCGCCAGGCCATCGCCCGGGATAACCTCGACGCGGAAGTGCTCCTCGCGCGTCTTGAATACAACGGCCAACTTGTGGCGAAGGCCGAGGCCCGCGCCCTGGAGCGCCTCCACCGGGCCGCCGATGCAGGCCATCCGGAAGCCCAGCTGTTCTCCGTGCGGGAAAAGCTCAGCACGGAGCAAGCCCTCGACGAACGAGCTCAGGGCTGGCTCACCAGCGCGGCAGAAAGCGGCGTCGCCGATGCCATGCTGCTCCTCGGCTCGCTCTACGCGGACGGGATGCACTTTCCCCAGGATGACGACCTCGCAAAGCGGTGGCTCAGCGCTGCGGGCTTAAGCTCCGGGGAGGCGGAAACGATTAACACCGCAGCCTGGATCCTTGCCGTCGCGGAGCGCCCCACCCTTCGGGCCCCGGCCCTGGCCCTGCGACTCATGGACGCCCTCATGACCCGGGATGAGGCCGCTGCGGCCAACCCTGCCTACCTTGATACCTGGGCCGCCGCCGCAGCTGCAACCGGGGATTTCGGGCGCGCCGTCGACCTTCAGCGCCGCGCCGTCACCGCCGCCGAGGCCCTCGACAATCCCCCTTTCCTGCCCGTGCTTCGGCAGCATCTTGAGCAATTCGAAGCCGGCGAGCCGGTCTTCGAAGCCGTGCCGTGAGCCCACCCCGAGGGACCTGGCTGGGCCCGGACGCCTTTGACGCCCTTCTCCTAGAAGGGCGCCCCCTGCTGGATGTGCGCGCCCCCATAGAGTTCCTCAAGGGGGCCATTCCCAGAGCAAGCAATCATCCCCTTATGAACGACGACGAGCGGGAACAGGTCGGGCGCTGCTACAAGCAGGAGGGGCACGACGCCGCGGCACGCCTCGGCCATCGCCTGGTCAGCGGAGACACCCGGGAAGCACGCATCGAGGCCTGGGCCGCCTGGGCCAAGGCCCATCCCACGGGCGCCCTCTACTGCTTCCGCGGGGGGCAGCGCTCCCAAGTTACCCAAGGCTGGCTCGCCGAGGCTGGCATCGAGGTGCCCGGCATTACGGGCGGCTACAAGGCCCTACGCCAGCACCTGCTCGACGTGATTGACGAGGAAAGCCTGCGCCTGCCCTGGTGCGTGGTGGGGGGGCGCACGGGCGTCGGCAAGACGCGCTTCCTCGAAACCCTGCCCCGAGCCCTTGATTTGGAAGGCCTGGCGATCCACCGCGGCAGCGCCTTCGGGCCCAAGGCCACGCCCCAGCCAACGCCCATCAATTTTGAAAACGCGCTAGCGGTGGACCTCCTTCGCCTGGCCCAAGCCCCCGGGGCCATCGCCATCGAGGACGAGTCCAGGGCCATTGGGCGCCTGTCCGTGCCCGAGCCCCTCGCTAACGCCATGAAAACGGCGCCCCTCTACCTGCTGGAGGCGGACCTCGCGGCCCGGGTCGATCTCACCTTTGAGGAATACATCACCGACGGGCTCGCCGATCACCTTGCCATCTACGGCGAGGACGCGGGCTTCGAAGCCTTCGCCACCTACCTCCGGGGCGCCCTGGGGAAGATCGAACGGCGCCTCGGCGGGGGCCGCTATCAAACGCTGCTGGCCGTCCTGAACGAAGCCCTCGAGGATCAGGCCCGGGGCGGCGACGGCCAGGGGCACCGGGTTTGGATCGAAACCCTGCTAACGGAATACTACGATCCTATGTACGACTATCAGCTCGAGAAAAAGCAGGACCGGGTGGTGTTTTCCGGCACCTGGGAGGCCCTCCGGGAGGTCTTGCTTCCGGCCCTCGAGCCTTAACGGCTTAACGCAAGGAAGAGGAGGAAGCGATCCATGAGCGACGCCGGGGTCACCTTAATCACAGGCGCGGGCAGTGGCATGGGACGTCTTGCGTCCCAGCGCTGGGCCAGCCGGGGGGAGAGCGTAGCCGCCCTCGATGTGAACGCCGAGGGGCTGGAGGAAACCTGCCAGGCCGAGCAGCTCATCAAACCCCACACCGTGGATGTCACGGACGGCGACGCCGTCGCCGAGGCCGTCGCCCGCATCGAGCGGGACCAGGGCCCGGTAAAGCGGGTCTACAGCGCCGCGGCCATCATGCCCCTGGGCCGCATCCTCGATCAGCCCCGGGAGGTCATCCACCGGGTCATGGATATCAACTATAGCGGAGTGGTGAACGTGGCCAAGGCGGCCCTGCCTCCCATGCTGGAGCGGGGCGAGGGGGACTTCATCAACTTCGCCTCCATGGCCGGCTGGCTCCCCACCCTCTACATGGGCGCCTACGACGCGTCGAAGTTTGCCGTGGTCGCCTTCTCGGAGATTCTTTACCACGAGAACCGAAATCGGGGCGTGCGCTTTGCCTGCGTATGCCCGCCCCCGGTGCGCACCCCCCTCCTGAATCAGGCCCGGGACACGGTGTGGCCGAAGTTCTTTGATCAGATTGAGCATCTCGAACCGGATACGGTCCTCGACGCCATCGAGAGCGCGCTGGATCGCGGCGAATTCTTCGTCTTCCCCGGCAAAGGCACGCGCCTCGGCTGGCGCCTGCGGCGCTGGCTGCCCGATCTGCTCTGGCGGCGCATCCACGCCGCGGAGGAAACGCCATGAGCGAGCTGGTCACCCTTTCCCTGGAGGGTTCCCTGGGGATCATCACGCTGAATCGGCCGAACGCGGCGAACGCCCTCTCGACCGAGGTCATGGAAGCGATCATCGCGCAGGCCCAGGCCGTGAGCCGGGAGAGCGCCGTTCGCGTCGTGATTCTTACCGGCGCCGGCAAACACTTTTGCGGCGGCGCGGACCTGCGAGAACAGCGCGACGAGGGCAACGGCCTCGAGCGCCGGCGCCGGGCCCGGCTGGGGGGCGAGCTTCTAAAAGCCCTCCGGGCCATTCCCCAGATCACCATTTGCGCCGTGGAAGGGGCCGCCATGGGCGGCGGCGCCTGCATGGCCACGGCCTGCGACTTCCGCATCGCCGGGGAAACGGCGCGCTTTGCCTATCCGGAGATCGACCGGGGCATGAACTTGCAGTGGGGCGGCCTCGCCCTATGCCTGCGGCTGATCGGCCCCGCCCGCACCAAGCAAATGGTGGGCCTGGGGGAAGCCTTCGCCGCACCCCAGCTCGAACGCTGGGGCTATGTGGACGCCGTCACGTCGCCCGGGGAGGCCCTGGCCGAAGCGCGGCGCTGGGCAGCGCGCTACGCGGCCAAGCCGCCCCTCGCGCTGCAGATGATCAAGGAGAGCGTCAACGCCCTAAGCGACGCCCTCGATGGCGCGATCATGCACATGGACGCGGACCAGTGGGCGCTTACGGCGCAGACCGACGATTACGCAGAAGGAATCGCGGCCTTCCAAGAAGGACGCGAACCCACCTTTACGGGAAACTAGGGGAGGAGCAGACCATGGGACGCTTAGATGGCAAGGTCGCGATCATCACCGGCGCCGCCAGCGGGATCGGCGAAGCAACGGTCCGGAAATTTATCGACGAGGGGGCCCGTGTCGTAGGGGGCGATCTGCAAGAGACCAAGGGGCAAGCGCTGGCCGAGGCCCTTGGGCCCGCCTTCCACTTCTTGCCCTGCGATGTGGCGCGGGAGGACGAGGTAAAAGCCCTCATCGACGCCGCCCTCAGCGCCTTCGGACGCCTCGACTGCCTCTTTAACAACGCCGGCTTCGCCGGCATCAGCGGTGAGATCGAAACCCTTACCTTCGACGAGCGCTACCGCCGTACCGTCGACGCCATGCTCACTGGGCCGCTGATGGGGGTTCGCCACGCCGCGCCGCACCTCAAGGCCGGGGGCGGCGGCACCATTCTCACCACCGCCAGCGTCGCTGGGCTCAAGGGCGGCTACGGTCCCCACGTGTACAGCGCGATCAAAGCTGGGGTCATTGGCATGACTCGCTCCCTGGCGCGGGAGCTGGGCCCAGCCGCCATTAGGGTAAACGCCATTTGCCCCGGCGGCATTGCCACCCCCATCTTTGCGGGCCGTCTGGCCCAGGAAGGCGGCGGTAACGTCGACCACGCGGGCATCATGCGCGCCGTGCTCGCCGGGAATCAGCCCATACGCCGCGCCGGGGAAGGCAGCGACATTGCCAACGCGGCGGCCTTCCTCGCCAGCGACGAAGCGAGCTTTATCACGGGGCAAGCCCTGGCCGTGGACGGCGGCCTCACGGCCTGCGCGCCCCTACCCCCGGAAGGGCAGGAAGGGGGCATGGACCTCTTGGCCAAGGCCTTCGGCGCGGACAGCGCCGCGGACCTCGATAGCGTACTCCCGGAGCGGGGGCAGGCTTGACCCTTCGCCTGGGGCTTCTTGGTGCGGCGCGCATCACCCCCGCGGCGGTGATCTACGCCGCGGACGCCGTGCCCGAGGTGTCCGTCACCGCCGTGGCGGCCCGGGACATAGCCCGAGCTGCGGTCTTCGCCCAGGAGCACGCCATCCCCGCCGTTTCGGAAAGCTACGGCGAGCTCCTTGCCCGGGATGACGTCGACGCGGTCTACATCGCCCTCCCGGCGAGCCATCACCTGGTTTGGGCGGAGGCGGCCCTGGCCTCAGGAAAGGCCGTGCTCTGCGAAAAGCCCCTCAGCGGCAACGCCCTGGCGCTGCGCAGCCTGCTGCAAAAGGACCATGGCCCCGTGCTCATGGAGGCCATGCACTACGTCTACCACCCCCTCTGGGCCCGGGTGGAGGAGATCCTACGCGCGGGCACGCTGGGCACGCTCATGGAAATCGCCATGCACTTCTCCGTGCCCCACATTCCCCCGGGGGATATTCGCCGAAGCTTTCACACCGCCGGCGGCGCCCTTTTAGATCTGGGGATCTACGGCGTGCATATGTTCCGCCGCTTGCTCGGCGACCCCCTTACGGTGGCGAGTGCGGAGGCCGCGGGCGTCGAAGAGGGCGTGGATGAGCGCTTCCGCGGGGTCCTCACCCATGCCGCCTACCCGGGGCTGACGGCCACGGTGACGGCGAGCATGAGTCCCAAGGAACCCCTCGCGGCGTGGCTGAGCCTGAGCGGCTCGGAAGGATCGCTTCGGGTGCAAAACCCCGTGGCACCCCAGCTCGGGCACGAGCTGACGCTGACGAGCAAGGGCGGCGAACTGCGAGAATCGGTGGACCCCACCCCCAGCTATTGCTACCAGCTTCAGGCCTTTGCCGACGCCGTACTCCGGGGCAAAGGGCCCGCCACCGATGGCGCGGACGCCCTCGCCACAGCGGTGGTCCTAGATGCCCTCTACAAAAAAGCCGGCCTACCGCCCCGCCCTGCTTTAGAGCGCTAGCCCCAAAGGGCCCGCTAGCGGGCCTCTCGGGTCAGGGTGAAGCGCAGCGCGGCTCCGTCGATACTTACCGCCGTGGCCTCTTCTACCAGGTTCGCCTCGGGCACGAGAGCCACCGCCAACGTCTCGCCGCCGATATAAGCCCCGTGGACGTCGATGGCCGCATCGAGCGGCGCCTCCGCTGCATAATGCACCGTAATACGGTCGCTCACGTGGAAGCCAGCGTCCTTGCGCGCCCGCTGAATGCGGTTCACCACTTCCCGGGCCAGGCCTTCCTGGCGCAGGGCCGGGGTGAGCTCCGTGGACAGGTTGATGGTGATGAAGCGGTTTGACAGCGCTTCCGTAGCGGGCTGAGGCTCGCGGAAAACCTCCAGATCCCCCTCCCCGAAGTGTTCGCCCTCAAGCGTTAGCGTGCCCGTTTCCACAAAGGCCTCGATGGCTTCCGGACCCAGGGCGGCGATGGCGGCGGCGTAGCGCTTCATCTCCTTGCCGAGGCGCCGGCCCAGCTGCTTGAAGTTGGCCTTTGCATAGAGGCGAATGAAAGCGGTTTCATCCGTGCTGTAAGCGATTTCCTTAACGTTCAGCTCCCGGGCCAATTCCACCTCGAGGGCGCGGATATCGTCCAGAAGCCCGCCGTCACGATGAATGACCGTGAGCTTCGCCAGGGGCTGGCGTAGCCCCAGGCGCGCCTCTTCCCGCTTCTGCCGGCCGAGAAGAATCACCTGCTGCATGCGATCCACGGCCACCTCGAGGCGCCGATCCATGCGCGCTGCCTCCGCTTCTGGATAGGCGCAGAGGTGCACGGAGCGCGGCAAGGCGTCCCGATCCCCAAGGTCCCGAAGCCGCTGATAGAGCGTCTCGGACAGAAAGGGCGCGAAGGGCGCCATGGTTTGGGAGAGCTCCAGCAGCGCCCGGTAAAGGGTGGAGAAGGCCGCGGTCTTATCTTCGCTGGGCCCCTCGGTCCAGAAGCGCTCCCGGTTGTAGCGAATGTAGACGTTCGTGAGCTCTTCGATGAACTCGAATAGCCGGGGCACGACGTTATAGAGGCGATAGCCCTCCATCTCCTCCCCCACCGTTGCCTTCAGCGTTTGCAGCCGGGACAGGATCCAACGATCGAGCACGGCCGTGGGTTCGGCGAGCGGCGCCGGGGTGAAACCGTCCAGCTCGGCGTAGGTGTGGAAGAAGTTAAAAGCGTTGTACCAGGGCAGCAGCGCTCGTCGGGTCAGCTCCCGCACCCCCGTATCCGCGAAGCGCTGCTCTTCAGCGCGCACGAGCCCTGAGTTGATGAGGTAAAGGCGCAGGGCGTCGGCGCCGTAGCGCTCCATGAGCTCATCCGGAGGCGTGAAGTTGCGCTTGGACTTCGACATCTTCGTGCCGTCTTCCGCCAGTACCAGGCCATTGACGATGACGTTCCGAAAGGCCGGCTGATCAAACAGGGCTGCCCCAAGCACGGTCAGGGTGTAGAACCAGCCCCGGGTTTGGTCGAGCCCCTCGGCGATGAACTCCGCCGGGAAGCCCTGCTCGAAAAGCTCCGCGTTCTCGAAGGGATAGTGCAGTTGAGCGTAGGGCATGGAGCCGGACTCAAACCAGCAGTCGAGCACTTCCGGCACCCGGCGATAGACCCCGGGCTCTCCATCCTTAGTGAAAGTGAGATCGTCGACAAACTCCCGGTGGAGATCGTCCACGAGCGTTCCCGTGAGCGTGGAAAGCTCCTCCCGGGAGCCGATGCAGTGCACCGCATCTGTTTCGTCGTTCACCCAAAGGGGCAGGGGTGTACCCCAAACCCGATTCCGAGAGATAGCCCAGTCCCGAGCCCCTTCCAGCCACTTGCCAAAGCGCCCCTCCTGGATGTGGTCGGGCACCCAGCGCACCTGGCGATTCGCGACCAGGAGGCGATCCTTGAGCTGCTCCACCTTCACGTACCAACTGGGCACGGCGCGGTAGATCAGGGGCGTTTCCGAGCGGTAGCAGAAGGGGTAGCTGTGGACGATGACGTCCTGCTCGTACAGTGCGCCGCTCTCCTTCAGGTGGCGGGTGATCTCCCGATCCGCGTCCTTCACGTGCTGCCCGGCGAAATCCGGGACCTGCGCATCGAAGCGCCCATCAAGCCCTACGGGCATGGCGAAGGCGTCCAGGCCCGCGGCGCGGAAGGCGTTGTAGTCGTCCTCGCCGAAGGCCGGCGCCTGGTGCACGAGGCCCGTGCCGTCGTCGGCGGTCACGTATTCGCCGGTGATCACCGTGAAGGCGCCGGCGGCGCGTTGATCTTCAAAGTAGGTAAAGGCCGGCTCGTAGCGGCGCCCCGCAAGGGCGGAGCCCGGCACCACCTCAAGGACCTCGAGGGCATGGCGTTCGGCGTAGGCCGCGACCCGCCCCTCGGCGAGGTAGAAGGTCACATCCCGTTCCGTATCGCGCACCCTCGCGTAGGAAAGCTTGGGGTTTACGCACACGGCCAGGTTAGACGGAACGGTCCAGGGGGTGGTGGTCCAGATCGCCAGATGGGCGTCTTCGTCGCACAGCTTCAGGAGCACGGTGATCGCCGGATCCTGCACTTCCTTGTAGTTCAGGTTGGCTTCGAAGTTCGACAGCCCCGTGCCCAACGCCGTGGAAACGGGGACGATCTTCTGCCCCTGGTACACCAGGCCCTTATCAAACAGCTGCTTCACCACCCACCACACGGACTCCATGAACCAGGGGTCCATGGTTTTGTAGTCGTGATCGAAATCGACCCAGCGGCCCAGGCGCGTGATGGTGCTCCGCCACTCCTGGGTATAGCGCTGCACGATGCCCCGGCAGGCGTCGTTGTAGCCCTTCACCCCTAGCTTTTCGACCGCGTCCTGAGCGCTTAGGCCCAGCTGCTTGTCGATCTCGTGCTCCACGGGGAGGCCGTGGCAGTCCCAGCCGAAGCGACGGGAGACGTAGCGACCTTTCATGGTGAAGTAGCGGGGAATGATGTCCTTGATGGTGGACGCCACCAGGTGCCCATGGTGGGGCAAGCCCGTCGCAAAGGGCGGGCCGTCGTAAAAAATATACGGCGCTCCGTCACGGGTTTGCGCGAGGCTTTCCTCGAAGATGCCTTCCTTTTGCCAGAAGGCGAGCACTTCGTGCTCGGCCTCCACAAAGGAAAAGGGGCCTTGAGCCGGCGTTGCCGGGGCTTCTCCCTCAGACACGGTCGTCATCACCATCCGTTTGAAAGCCGGCGATTGTACACCCGCCGAGGCGCTCCGGGGGCTTAGGGCAGGGGCGGTAGCAGTGCGAAGAGCTCCCGATCCGCGGGTAGAAGCGCTTCGGGGTTCAATCTTGAGCGCTGCACCCAGAAGGCGCGGTCGTGGACGCGGAGCGTGGGGGCCAGCAGCGACAGGGTGACGGCGTAGCCGTGGAGCGCGAAGGGCTGCCCCCCATCGCGATGCCCTTGCACCGTGCCGAGAAAGGCCGGCGCCTCAATGGAAAGCTCGAGTTCCTCCCAAAGCTCCCGGGCTAGGGCCGCCTCCCGCGTCTCCCCGGGCTCCACCTTGCCCCCAGGGAACTCCCAGGCACCCGCGTGGCGCTCCCCCGGGGCCCGCCGCAGGCACAGCACCCAGGGACCCTGGCATAGGAGCGCGGCGACCACCTCCACGGCCTAACGCTCGCCGAGGATATAGGCCGCGGTGAGAGCCGGCGCTTCCATGGGAATAAAGTGGCTGTGCTCCGGGAGCACCACATCCCGAGCGTGGGGAAATTTCGAAGCGAGCTCGGGCCAGGTGGGGGAGGCACTGAAATCCATAACGTCCCGGGGCCCGGTGCGCGGCGGCGCCCGAAGTACGGTGACGGGGACTCGGACCTCAGGGATGCGTTGGTAGATATCCCGTCCGGCGCTCCCCAGATAAATAGAGGCTTCCACTTCCGGGGGGCAGGCCAGCACGAAATCCCCCTCGGGCCCAGGCAGCACGCCGTAGCGACAGTAGTCCTGAAGCACCGCCGGCTCCCAGCGCTTGAAGGGCACGCGGTCGGCGAAGCGCGCCTCCATGGCCTCCCAGTTTTCCCAATGATTACGACGTTTGGCCGTTGGATGGGCCGAGGGATCCTGGGGACCGGAGGCCCGCTCGGCGTAAAGCTCCGGCGGCAAGATGACCGGATCGATGAGCAGCAGCCGGGAGAACGCCTCGGACTTCGACGCCGCCGCATCGGTCAGCGCATAGCCCCCCATGGAGTGGCCAGCGGCGATCGCGCTCGCAAGGCCGAGATGCTCCGTCCAGGCCACCAGGTCGTTGCCGTAGCTGTCCCAGGAAAAGGGCGGCGTTTTGGCAGACCGGCCGTGGCCCCGAAGATCCAACGCCAGCACGTGACGCCCCGGGAGCGCCTTCACCACCTGATCCCAGCACCGGGCGTGGAAGCCTGTGGCGTGGATCAGCACGATGGACGGCTCGGGCCCCGGCGCGCCCCATTCGAACCAGTGGAGGGACACCCCATTAAGTACGGCGGCGTGTTCAGCGGGCCCTTGGTTCACGGTCAGCTCCCGGCAAAAAAGCAGGCAGTTTACCCGCTAAAGGGGAATGGAGGTGCGGCGAAGTACGGTGCGCAGGGTGAAGCTCGAGCGCACCCGGCCCACGAAGGGCAGGCGCGTCAGATGTTCCCGGTGGATCCGCTCATAGTCTGCGAAGTCCGCCACCACCACTCGGAGGAGATAGTCATATTCACCGCTCATGAGGTAGCACTCGAGGATCTCTGGGCGCTCCTGCACCGCCACCTCAAAGGCCGACAGCGCTGCCTCCTCCTGCGCCGTAAGGGCGATTTCCACAAAGATATTGCCGGGCTTCCCCGCTCTAGCCTGATTCACCAGCAGCACGTAGCCATCGATGAGGCCGCTATCCTCGAGGCGCCGAAGGCGCCGCAGGGTCGCCGATTCGGACAGGCCCACACGCCGAGCCAGGGCGCTATTGGCAATGCGCCCGTCCTCCTGCAGCACCGCCAGCATGCGCCGGTCGATGCGGTCGAGCACCAGCGATTCCATAGGCGCCCCCTAAGCCAAAAAAAGCAAAATCTTTCGCTTAAACCTAATTAAACACAACTTTCTGCCATTTCAAACGGAAAATAGCCAAAGAAAGCTAATTTATGCCGCGTAAAAGGGAGGATTATGCGCACATCAAAACCCGTTGGAGCTCGGCTCATGTTCATTGGCGTTCCGAAGGAAGTGAAAAACCATGAATACCGCGTTGGCCTGACCCCCGAGGCCGTGGCCGAGCTGACCCAGGGCGGCCATCGGGTCTGGGTGGAACGGGGCGCAGGGGCCGGCATTGGCTGCGACGACAATGCGTATGTCGCCGCCGGAGCCACCGTGAGCACGACGGACGAGGTCTTTGGCCAGGCCGACCTGATCGTCAAAGTGAAGGAGCCGCAGCTCCCCGAAATTGCGCGCTTTCGCCCGGGGCAAACCCTCTTTACCTACCTGCACCTCGCCGCCGATCCGGTCCAAACGGAAGCCTTGAAGACCAGCGGCGTTACCGCCATCGCCTATGAAACGGTAACCAGCCAGGAAGGCACTCTTCCTCTTTTAACCCCCATGAGCGAAGTCGCGGGCCGTATGTCCATCCAGGTGGGCGCGGCCTGCCTGCAAAAAGCTCTGGGCGGCCGGGGCGTACTGCTTGGCGGCGTACCGGGCGTTATGCCTGGCCAAGTGGTGATCCTGGGCGGCGGCGTCGCAGGCACCCAGGCCGCCACCATGGCCGTGGGGCTCGGCGCCGAGGTCACCGTGCTCGACCGCGCCCTCCCCGCACTTCGGCGCTTAGACCAGCACTTTCAAGGGCGGGTGCGGACCCTCCACGCCAACGCCCAGGCCATCGCCGAGGCCTGCGCCCAGGCCGACCTGATTATCGGCGCCGTACTCATCCCTGGCGCCAAGGCCCCAAGGCTTCTTTCCCGGGACCAGCTCCGCACCCTGCGCCCCGGCGCGGCCCTGGTGGATATTTCCATCGACCAGGGCGGCTGCTTTGAAACGAGCCGTCCCACCACCCACGATGCCCCCACCTATATCGAGGAAGGCATCGTTCACTACTGCGTCACCAACATGCCCGGCGCCGTGGCCCGGACCAGCACCTATGCGCTGAACGCGGCCACCTTGCCCTTCGTGAAGGCGCTCGCGGACCGGGGCACGGAAGCGGCTATGGCCGCCGATCCTCACCTTGCAACGGGGCTCAATATCCAGCATGGGCAGGTGAAGCATCGGGCGGTGGCCGAGGCCCTCCTGGCGCGGGTCGCTTAGAGATAAGAATGATTTTCATTTATGAAACCTATACTAGGACAAGACCGGGACAAGCTCTAATCCGCTCATAAAAATCTTAAAATTCATAGCCTTATCAAACCCCGGGGGCTGCCTCGGGGTTAGCAAGGCACGGTAAGATCATACCCTGCCTCCCGGTTTCCATTGACAGAACCTATGAAAGCCATCAGAAAGAACAAATGGCGCTCGGGCCCCAAGCCCGTATACTGCGCCCTGTTCCAGTGACCAAACCACTGAACGTGGTCGGCCTTGCCGGCCACTCTTCCCCATAGCTTATTAAGAGGAAGCGATCTCATGGATCTGAAAGATAGCCAAACCTTCGAAAACCTGAAGGCCGCCTTTGCCGGCGAATCCCAAGCCAACCGCCGCTACCTCTACTTCGCGGCCAAGGCCGACGTGGAAGGGGAAAACGACGTGGCCACTGTCTTCCGCTCCACCGCGGAAGGGGAAACGGGGCACGCCCACGGTCACCTTGAGTACATGGAAGCGGTCGGCGATCCGGCCACCGGTCTTCCCATCGGCACCACCGCCGATAACCTCAAGGCCGCCATCGCTGGGGAAACCCACGAGTACACCGATATGTACCCGGGCATGGCCAAGACCGCACGGGACGAAGGCTTCGACGAAATCGCTGATTGGTTCGAAACTCTCGCCAAAGCAGAGCGTTCCCACGCCAACCGCTTCCAGAAAGCTCTGGACGCCATGGCCTAAGGCCAAACCGGGCAAGGTCCGGCGGCGAAGCCCTTCGCCGCTCCCTTGCTCCTATCGGGGGCCCTCTGCGGGCCCCCTTTAGTTTGAGTACCGTTTAGCAGTCCTCCCCCATTCCTTACGGCACAGGAAGCGCGACCATGGCAGCGTATCGTGAAGGCAATCTCGAGAAAGCAAAGCGCGAACCGCACCACTGGCAAACCCCAGAATTCTGGAACGAAGAGGCCCTAAACCAGGAGCTCGAGCGGGTTTTCGACATCTGCCACACCTGCCGCCGCTGCGTCAGCCTCTGCCAGTCCTTCCCCGTGCTCTTTGATCTCGTGGATGAGTCCGAGACCATGGAAGTGGACGGCGTGGCGAAGGAGGATTACGGCAAGGTCGTGGACCAGTGCTACCTCTGTGATCTCTGCGCCGAGACCAAGTGCCCCTACCTACCGCCCCACGAATTCAACCTGGACTTCCCCCATCTCATGCTGCGGGCGAAGGCCGTGAAATTTTCCAAGGGCCAGGCCAAGTGGCGGGATCGGCTCATCACCAGCACGGACGCCGTGTTCTCCGTACTCGGCCAGCCGGGCATCGCCAGCGCCGTAAACTTTGCCAACGGCCAGGAAAGCCTGCGCAGCGCCCTGCAAAAGGTCGTGGGCATCCACGAAAAAGCGCCCCTGCCGACCTTCCACAGCAAAACCTTTAAGCGCCAGCACAAGGGCACGCTCGGGGCAAACCTCCCCGTGACCGCCAGCGGCCGTACCCAGGGCCGGGTGGCCGTGTTCACCACCTGCTATGGCAACTACAACGAGCCCCAGCTTGGCGCCGACCTCGCCGCCGTCTTCCTGCACAACGACGTTCCCGTAAAGGTCATCGATGGGGAGAAATGCTGCGGCATGCCCAAGTTCGAGCTTGGGGACCTCACGGCGGTGAAGCGCTTGAAGGAACACAATATTCCAATCTTGCTCGAAGCCATCGAGGCGGGTTGGGACATCATCGCCCCCGTGCCGTCCTGCGTGCTCATGTTCAAGCAAGAGCTACCCCTCATGTTCCCGGAGGACGAGGACGTGCAGAAGGTGGCGGCCCGCCTCTTCGACCCCTTCGAGTACCTCATGCTTCGCCACAAGGATGGGCTGTTGAAGACGGACTTCCCCAAGCCCCTGGGGAAGGTCACCTATCACGCCGCTTGCCACCAGCGCGTGCAGAACATTGGCCAGAAAACCCGGGAGCTCCTCGCCCTTATCCCGGAAACCGAAGTGACGCTCATCGAGCGCTGCTCCGGCCACGACGGCACCTACGCCTACCGGGAAGAAACCCACGATTACGCGGTGAAGATTGCCCGCCCCATCGTGAATAAGGTGAAGAAGGACAACCCGGACCACTACGGCAGCGACTGCCCCATGGCCGGACGGATGATTCAACACGGGCTCACCGATCAGGGGGAGGCATCTCACCCCCTCACCATGCTTCGCGTGGCCTACGGCCTCGCAGCAGCTTAAGGGAGAATCAGCGGTGCAAAAGCTATCCCGGGACACGCTTATGAGCCTCGAGCAGTACGCCGAGGCGCGCCCCGACTTTCGTGCCAAGGTCATTGCGCACAAGATTCCTCGGCGCATTGCCCTCACGCCGAACGCCACCCTCTACTTCGAGGATTTCCTCACCATGCAGTATCAGGTGCAGGAGATGCTCCGGGTCGAGCGCATCTTCGAAGTGGACGGCATCATGGAGGAGATCGAGGCCTACAACCCCTTGATACCCGATGGGCAAAACTGGAAAGCCACCTTTATGCTCGAGTACGGCGACGTGGCCGAGCGCAAGGCGGCCCTGGCGCGCCTTGTGGGGGTGGAAGATCGCATCTACGTGCGCGTGGGGGACGGCGAGCGCTGCTACGCCATCGCCGATGAGGATCTAGAGCGGGCCACAGAAGAAAAGACCTCTTCAGTGCACTTCATGCGCTTTGAGCTCAGCGACGCCGATGCGACTTTAGTGCGCAATGGCGCGCCCATCGCCTTCGGCGCCGACCACGACAACCTCCCCTGCGAAGTCACCCTAACAGACGCCCAGCGCGCTTCCCTGGCCGCGGACCTCACCCCCTAAGGGGCCGGGCTGTCCAGCAGAACGGCCCGGTCCTCCGGGCCAAGGCTCTCCCCCACGGCGCTTCGAATAAGCGCCGCCAGGGGCCCGAGCAGCAGTTCCCGCGTCGATGTATTGCGCCAAGCCAGGCCAATGCGTCGGCTCGGCGCCTCCCCGGCAAAGGGGATGTAGTGCATGCCGTCGTTCTCCTGCCGCGCCAGCTCTGGAATCAGCGTTACCCCGATCCCCGCCACCACCATGTGGCGCAGGGTTTCGATGCTCGTCGCCGAAAAGTTCAAATTTTCCACTGCGCCCACCTGGGCACAAACGTCCAAGGCCTGATCGCGCAGGCAATGCCCGTCCTCGAGGAGCAGCACCTGCCGGCTCATGAGCGTTTCCGCGCTGACGGTTGCCGCGTTGGCGAGGGGGTCGCCGTCCGGCACGGCCAGATAGAAAGGCTCGTCGTAGAGGCCCTCCGTGCGCACGCCTTCTTCAAGTACGGGAAGGGCGAGAATGATGGCATCCAAGTGCCCCAGGCGAAGCTCCCGGGTAATCACCGCGGTCTGTGCCTCCACCAGCTGCACCTCGAGCTCTGGGAAGCGGTCCCGAAGCGCCGGGAGCATGCGCGGCAGTAGGTAGGGCGCCACGGTGGGGATCACCCCGAGGCGAAACTCCCCACCGAGGGGGTCGCTTGCCTGCTTCGCAAGGCGCACCAGCTGATCGGCTTCCCGCAGCACGATGCGCGCCCGGGCCACGATTTTCTCCCCCGTTGCCGTGAGCAGCACCTGGCGATTGTTCCGCTCAATAAGGGTGACCCCAAGGAAATCCTCGAGCTTGCGGATCTGCGTCGACAGGGTGGGCTGGGAGACGAAGCACGCCTCGGCGGCGCGGCCAAAGTGGCGCAGGTCCGCCACGGCCACGAGGTACTTCAAATCGCGCAAATTCATGGGAAACCCTAGCGCGGACTGACCGCCGCCAGCAGATGGAAGTAGTTGGTTTCAAAGCGCATACCGTCATAGGCGCCCTTCGCCGTCAGCAAGCGATGGAGCCGCCCCAGATTATAGATGGGCACGGAGGGCATGAGGTGGTGCTCTAAATGCCAATTCACACCATGGGGCGAGAACAGGGCACGCATGAGCCAGTTCGAGCGGACGCTACGCGTGTTGTTTCGCGCATCCATGCTGTAGAGGTCTGGCACGGCACCGTGCTCCGCCACCTGCCGAATGCGGCTCACCAGCGGCAGAATGAAGATATAGGCCAGCACCCAGGGGAGGTAGAGCACAGGAACGCCCGCCACGGTGAGGGCGAGAAATACGGCAAGGTTCATCAGCACAGCGCGGCCGAGAGCCCCCCGGGCCTCCGGGCTCAGGCGGCTGTAATTCGACAGATTTCGGCCTACGCCTTGAAGCGTGTGCCAGCCAGTCTGGCCGGAAAGATCGCGGCGCAGCTTACGCCATAGCCGATCCCGGGAGATGGGGTAATCCCGATAGTTCGGAAGGTCCGGATCCTCCGCCGTACCTGCCAGCCGGTGATGCTCGAGATGGCCACGCATGTAAGCGCGCATGTTGTTGAAGGTTGGTGGCGCAGCGAGCCAGCGCCCCACAAAATCATTCAGCGCCGGGGTGCGAAAGAGGGTGCGGTGACCGCACTCGTGCACGAGAACGCCAAAGCCGAGGAGCCGGTTCCCCAGCAGGAGCGTCCCCAGAATCCACACCGGCAGACTGGGATAGACCGCCATCACCCAAAACAACGCGACCACCTGTAGCCACTGGGAGGCCACCAAAAAGGCGCCCTTTAGGTCACTCCGCTGCATCACCGATGCGAGTTCTTCGCGGCTCAGCCAGGTTTTGGGGTCCATTGCGCTCTCCTTCTCAGGCCTCGATGATAACGCTCCGCCGCAAACTCGTCTTGCTTGGAAGGAGTGAGCCATGGCCCTTCGCCTCTTTGATCATCCCCTGTCCCCCTACAGCCAGAAGGTCAAAATCGCCCTGCGAGAAAAGGGCGTGGCCTTCGAAGCCTGCCTGCCTACAGGCCTGGGCAGCGGCGCGCAGAACGATGGGCTTGGAGCAGCGAATCCCCGGGGCGAGGTGCCCGCCCTCGTGCTGGAAAGCGGGGAGGCCCTCTTCGAATCGACGGTGCTCCTAGAGTTCATCGAAGAGCGCTGGCCCGACCCGCCCCTGGCGGCCCCGTCGGCCCTGGGCCGGGCGCGGGCGCGCATGATCGAAGAGGCTATGGATACGCACTATGAGGCCATCAACTGGGCCCTAGGCGAGATCCACCACTTTGGACGCAGCGAGGGCGCCCTTCGAGACCAGCTTCTCGCCGGCGCCGAGGCCGACCTCAAGCAGTGGTACGCCTGGCTCGAGGCGCAGCTGGGGGAGGCCCCCTGGTTCGGCGGGGAAGGCTTCGGCTGGGCCGACGCAGCCGTGCTGCCCCATCTCCTGGGCAGCGAGGCCTTTGGCCTGGGGCCGGCGCCGGAGAGCCCGCTGGGGGCCTACCTAGCGCGGGGACGAGCGTGGCCTAGCGTGCAGGCTGGGCGCGAGGAAATTGCTGCCCTGGGCACCGGCGGCGCCAGCTTAGAGGCCGTCCGCGCGGCCCTAGAGGCTGGCCTCTTTAAGCGGGAATACCGCGACCACCGGCTAGAGTGGATGGTTCGGCACGGCGGCCTAGCTGTGGTTCAGGAGGGTCTTGTCCGAGGGAACATCCGGTTTACCGAGCCCTTCTCTGCCGACGGAATCTTGCCCGGCGCCCTTTCTTGAGCGTGGCGACGGTCGGCGCGGAGCTGATCCCCGGCGTTCGCTGGCGCTGGGCAGACAAGGCGCTTTGGGTTTTAGACAAGCCCGCCGGCGTTTCCGTTCTTGCCGATCGCATCGGCGCCCCCAGCCTTCACGATGCGCTCAAGGCGTGGCAGGACGGCGAAGCCGACCGCCCTCGTCCCCGCATCGTGCACCGCATTGATAAGGACACCTCCGGTCTGCTGCTGGTGGCGCTCAGCGCCGAGATGGAGCGCACGCTCGGGGCGGCCTTCGAGGCGCGCAGCATTGGGAAATGGTATGTGGCTCAGGCCAGTGCGCCCCTGCCCGGAGACCCCCTCGAGGGCGCCGAGCGTCATCGCATCACCCTCCCCTTAAAGCCAGGACGAAAGGGCCGCATGCGCGTGGCGGGGCCTAGAGAAGCCATTCGGCGTCGGGCCCAGGACGGCGTCTGGGTCCATGAGGTGCCCCCTGCCGTGGCGCAGCCCGAAGGGCAGAGCGCGCTCACGGTCGCCCGGCACCTGGGCAAGCAGCGTTATCTCGTGCGCCTCCACACGGGCCGCACCCATCAAATTCGGGTCCACTTTGCCTGGCTCGGGGCGCCGCTGAAGGGCGATCCGCGCTATGGCCGGCCGGAAGACGCGTCGCAACGCGCACCGCGCCTGGGGCTGCACTGCCATGCCCTGCTTCTACCGAAAATCGAGGACGGCCTTTCCCGCCCTCGCCGCTTTACCAGCCCCCTTCCCGAGGGCTTCCCGGAAGGGGTGCCGGCCGTCTAGCGCTGGGACGGCGTCGTTTCGTCGGGCATGCGCCAATCCCCCCGGGGAGACAGGCTCACCGTGCCCACCTTGGGTCCCGGGGGCAGGGTGGTGCGCTTAAACTGCATGGCGTGAAAGCGGCTGAAGAACCGATCGAGCCACTCATCGAGGGCGTCCGGCGCGTAGCGATCGGCGAAGGCCCGGCGCGCCAGGAAACGCAGCTTTGCCGGCCCCATACCAAAGCGCAGGGCGTAGTACAGGTAGAAATCGTGGACTTCGTAGGGGCCTAGCACCGCTTCCGTGAGCTGGCCTACCTCCTGGGGATCGTCCCCAGGAATGAGCTCCGGAGAGATCGGCAAGGCCAATACCGCTTCGAGCGCCTGGGATAGAGCCTGGTCATGCTGCTGCGCCGCATAGGCCCGCACCAGATCGGCAATGAGCGTCTTCGGCACGCTACCGTTTACGTTATAGCTCGCCATGTGATCGGCGTTGAAGGTGCACCACCCAAGGGCCAGCTCGGAAAGATCTCCCGTGCCGACCACGAGCCCCGCAAGCTGATTGGCCCGATTGAAAAGAATTTGCGTGCGCTCCCGGGCCTGGGCGTTCTCAAAGGTCACGTCCGGCGTCACCCCATCGTGCCCCAGGTCGGCGAGGTGCTGGGCCACCGCTGGGCCAATATCGATGCGCTCAAGGGTAAGGCCAAGCACCTCAGCCAGCCCCCCCACGAGTCCCAAGGTTTTTTCGCTGGTCCCGGGGCCCGGAAGGGTCAGGGCGCACAGGGCCGTCTTCGGGAGATCGAGGCGCTTTAAAGCCTCTAAAGACACCAGCAGCGCAAGGGTGGAGTCGAGGCCCCCAGAAAGGCCGATCACCAGCGCCTGAGCCCGCGCTGCCCGCATGCGCCGAGCCAGGCCCGTCGCCTGAATAGCGAGAATGTCCTTGGCCCGCCGCGCGGCCTCTTCCCGGTCTCCGGGGATGAAGGGCTGGGGATCAATCTGGCGAAAGAGCGGACCGGCTAGGGCCGCGGGCTGAGCCGGCGCCGACAAAAAGCGATAACCCTCGCTACCGGCCTGGCGCCGGAAGGAGCTATTGCGCCGGCGGTCGAAGGCCAAGCGTTGCACGTCGAAATCCACGGTCAGGGACGCGCCGTCGAGGGCAAAGCGCTCCCCTTCCCCCAGCATCGACCCGGCTTCCGCAGCCAGGAGGTGACCGCCGTATACCAGATCCTTGCTCGATTCGAAGGGGCCGGCGCCTGCATAGAGATAGCCGCAGAGGCGCTGGCCGCTGGCCATGCGCACCAAATCCCGGCGATAGGCGGCCTTCCCCACCCCTTCCGGGCTCGCCGAGGGATTCAGGATCAGCTGGGCCCCGGCCAAGGCATGGGCTACTCCCGGGGGCGACGGGGACCACAGGTCCTCGCAGAGCTCTAGGGCCCAGCGCACGCCTAGGGTTTCAAAACCAAGCTTTTGCGCTAAGGGGAAGGTCCCGAAACGAGGATCATCGATAACAAGGGCGACCCCCTCCCCACTATCAAACCAGCGCTGCTCGTAAAACTCTCCGTAGGTAGGAAGAGCGCCCTTGGGCACGGCGCCGACCACCTGGCCAGCGCTGAGCACAAGCGCGACGTTGAACACCCGGCCATCGGCCACGGGCCAGGGGGCGCCAACCACTAGCGTGAGGGGGAGCTCCGCCGAGTCCCGAAGTAGCTGGACCAGGGCCTCCCGGCATTCCTCCAGCAGCGGTTCGGTGAGGAAGAGATCTTCGCAGCTGTACCCCGTGAGGCTGAGCTCCGGACTCAGGAGCAGGGCCACCTCAGCTTCCGCCGCTGCCTGCGCCGCGGCCGTGAGCGCTCGGGCGTTATTCCGAGGCTGGGCCAGACTGAGCACGGGGCTGACGGCCCGGGCTCGGAAAAAGCCATGATCAAGCAAGGTGACGGGGCTATCCATGGGCCTAACCCTCCGTGAGATCGTTCGCGCCGATTTCTAGAGCCTCAAAGGCCATCCAGCGCACCAGGGCTTCAAGCGTGGCATCGTCGCAGCGCAGGCACCCGCCTCGGGGGGGCATGGCCGGGGGAATCCCCGCCTCAACCCGAGCGAGGAGCGCCGGTAAGCCCTGTGCTTGCCGCGGCGCCCAGGCTACCGCATCGCCCACGGCCGGGGCGCCAGCGACGCCGAGGCCATGGCATTGCTGGCAGTGTCGACGATAGCTCGAGGCCAAAGGCGTCGGAGGCAGGGGGCGTGCCTGCACCTCCGCCCCTGGCGCGCCATCCCCGCCGCAGCCCCCTAGGTTCGCCCCGAGCCCGAGGACAAGCCCAAGCGCACGGAGGGGTCTGTTCACGCGCCCACCGCTCCCGCCTCGAGCAGGGCCGCCCGGACCTCCCGCTTGAGGAATTTCCCGGAGGCATTGCGAGGCAGCGGGTCCATCTGGAAGAACAGCTGGGAGGGCACCTTAAAGTGGGCCAGGGATTCGCGGAGCTTGGCGCGCACGGCCTCAGCTTCGAAGGCAGCGCCGGGGGCGGCCACGATCACCGCGGCCACCTCTTCCCCGAGGCGCTCATGGGGGAGGCCAAAAACAATGGCCTCGCTCACGCCCGAAAGCTCGTAGAGCGCACCCTCCACCTCGGCGCAGTACACGTTTTCCCCGCCCCGGAGGACCATGTCCTTCTTCCGGTCTTCGATGGTGACGAAGCCATCTTCGTCCACCCGACCGATATCGCCGGTCTTAAACCAGCCGTTCTGAAGCGCTTCCGCCGTGGCTTCAGGACGATTCCAGTAGCCACGGAAAAGGTGCGGACCTTTCATCCACAGCTCCCCGAGCGTCCCCCGGGGACATTGCTGCCCCTGATCATCAAAGGCTTCGATGGTCACGACGCAAGGCGGCCGCCCCGTGCTCCGGGGCCGGGCCAGGTAATCATCGCCGTTGTTCTGCGCCCCCACCGCATTGCTTTCCGTGAGGCCGTAACCAATCCCCGGACGGCCCTTGAAGCGCGCCTCGACCTGACGAACCTGCTCCGGAGGCGCCGGCGCCCCGCCGCCCCCAATGGATTGGAGGCTGGAGGTGTCGTAGCGATCAAAGTTCTCGCACTGGAGCATTTCCCAGGTCATGGTGGGCACGCCGGTGAAGGAGGTCACCCGCTCCCGCTCAATGAGGGACAGCGCTTCCTCCGCGTTCCATTTGTACATGAGTACCAGCTTGCGACCGGGGCGGAAGGCGGTAAGAAAAATCGCGTTACTCCCCGTCACGTGAAAGAGGGGCACGCTCACGAGCATGGCCGGTTCGAGCACCGGGGCCTCCGGCGCCGGGGGCGCCCGCCGCGCAAAGAGCGCTTGATTAGACTCGAAGGCGAGCACCGCGCTCAGCACCGCGTAGTGGGTCGAAACGGCGCCCTTGGGGAAGCCTGTGGTGCCCGAGGTGTAGAGGATCATGGCGTCGTCGTCCACCGAGCCCCCGGGGGCCGGGCAAGGCTCGCCGGCAAAGGCCGAGAGGAGATCTTCCACCGCTGCCGTGCTGGGGTCCGCGGCGGTGCTGCGCACCGTCAGCACCACCAGCTCAGGATTTTCCTGCCGCGCCGCGGGAAGGCGAACCAAGCGCTCGTCGTCAACCACCACCACCTTGGCGCCGGAATCCTTGAGGCCATAGGCCATCTCTTCTTCCGTCCACCAGGCGTTCACGGGCACAGCCACGGCGCCGAGAGCCGTAGCGGCCATAAAGGCCAAGATCCACTCAGGGTAGTTCCGCAGCGCCAGCGCGACCCGATCGCCCCGAACCACGCCGTGGCGCGTCGCAAGCCCCACGGCGAGAGCCTGGGCCTGGGCCCAGGCTTCGGAAAAGGTTAGACGCGTGTCTTCGTAAACGAGGAAGGTCTGGTCGCCGTGGGTATCCGCGGCGGCGCGGTAGATGTCGGAAAGATGGCCGGGCAAGTGCTTAAAGCTGGGCACCTGGTAGGTGCCAAAATCCCGCTCCGTGAGCTCATGGGGCATGCCCGGCGCCGTAATCTCCGCCAGGGCCGCTTCCCAACTCAACGCATAACTCATGACATCCCCTTAGTGTCTTCGGTTCAAGGCGGGAGCCCGGGGCTCCCCAGTTCAAAACCGTCCGCGTCCTGGGCCACGGGAAAGGCTGCCCGCTGGGCCGCTAGCTGCGCCGCAGAGAAAGTGCCCAGGAGTACTCCGGGGCTCTCCATGAGCTCCCCGTGGCGCTGGCCTAGGCAGTCGATGACCGTGGTACCGCCGCGGTAGGCCTTCCCGGTCCCGTCCTCCCCAACGATATTCACCGCAGCCAGCCAGCACTGATTTTCAATGGCCCGGGCCGGCAGCAGCGCACGCCACTGTTCTTGCCGCGGCGCCGGCCAGTTGGCCACTAAGAGGAGCGCGTCGTAATCCCCCCGATTGCGCATAAACACGGGAAAGCGGAGGTCGTAGCAGACTTGCAGCGCCAAGCGCCAGCCGCGCCAGGGCACCACCACCCGCTCCGTACCCGGAGCGTAGTGCTCGTGCTCCCCGGCCATGCGAAAGAGATGCCGCTTGTCGTAGAAGGTGACTTCACCCTCCGGCGTGACGAAATAAAAACGGTTCCGCGCCCCTTGCCCCTTCGCCTGAACGGCAACGCTCCCCCCCACGGCGGCGTCTAGGCGCGCGGCCTGAGCCTTGAGCCAGGCCAGCGTCGGTCCGGGGTGCGCTTCTCCTTGGATCTCTGGCTCCATGGTAAAACCGGTGGTAAACATCTCCGGGAGAAGCACCACATCGAGCCCCGCGGGAAGCTGGGCGAGGCTGGCCTCGAGGGCGCTTCGATTCGCGTCCGGGTCGTGCCAAGCCGTGGCCCGCTGCAGCAGCGCCAGCCTTAGATCGCGCACAGGCGCTCCGCTGCCTGCACGAGCGTCGCCTCATCCTTGCAGAAGCATAGCCGGAGCAGGCGCTGATCCTTCGGCGGATCCGCGTAAAAAACGCTCACGGGAATGGTGGCCACACCGATCGTTTCCGTGAGGCGCCGGGCCAGCAAATGGTCCGGTTCGTCGGAGATGTCCCGGTAATCGATCAGCTGGAAGTAGGTGCCCGCGCTCGGAGTGAAGTGAAAACGCGAGGGTGCCAAGAACTCCGCCAGCCGATCGCGTTTCGCCTCATAGAAGGCCGGAAGCTCACGATGATGCTCCGGATGTTCCCGGAGGAAGTCCGCATGGGCCAGCTGGGTCGGATGGTGCGTACAGAAAGTCACGTACTGGTGAATCTTCCGAAACTCCGCCGTCAGCGCTGCCGGCGCCACGCAGTAGCCAATCTTCCATCCCGTGGTGTGGTAGGTCTTCCCGAGGGACGACACCATGAAACTCCGGGCTGCCAGCTGGGGATGGCGCAGTACGCTTTCGTGGCGCTTCCCGTCGAAAATAATGTGCTCGTAGACCTCGTCGGAGAGGATCCAGAAGCCGTAGTGCTCTGCCAGGGCCCCGAGGCGCAGCAGCGCCGCTTCGCAAAGGACCGCGCCCGTGGGGTTGTGCGGGCTATTGATCATCACGGCGCGGGTTCGGGAGGACAGCACCGCTTCCAGTGCGTCAAAGTCAATCTCGAAACTGGGGGCCTCAAGGGCCAGATGCACGGGCGTGCCCCCCGCCATAACCACCGCGGGATCGTAGGAATCGTAGGCAGGATCGAAAATCACCACCTCGTCCCCCGGGCCCACCACTGCCTGCACGGCACAGAACAGGGCTTCCGTGGCCCCGGAGGTAATGGTGATTTCCTGGTCCGGATCCACGACAACGCCGTAATCGGCCGCGATTTTTTCCGCCAGGGCCTCCCGCAGCGCCGGGACCCCCATCATGGGCGCGTACTGATTCGCGCCATGATGGAGGTAATGGCTCACCCGATCGAGCAGCGCCGCAGGCCCGTCAAAATCAGGGAAGCCCTGGGAAAGATTCAGGGCGCCGTGGGCTTGAGCCAGCTGGGACATGACCGTGAAGATGGTCGTCCCGACGGCAGGAAGCTTGCTCTCGAGCGCAGGCAGAGGCGCAGAAGCTGTCACCGCTGAGGTCATGGCGTCGCCGGCGCTTCGCTGCACCGCACCAGGAGCTTGCCGGTGTTGGCGCCGTCAAAGAGGCGGTTCACCCCCTCCACGGCGTTCTCGAGCCCATCCACCATATCCGTGCGGTACTGAAGTTTGCCCTCCGCCAGCCACCCGGCCATGGCGGCAATGCCTTCCGGGAAGCGAGGCAGGTAGTCAATCACGATGAAGCCCTTGATAAGGGCCCGGCGCATGAGCGCCATCTGGAAGTTCTTCGGCCCCGGCGTGCCCTCCCCCGTTTCTTCGTCGTTGTAATGGGCAATGAGGCCACAGAGGGGAATGCGCGCATTTAAGTTAAGGCGCGGATAGACCGCGTCCGTCACCGGGCCGCCGGTGTTCTCAAAGTAAATGTCGATGCCCTTCGGGGCCGCTTCATCCAGCGCAGCCCCAAGATCGGCAGTTTTGTAGTTGATGGCCGCGTCGAAGCCCAGATCATCAATGAGGTGCGCGCACTTTTCGTCGCTCCCGGCGGTGCCGATCACCCGGCAGCCCATGATCTTGCCGATCTGCCCGACGAGGGAGCCCACGGCGCCGGCAGCGGCGGATACCACGAGCGTTTCCCCGGCCTTCGGCGCGCCAATATCCATGAGGCCGAAATAGGCGGTCATGCCCGTGGCGCCCAGCACGCTCATGTAGGCATCCCAGGGCACGCCAGGCTGAGCGGGGAGCTTGTTTAGAGCTAGAGCCGGCTGCAGCGCGTGGGAGCGCCAGCCCCACATGCCCTGCACCACGTCGCCCACGGCGAAGGTGTCATCCCCGCTGGCTTCCACTACCCCGAGGGTGCCCCCCCGCATGACTTCCCCGAGCTCCACCGGCGGCATGTACTGGGCCATATCACTCGCCCAAATACGGTTCGTCGGGTCGAGGGAGAGGTAGACCGTCCGCACCAACACTTCCCCGGCCTTCGGGGCGTCAAGGGGCATCTCCACCCAGTCGTAGTCGTCGCGCGTAATCCGTCCCGCCGGACGGCGCTTAAGGACCCAGGCATGGCTTACGGTTTGGCTCATGGAGGCTCTCCCAACAATGACTTAAGGCGCGCGAAAACACGCCGGCTGCGCAGCTTAGCGCAGCCTGGGGACTCGGGAACACCGGGGCATAATAAATTCATCGATAATTATCGATAAAAGCTTGCCAAGGCCCCCGCCGGTACGCAGAATGCGCGCCTTCACGGTTTTCCCGAGGCTGCCGGTGCCCAAGCCCCACGCCCTGCCCAGCGCGACCATTGATCCTCAGCTTCTCGCTGGCCTCCGGGCCTGCGCCGACGGTGCGCGGCTGGCCATCCTCCGGCTGCTGGCCGAGGACGCTTACAGCGTCCAGGAGCTCGGCATGATCCTCGGGCTGGGCCAGGCTACGGTGAGTCACCACCTGAAGGCGCTAGGCGATGCAGGGCTCCTTCGGCAGCAGCGGGACGGCACGCACCGGTTCTACCGCCGAGCCCAGCGCCCGAGCCCCCCGGGGCCCGGGGATCGGACCGTCGCCACCCTATTTGAAGAGCTGGACGCCGCCCCCCTGGGCCCGGCCCTCGAGGCTGGGGTGGCCCAGGTCATCGCCGACCGCGGCGCCCGCAGCCGGGCTTTCTTTGAGCGGAATGCTGAAGCCTTTGAAGCGAGCCAGGATCTTATCGCCCTGCCCGATCGCTACCTGCCAGTGCTGACGGAATGGCTCCCGGCGCGGGGCGCCCAGGCTCTGGAGATTGGCCCGGGGCTCGGCGAGTTTCTGCCCACACTGCTCAGCCGCTTCGATAAGGTTTGGGCCGTGGATCGATCCGAGGAGATGCTTCGCCGCTGCGCGCAGCGCCTCGCAAAGGACGGCAACGCCCTCCCCCACTTCCACTGCGGCGCCTTTGAACAGCTGGGCGCAAACGACGCAGCGGCGAAAGATCAGGGCATCGTGGTGCTCGCCATGGTGCTTCATCACAGCCAAACCCCCGCGGCTCTCACCCGGGCAGCAGTGCGGGCCCTCGCGGCCGACGGCGAACTGCTGATTGCCGAGCTAAGCCCCCACGAACAGGCCTGGGTCGGAGACGCCTGCGGCGATCTCTGGCTCGGGATCGCGCCGGAGGACCAGGACCGCTGGGCCCAGGACGCCGGCGCCCGCTTGCAGGAACGGCAATTCCTCACCCTAAGAAACGGATTTCAAATCCACCTTAGCCGCTATGGGCGGCACCCCGAACCCCTCGGCGCCGCCGAAGCAAGGAGATGATGATGAGTTTCACCGACTACAAAGTTGCGGACATGAGCCTCGCGGCCTTCGGCCGCCAGGAAATTGAACTAGCGGAAGCGGAAATGCCCGCGCTTATGGCGCTACGCCGCCGCTACGCGGAAAGCGCGCCCCTCACCGGCGCCCGAATCATTGGCTGCATCCACATGACCGTACAAACGGCCGTACTGATCGAGACCCTCGTGGCCCTCGGCGCCGAAGTACGCTGGAGCTCCTGCAACATCTTTTCCACTCAGGACCATGCCGCCGCAGCCATCGCCGCTGCGGGCATCCCCGTCTTTGCCTGGAAGGGCGAGACGGAAGAGGAATACTGGTGGTGCATTGAGCAGACCATCATGAAGGACGGCGCCCCCTGGGAAGCGAACCTGCTGCTCGACGACGGCGGCGACCTCACTCAGCGCATTCACGATGCCTACCCCGCCATGCTCGACAGCATCCACGGGATCAGCGAAGAGACCACCACGGGGGTCCACCGCCTTTATGAAATGATGCGCGAAGGGTCCCTGAAGGTCCCCGCCATCAATGTGAACGATTCCGTCACCAAGTCCAAGAACGACAACAAGTACGGCTGCCGCCATTCCCTCTCCGATGCCATCAAGCGCGCCACGGACATGCTCATGTCCGGGAAGAAGGCGCTGGTCGTCGGCTACGGGGACGTAGGTAAGGGCTCGGCCCAGTCCCTCGACGCGGAGAAGATGATCGTCAAGGTGACGGAAATCGATCCCATCTGCGGCATGCAGGCGTGCATGGACGGCTTTGAGGTAGTGTCCCCCTACAAGGGCGGCCGGAACACGGGGCAGCGAGCCGATATCGACGAAGCGCTCCTCGGCAACACGGACATGATTGTCACCACCACGGGCAATGCCAACGTCTGCGATAAGAACATGCTGGCCGCCGTGAAGGCCGGCGCCGTGGTGTGCAACATCGGTCACTTCGACAACGAAATCGACACCGCTTACATGCGGGAAAACTGGCGCTGGGAAGAAGTGAAGCCCCAGGTCCATCGCATTTTCCGCAGCGATGACCCTTCGGACTTCATCATCCTCCTGTCAGAAGGGCGCCTCGTGAACCTGGGCAACGCCATGGGCCACCCCTCCCGGGTCATGGATGGCTCCTTCGCCAACCAGGTCCTCGCGCAGATGCATCTGTTTGATCAGCGCTGGGCCGATCAGGATCCCCAGCAGCGGCCGCCGATCAGCGTGGAAGTGCTGCCGAAGCATCTGGATGAAGAAGTGGCGCGCTACATGGTGGAAGGCTTCGGAGGCGTGCTCACGAAGCTGACCACCGAGCAGGCCGGCTACATCGGGGTGACCACGGAAGGCCCCTACAAGCCTGACTACTACAAGTACTAAATTACCCCTAGCTCGCGGAGACGCTGATTCAGATAGCTCTCCGCGCTATGGCGCGATGACAGCACGACCTCCGGACGGGGATGCAAGAAGAGGGGCAGGGACAAACGCCGCTGCCTCGCCTCTTCCCCCCGGGGGTTTACCACCCGATGTACCGTGGACGGGAAGAAGCCGTCCGTAGCCTCCTGCAACATATCCCCCGTGTTCACCACCACGAGCCCCGGCGTACAGGGCACGGACAGCCAGCGCCCGTCCCGGGCCTTCACCTCAAGCCCTGGCGCACTGGCCGCCGGTAGAATGGTCAGCAGATTGATATCCGCGTGGGCCGCAGCCCGCACGCCTTCTCCCGCCGTTTCTTCGAGCGGGGGGTAATGAAGAATACGCAGAAGCGACACATCACTGGCTTCAATCATACTCGAGAGGGGTTCGCTAAGCTGCTGCGCAAGGGATCCGGGAGCGTTCGCCTCCACCCACCCCAGAAGCGTCTGTCCAAGGGCAAGCACGGCTGCGTAGTAGCGCTCCAAATCAGGCCGCAGGGCCTCGGGGCAGCGTCCCCAGGGGTAGTAATGAAAGTATTCCTTCAGATCCCTCAGCGTCTCCCCTTTGGCGTGCTCCGCCTCGGCGGTGGAGAAGAAACCATCCTGCCGTTCCCGGTCGTAGCGAAAGGCCGTCTTTTCCGGGCTTTGGAAGAAGGCGAGCCACGCCTCGTAGATCCGGCTGATCGCGTCTTCGTCCAGGGGCGCGCCCCGGAGCACGGCAAAGCCAATCTCCCGAAGATCCTCGGTGAAGCGCGCCGGCGCATCGGCCGCGGAAAAGTCGATGGGCTTCAACGATGAGGTCATAGGCCGAGGTAAAACCCGGCGAGGGCCGCGCTCATGAGATTGGCCAGGGTAGCCGCAAGCAAGGCCCGGAATCCAAAGCGAGCGATGTCCTCGCGGCGGTTCGGCGCCACGGACCCGAGCCCTCCGAGCAGAATGGCAATGGAAGAAAAGTTCGCAAAGCCGCAAAGGGCGAAGGTGATGATGGCCTGGGTAAGGGGCGCGAAGGCAGCGCGCTGCTCCGTGAAGGACAGGTAGGCCACAAACTCATTGAGCACGAGCTTCTGCCCGATAAAGCTCCCCGCGGCCTCCGCCTCTGCCCATGGCACGCCGAGCAGCCAAGCAAGAGGCTGGAAGACCCAGCCGAGGATGAGTTCAAGGGTTAGCTCGGGGTAGCCGATCAAGCCCCCAAGCGCCCCCAAAAGGCCGTTGACCATGGCCATAAGGGCAATAAAGGCCACGAGCATGGCGCCCACGGCCAGAGCGATGTGCATCCCCGAGAGCGCCCCGGAGGCCGCGGCGTCGAAGAGGTTCACGCTCTTCATGCTTTCGAGATCATCGAGCTCCGCGAGATCGTTCTTCGGCTGCTCCGTTTCCGGCATCACCATCTTCGCCATGAGCAACCCCCCGGGAGCAGCCATGAAGCACGCGGCGATGAGATATTTGAGCTCAATCCCCATGGCGGCGTAGCCCGCCATGACAGACCCCGCAATGCTCGCCAGGCCGCCGACCATGATGGCGAAGAGCTCGGAGGCGGTCATGGTGGGAATGAAGGGTCGAGCCACCAGGGGAGCTTCCGCCTGCCCCACGAAGACGTTCGCTGCGGCGGAGAGGGATTCGGGACGGCTGGTGCCCAGGACTCGCTGCAGAGCGCCCCCAAGAAGGCGAATGGTCCAGCCCATGATGCCGAGGTGGTAGAGCACGGAGACCAGCGCGGAAAAAATCACGATCACGGGCAGGACATTCACGGCAAAGATGGGGGCGAAGCCCTTGGCTTCCACGGAGGCCGCGAGGGACCCCATGGCGCCGTTCGCGGACCACCCAAACATAAACTCGATGCCTTCCCGGCTGTAGGCCAGCACCTGCCCCACTCCGGCAGAGACGGCTTCCAGGGTGGCAATGCCCGAGGGCATGGCGAGTACCCAGCCGCCGATGAGCGCTTGCAAGAAAAGGGCCCCAAGGACCGTACGCCAGGCGATGGCCCGGCGGTTTGTGGATAGCAACCAGGCCAGGGCCAGGAGCACCACGACCCCCAGTAAGCTCATCACGAGGCGGATCCTTCGTTTAAGGGCGGCGGGCCTTCAAGAGCCCAGAGTTCGAGCACGCTGGCTTGCAAAAGCTTCGCATCGTGCTCAGCGCGATGGGTGGCCTTCCCTAGGCGGGCTTCGGCCTGGGACCGGGCGATGGCCCAGGTAGGCAAGGCCGTCTCCACAATCAAATTTCGAACCGTGTCGATCCGGAAGTGCTGACTGAGCCCCGCGGCATCGAAAAGCCGCGCCACCCAGGCCGCGTCAAAGCCCCAGGCATCGCTGTACACCCGATTGCCCGCGAGCTGGGCATTCAGCAAGGCGGCCACTTCCAGCACCGGGCGCCCCTCGGCGAGGAGCTTCGCCCGGGGAAGGCCGTGGATCCGCTCCGCCCCCTCATCCCAGTGGGTCCAGTCGGGCTCCGGCCGGAGCAGATAGGCCACGGAGGTGCCATCGGGAAAGGCCAGGCCAATTTCGATGGGATAGCTACCCCGGCCGAAGCCCGACGCCTCCACATCCAACATAATGGGCGAGGGGCGCCCTGCGCCCTGACCGTCCCCGTGTTTCATCGCACGCGCCTCTTTATTCTTTGCGCATTGTAGCCTGCCCCCCGGCTCCAGGCACGACCGCTGGCTGAAAAAGCGCTAGCGCCCAAGGTACACTCGCCCCCTGTTCGCCCTTGGCGGAGGATTTCTGTGCTGAGCCCTAAGCTTCCCGGCCCGCTTTTGCGCTACTACGGTGCCCAGGCCCTGAGCCCGGTCGCAGAGCGGTTCTATGGCCGGCGCTGGACCCCTGCCACGAGCAGCAATCTGTCCCTTCGCGTCGACGACAATCGCGCCCTGGTGACGGCCTCCGGGGGGCACAAACGCTTTCTGACCGGCGACGCCCTCATGCTCATGGGGCTCGATGGCACCGTTCTCGATGGCGCCGAGGGCGCCAAGCCCTCTGCCGAGGCCGCGCTCCACCTCGCGCTCTACACGCGCGATCGCGGCCTCGGGGCCGTGCTCCACGCCCATGCCCCCAGCACCGTGATCTGGACTGGGCGGTACCCGGACGCCGGTGCCGTCGAGCTCGCCGACGCCGAGCTGCTAAAGGCCTTCCCCGGGGTGCCTACCCACGAAAGCCATCAGGCCATTCCCGTAGTGCCCAACAGCCAGAACATGATGGAAATCGACAATGCCGTGGTGGCCGCCCAGGGCGGGCTCCCCGGCGCGCCCCCGGCCTACCTGATCCAAGGCCACGGTGCCTACGTCTGGGGGGCCTCCCTTTTCGACGCAGAGCGCCACATGGAGGCGCTCGTGTCCCTACTGGATCACGCCCTTTCCCTGCCCAGCCCGGAGGCCTCGACATGAGCCGACTCAGAATCTTTGACGATCAAAACGGCGCCCAACCCCTAGCGGAGCACAGCGATCCTGGCGCCATCGCTCGAGTCCTCGCGCCCCACGGCGTCCACTTTGAGCGCTGGCCCACCCACGACGACATCGCCGCCGGTGCCACCCAGGATGTGGTTCTGGCCCGCTATGAGGCAGAAATCACGCGGATCATGGCAGACGGCGGTTACCAAAGCTGCGATGTGGTCAGCATGACGCCGAGCAATCCCGCTGCAAGCGAAGCCCGAGGCAAATTCCTGGCGGAACACACTCACGCCGAGGACGAAGTCCGCTTCTTCGTTGACGGATCGGGGCTCTTTACCCTGCACCTGGGGGCGCAGGTCTTTGAGGTGCTCTGCGAGCGGGGGGATTTCCTGACCGTGCCCGCCCTCACCAAGCACTGGTTTGACATGGGGCCTACGCCCCACTTCCTGGCCATCCGCATCTTCTCCAACTCCGAAGGCTGGATAGCGAACTTCACGGGCAGCCCCATCGCCGAGCAGTTCCCGCGATATGAGGCGCGCGCATGACCCTGAAGGCCGTCGTCACCGACATCGAAGGAACCACCAGCAGCATTCGCTTCGTTCATGAGGTGCTATTTCCCTACGCGAGAAACATGCTCGGGCCCTTTCTAAAAGCCCGCGAAGGCGAGCGCGAGGTCCGAGATATTCGAGCGGCGGTGGCCGAGGAAGCTAGCGTGGACGCTGCGGATCTGGACGCCGTGGTGGCCGCCCTCGAGCGCTTCATTGACGAAGACCGAAAGTGGACGCCTCTGAAAACGCTCCAAGGCCTGATGTGGGCCCAGGGCTACGCTGAGGGCGCTCTCAAGGGGCACATCTACGAGGATGCGGTTACGGCACTGAAGCGCTGGCACGACGCGGGCCTTGCGCTGTATGT
This sequence comes from Pseudomonadales bacterium, assembly GCA_016779385.1. Lineage (GTDB taxonomy): Bacteria > Pseudomonadota > Gammaproteobacteria > Pseudomonadales > Azotimanducaceae > Salivita. The sequence goes on from JADHNT010000010.1 coordinate 39,189, forward strand.
CTACTCTTCCGGATCCGTAGCCGCGCAGCAGCTCCTCTTCGGCCATAGCCTGGCCGGGGATCTCACCCCGCTCTTCTCGGGCTACTTCGATACCCGGGTAGGGCCTAAGCGCACCCTGGGAAGCTATCAGGCCATCGCCGCCACCCTAGAGCTGCCTGGGGACGCCATCATGTTTCTGTCGGATGTGGTCGAAGAGCTGGATGCCGCTCGGGCGGCGGGGCTAAAAACGGCCCTTCTGGTGCGACCAGAAGACAGTGCGCTGGATCTGGCCCGGGCAGCGGAGACCACCCACCTCGCCGTGGCCCGCATGACTGATTTGCCCCTCGAGCGCCTCGCCTAGAGCCCGGCGACCCGGAGGGATGCGGTCAGCAGCTTATCGAAGCTGTTCGAGAAGGCCTGCTTGTCCCGGTCATCAAAGGGCGGCGGACCGCCCCCAGCGAGCCCGGCCCCCCGCGCCTCCTCCATGAAGTTCCGCTGGGATACGCGGGTCCCGATATTTTCCCGATCGAAGATCTCCCCCCGGGGATTGGTCACCCGAGCGCCCTTCGTTACCAGCCGCTCCGCGAGCAGGATGTCCTGGGTGACCACCACGTCGCCGGCGGCGACCTCCTCGGCAATGGCATCGTCCGCCGCATCAAAGCCGGCGGCCACGGTGCGAGAACTGATAAAGCGCCCGCGAGGCACATTGATCGGGGACGCGGCCACGAAGATGGTGCGCACCTGGCGCCGCTCCGCAGCCCGGCAAATCACGTCCCGGACCGGGCGCGGGCAGGCGTCGGCATCCACCCAAACGGTAGGGGCACTCATGGGCCAGCCCCGGGGGTTGGCGCCTGGCGATCGGGGCGCGAATGACGCCACTCCGCCAGCAGCATGCGCAGCGCCGCCACGAAGGCGAGGGGCTGATCCAGGAAGACGTGGTGCTGCGCCTCGGGCAGGGCCATGAAGGGCACGGACTCGTCGAGCACCTTGAACATGTAGTCGGCGATCTCCTGGTCAAAGAGGTAGGAGTCGTCGCCGTACATGACCGCCACCCGGCACGGAAGGCGCTGTAGATCCTCACCGCGATTCTCGAAGCGCAGCTTTTCAAACATGCGATCGTCGAATTTCCAGCTGAAACCGCCCGGCACCTCCGTCACGGAGTGTTCAGCGATATAGCGAAGGATGTAGCCGTTTTCGCAATCCTGGGGCGGCATGAGGCGGAAGCGGCCCTCTGCCGTGGCCCGATCCGGATAAACGCGCTTGGCTCGAATAGGAGAACGCTTTGGATCCCGTTCCCAGGCGTAATCCGGGGGGCGTACGGGGGAATCAACGAGCACCACACCTCCAAGCTCATGGCCAAAGCGAAGTGCAGTCTGAATAGTGACAAAGCCCCCAAAGCTGTGACCCACGACGATAGTGTCGGTGCCAAAGCCCGCATGCTTCGCCACGGCCATGACCTCGTCGGCGAACAGCTCAGGGCTGTAATGCTCCCGATGCCCAGAGTCACCCATACCTGATAAATCCAGGGCCGCCACGCGATACTCCTTCAAAAAGAAGGGGGCGATGAAGCGCCACCAGTGGGCATGGGCGCCATTACCATGAACCAGCACAAGGCCCGGAAGCGTTTCCCGCTCCGCCCAGTGCAAATAATGGATGGGCGTTTCCGCCACCGTGACTTCCCGATCCTCGAAGGGCGCCTTCAGAGCCCGGCGAAACCATCCCGGAGCCTCACTGTCTTGCTGGGTCATGCCACTGCTCCCATTGCCTGACCACCAGTTTACCGCGCTCCCGGGGGACTGGCGCAGCCCGCCGCGCCCCGTACAATCCCTCCTCCCCCACCCGGGCGAGGTGCGACATGACCGAACGGCTTGATGAACTCCTCCTGGTCCTCGATCTTGAGGAGCTGGAAATCAATCATTACCGAGGCATAAGCCCCAACGACGCGTGGCAAAGGGTCTACGGGGGACAGGTGCTCGGGCAAGCCCTCGTGGCTGCGTCCCGCACCGTAGACGACACCGCTCGCAGCGCCCACTCCCTTCACGCCTATTTCCTGCGCCCAGGGGACCCAAACCATCCCATTTTGTACACCGTGGACCGCATTCGGGACGGCCGCTCCTTTACCACCCGTCGCGTAGTGGCCATTCAGCACGGCCGCCCCATGTTCAACATGTCCATCTCTTTTCAGAGGGACGAGCCGGGGCTTGAGCACGCCTTTGCCATGCCTGAGGATATCCCTGATCCGGAAAGCCTGACCCCGGAGCGGGAGCTCCGCCGTCAGCACGGGGAGGCGGCGGGGCTCGATCCCGAGATGCTGTCCCAATTCACCCGAGAACGCCCTATCGAGTACCGGGCGCTGAATCCGCAAAACGATTTTAAGCCGGAAAAACGGTCGCCCACACAAATGGGCTGGATGCGGGTGAGCGAACCCATGGCAGACGATCTTCGCCTGCACCAATGCGCCCTTGCCTACCTATCGGACTGGACCCTGCTGGACACCTGCACCTGGCCGCACGGCGTATCTTTCATGCAGCCGAACTTCCAAACCGCCAGCCTAGATCATGCCATGTGGTTCCACGGCCCCTTTCGCGCTGACGAATGGCTTCTATACGTGCAAGATAGTCCGGCCGCCGGGGGTGCCCGAGGGTTCAACCGCGGTCTCATTTACAGCCAGGACGGCGCGCTGGTGGCGTCCGTGGCCCAAGAAGGCCTTATTCGCCTCCACGGGGACGCCAAATCATGAGTGACACTCGACTGGCCTTCGTCAGCAGTAAAAGCCCCCAGTCCCAAGCGGCTCGGGAAAGCTTAGAAAAACGCTATGCCCACGTGTCAGCGGAGGAGGCGGACGTCATCATCGCCCTCGGCGGCGACGGCTTCATGCTGGAGACGCTCCACCGAAGCATGCACCGCAGCGTGCCCATCTACGGGATGAACCGGGGCACGGTGGGCTTCCTGCTGAACGCCTATAATGAGGACGACCTCCCAGAGCGCATCGACAACGCTGCCCGGGCCATTCTCCACCCCCTCGCCATGACCGCCATAAGCGATTCCGGCTCGGAACAGCAGGCCCGGGCCATCAACGAGGTTTCCCTCCTTCGCCAAACCCGGCAAGCAGCGAACCTGAGCGTCGCCATCGACGGCAAAACTCGCATCGATCGACTCATCTGCGACGGGGCCCTGGTAGCCACGCCTGCGGGGTCCACGGCCTATAACCTTTCCGCCCACGGACCCATTCTGCCCATTGGCTCCCAGGCCCTGGCCCTGACCCCCATCAGCGCCTTCCGTCCCCGGCGCTGGCGCGGCGCGGTGCTGCCCCTCACGGCGGAAATCACCTTCGAGGTCCTCGACCACTATAAGCGCCCCGTCTCCGCCGTGGCCGATGCCACGGAGGTACGCAACGTGGTGGAAGTACGCATCGCCCAGGACAACGAGACCGAGCTGCACATCCTCTTCGATCCAGAGCACAACCTGGAGGAGCGCATCCTTCAGGAGCAGTTCGTCCCATAAAAAA
>JADHNT010000093.1 GCA_016779385.1 Pseudomonadales bacterium
GCCGCAGGCCTCGGGCCGATCCCGGAGCGTGACCGCCGCGAGGAGTGCAAAGGCACCCCCCACGAGGGCCGCAAGCACCCAGAGGGCGCCGCGCCAGCCCACGGCGCCCGTGAGCAGCGCCAGCGCGGCCGGCGCAGAGGCGAAGGCGAAGCTCACAAAAACGCCGCGCACGCCGCTGATGAGGCCTCTGCGCCGCTGGAACCACAGCAGAAGCACGTTGCGCGAGGCGCTCGTGAGCACGCCCTGGCCGCTAAAGCGAATGGCGAAGAAGCCGAGAAGCATGAGGACGAAAGCCACAGGCAGGGGGGGCAGCCCCGTCGCCTTCGTGAGTGCGGCAATCAGGTGATCGAAGGTGCTGATGGCCAGGAGGGCGGTCCCCAGGAGCAGCGCCGAAAGCACGGTGAGGGCCCGAGCCCCCCAGCGGTCGAAGAGCCGTCCGGCGTGGGTCAGGAAAAGCGCGCTGCCCGTGGTGCCGAGGAGATAGGCCGTGGAGAGTTCGGTTCGGCTTAGCCCGAAGGCCTCCATGAAGGCATCGGCGAAGACCGCCATGCCCATGGTTTGCCCGGGGATGCTCATGATGAATCCGAGGGTCGAAACGGCGGCGATCACCCAGCCGTAGTAGAAGGGGCTGCGCCGGGCAGGGAAGGGCCAGTCCCCCTGGAACCGTCGAAGCAGGGTGTTCAGGGCCTTAGCGCCGGAGGATCAGTTGAAGGGCGGGGCGAATCTCTGCAAGGCAGGCTTCCCCGGGGGCCCGATGTATGACCGCATGGCGGAAGCTCATGTAGTAGAGGGACCACAGGGCCTTAATCATCGGCTCCCGATCATGGAAGCCTTCCCGCGTCAGGATATCGTCGATGGGCGTAGTCAGCGCCAGCACCTGGTCCCAGATACGGGGCTCGTACTTCGGGGCCCAGAGCCAACCAAAGGCCGCCCCCATGCGGCGCAAGGTGATGTGCTCGATATCGAACTCGTAGACCCGGCGTAGATAGCGCTCCACCGCGTCCTGCAGGGGAAGGCTTTCATCCGTGGCCTCCGGGCGGCTCGCGAGCCAAGCGAGCTGCTCGTCATTGAGCGCGATGATGGTTTCCGCGAGAAGGTCTGGCTTGCTCAGGCCCTGGCGGAGCAGAGCCGCCGGGGCCACCGCGAGTTTCGTAGCCAGCTCCTGAAGGCTGACCGCTTCGTAGCCCCGCTCGGAAAAGCGCGTTTTCGCGAGCCTGATGGCTGCTTTCCGGAGCGCCGTCCAGCGAGCTAAGCGTTCCTCACCGCTGGTCATGGGCCGGTTCCCAAGCAAAAGACCAGCCTACCCGGCGGACGGCGTAAGGCAAGGCTTTTGCGGCGGCCTTGGCTTGCTGATTACGCCCGCATCAGGCATAGATGCGGACAAGAGTTCCGATTCTAGAGCGTAGCCATGCAAGACCTCCCAAGCAGCCCTCGCTTGCCGAATCGGCTACTGTGGGTCTATTCCGTCCCCACCATGGGGATCGGTTTCATGTTCTTCTTCGTCGTGCTTTACCTCATGAAGTACGCCACGGACGTGCTGCTCATGGCGCCGGCGGCGGTTTCCGTGATCTTTGGGGTTTCCCGGGTGCTCGATGCGGTTACCGATCCCCTAGCGGGTTACTTCTCCGATCGCACCCGGTCGCGGCACGGGCGCCGCCGTCCCTGGCTTCTGGGGGCGGCCCTGCCTCTCGGCTTGGCATTCCTCATGATCTGGGCAGCGCCCCTGGCCCTTAAGGGCGCTGGGCTTGTGGCCTGGATGGCGGTGGCTGTGGTGACTTTCTATGCAGTCATGACGCTGGTGAATGTGCCCCATCAGTCCTGGGGGGCGGAGCTCTCCGAGGACTACCACGAGCGCACCCGGATCTTCGGGCGACGCCACCTCATGACCAACGTGGGCACGGTCACCGCCGTACTTTGCCTATTTTTCATCACCCGCTCCGATGAGCCCCGGGACCTCGTCTTGCTGCTCACGGCAATTTTTTCCGTCTTTACCGTCGTGACCATTATTGCCGCTGCGCTCACGCTGCGGGAGCGTACGGATTTCCAGGGCCGGGGTCCCCAGGCGGTGCTCGGGGTGTACCGGGATCTGGCGCGGAATCCCCATGCCCGGCTGATCATGGTGGTGTTTTTCATCGAGTCCCTTGGGGGCGCCACCATCGGCGTGCTGACGCCTTACATGGCCCAGTACGTGATTTTGGAAATTTCCTTTCCCCTGGTGGTGCTCACCTACATGATCGCCTCTACGGTGACCGTGCCCCTGTGGACGGCCCTGTCTCAGCGCATGGGCAAGAAGGCCCTTTGGCTCTGCTCCATGGTGGTGACCTCCCTGGGCTTTGGGTGCTTCTTTTTTGTGGGCGAGGGCGATGTGGCCGTGAGCTATGTGCTGGCCTTCATCCTCGGCGCAGCCGGAGGCTGCGGGAATGTGATCGCTCCTTCCGTCACCTCCGACGTGGTGGATTGGGACGAGCTGGAAACGGGGGAACGCAAGGAAGGCGGCTATTTCGCTGCTTTCAGCTTTATGCAGAAGAGCGCTGCGGGCATCACTATTATGATCACCGGTTTTGCCCTCCAGCTGTCCGGTTACGTGCCCAATGCCCCCCAGGGGGAGGCAGTGCAGCTCACCATCCGAAGCCTCTACGCCCTGTTTCCCTTGAGCTGCTATTGCATAGGGGCACTGCTGTTTACGCGCTTTTCCTTAAATGAAGAGGCTCACGCCGCGGTAAAGGCCGCCCTGACGGAGCGACGGGCCCCGAGCTAGGCGGTGAGCACTGGCGCCCGCTGATGGTGCTGGGCGGTAGCGGTGATTGCGCTCACCAGCGCATCATGGGCGACGGGCTGGCCGAGGGTTGCGAGGGTAGCGAGCCCTCCGGGATTGATGACGTTCGCCTCCAGCAGCATGCCGCCGCGCACATCAATGCCCGCATAACCAATGCCCGCCTGGGCGAGCTGGAGGCCTAGCGCCTGCGCGCGGGTGGCGAGGTCCTGGGGCAGGGGCGTGAGGTGCGCGGTCCCCCCCGCGGCTATATTCCAGCCTCCTCGGCTCGTGCCCGGGCGACGTTCATAGGCGCCTAGGACCCGCTCCCCGGCAACGAGAATACGCCACTCCTCGGCGCCCTCGATTTCCCGCTGAAGCAGGGCGTAGCGCCCGTTTTTCGTTGCCTGGACAAGGACGTCTCTAAGGGCGGGATCCTGGCCGTCCCAAAAGCTGATCTCGGCGCCGAAGCTGCCCGCCGGGGGTTTCAGGACCCAGCGCCCGTCCCCCTGCGCCTGGCGGTGCAGCCAGGCGGCATCGCTGCTGGCATAGCTTTCCGGGTGGGGAAAGGAGGTGGGCGTGGCGATAAAGGGGTATTTACTGTGAAAGAGATGAAGCGCGCTGGGCTGGCTGACGAAGGCGTGGGCGTCCTCGAGGCTTTGCAGGATCTGGCTTTTATCCAGAAAGGCGCTGCGGCTGCCAAAGCCGAGGACCCACAGAAGATCGGCGCTTTTAAGGGCGTGTAGGGTGCCGGAGCTATCGGCTGCTAGGGGGCCCGTGGGGCCGAGGCGCAGGGTGTCGAGATGGAGCGCCCGCACGGTCCAGCCGGCGCCGGCGAAGGCCCGGTGGATGAAGGTCGCGTTATCTTCGGGCCCCGGGGGCAGTCCCCCGAGGAGGAGCAGGAGGCTGGGCGCTGGCGCTGCCTCGGCCCCCTGGTTGCATTCCACGGCGTCCATCCCTATTTTCCTTTTCCCAATTCCCCGGGCGGCAGCGGAGGCCCCCATGACAGCACCGAGCGTGGCAGCAATCAGCGTTCCGCAGTTCGTCCCGGAGGCCCTGGCCCCGGAGCGGGAACAGGCCCTTAAGGAGGCGATCCGAGCGCGCTTGGCCGCGGAGAACGCGGTCCTTGTGGCCCACTATTACACCGATCGTGCCGTGCAGGAACTCGCTGAGGAAACCGGCGGCTGTGTAGCCGATTCCCTCGAGATGGCGCGCTTCGGGCAGAAGCACGGGGCCAAAACACTCGTGGTGGCCGGGGTGCGCTTCATGGGGGAGACGGCCAAGATCCTCTCACCGGAAAAGCGCGTTTTGATGCCTACCCTGGAAGCCGAGTGCTCCCTGGACTTGGGCTGCCCGCCGGAGGCCTTCAGCGCCTTTTGCGATGCCCATCCGGACCGCACCGTGGTGGTGTATGCCAACACCTCCGCTGCCGTGAAGGCCCGGGCGGACTGGGTGGTCACCTCGAGCATCGCTGTGGCTGTGGTGGAGCACTTGAAGGCAAGGGGGGAAAAGATCCTCTGGGCGCCGGATAAGCACCTTGGCGGCTACATCCAGAAGGAGACCGGGGCGGACATGGTCCTCTGGGACGGCGCCTGCATCGTCCACGAGGAATTCAAAAGCCAGGGCCTCGCGGATCTTCGTCGGGCTTTTCCCGACGCGGCGGTGCTGGTGCATCCGGAAAGCCCGGAGGGGGTAGTGGCCCAGGCCGACGTGGTGGGTTCCACGTCGGGGATCCTTAAGGCTGCGGAAACGCTTCCAAACACCCAGTTCATCGTCGCCACGGATCGGGGCATTTTCTCGACGCTGCAACGCAAGGTGCCAGGCAAGCAGTTCATTGAGGCGCCCACCGCCGGCGATGGGGCTACGTGCCGAAGCTGCGCTCATTGCCCCTGGATGGCGATGAATGAGCTGGAAGCCATGCTGGCGAGCCTCGAGACAGGGGCTAACGAAATTCACGTTCCCGAGGCCCTGACAGCGCGGGCGCTCCTTCCCCTCGAGCGTATGCTCGACTTCCAGCGCTAGCCTGCGAGGCGCAGCCGCATCTCTCTAAGGTCCGCCATGCGCTGGCTCACCCGCGCCGTCATGGGGTAGTCGTCCTCGATAAGGTCGAGGGCATAGCGGAGGTGCCGCAGGGCGTTATCAATGGCGCCGTGGAGCTGGAAGTACTCGGCCCGGGCCCGGTGCACCGCAATGATATCCCCTGCTTTCCCCGCTGTTTCCGCGAGGGCATACCAAATACTTTCGTCCTGCGGGCGTACCCGGGCGAGGGTCTCAAGAACCCCCTGGGCCGCGCTGTGATGCCCCGCGGCCCCCAGGGCTGTGGCGTAGGCGCGGCGCAGGGGGTACACCCCGGGGCTCACCCTCAGGGCCGCTTCTAGGTGTTCCAGCGCCGAGTTGGCCTGCCCTTCCGCGAGCATGAGCTCGATGGCCGCCAGGGTGTAGGCCACGTTGTCCGGGTCCTCCGCAAGCAGCGGCGCAAGGGCCTCTCGGGCCTCGGCGTGTCGCCCCTGGGCTGTCAGGGCTAGTACGAGGCCGTAGCGCGGCGCCGCGGGAAGCTGGGTGCGCCCGTCCCTGAGCTCGCCGCGGAAGCGCGTTTCCGCGGCTACAGGGCTTTCAGCGAGAAGCATGCGCACTCGGGCGCGCATGAGCTGGAAGGGGAGGGATAAAGGATAGCTCTTCCTCGGGTAGGCCGAGGCCTGGGCTCGGGCGTCGGAAATGCGTGACTCCGTGACCGGGTGGGTCAGGAGGAATTCGGGAAGGCGCCGGGAATAGCGGCTAACGTCCGCCATGTGCTCAAACATGCGTGACGCGGCCCAGGGGTCCATGTCGGCCCGCACCATGGTTTCTAGGCCCAGGCGATCGGCCTCCCGTTCCCGGGAGCGGCTGTAGCGTAGCTGGTTCTGCTGGGAAACGGCCTGGGCGCTGGCGAGGGCTGCAAGGCCCGCATCGCCGCCGACGGTGGCCATGAGGGCGGCGCTGGCGAGCACCGCCGCCATAAAGGGCAGGCTGGCTTGGCGCTGGGCTTCCACCCCTCGGGCGAAGTGACGTTGGGATAGGTGAGCAAGTTCGTGGGCAAGGATGCTGGAAAATTCGTGCACCGTGGCGGCCTGGGCATAGGTGCCGAAGTTGATGCCGACAATGCCCCCGGGGGCCGCAAAGGCGTTGATTGGCGCCGCGTCGATGAGTATCAGCTTAAGCTGCGCTTCGCGAAGATCGCTTGCTGCGGCTAAGCGGTAGAGCAGGGCCTCGGTCCAGTAGTGGAGAAGGGGGTCTCCCCGGGCGGGGAGCTGGGCCCGGAGCTGGCGGAGGAAGTCGTCCCCGAGCATAGCCTCCACCTCCGGGGAGACGATGCCCGAGCTCGCATCCCCGAGCACGGGAAGATCGTCCGCAGGGGCCGCGTGGCCGGCGGTGGTGAGTAGGGTCAGGAGCGCCCCTAGGAACAGCGCTAGCCCTCGGATTGGCTGAAACATCGTGGCGCCCTTTCCGTGGCGGTGTGGCCGACCCTTCGTCGGCGCCGCCGATGAGCGTACTATGGCACGAGGAACGCTATAACGGGGATCGTCAACGGCGCCATGGATCAAGCAGAAAGCGTGCAAGAGTTGGATGCGACCGGGTTGACCTGTCCCATGCCCCTGCTTAAAGCCAAGCGGGCCCTTAACGGCATGGCCGCGGGGGAGCGCCTTCGCATCCTCGCCACGGATCCCGGCGCGCCCAGGGATTTTCAGGTGTTTTGTCAGCAAAGCGGCCACGAGCTCCTGTCTTCGAAGGTGCGTGAGGGCACCTTTGAGCTGCTCCTTCAGAAGGTTTAGACCCCATGAAACCCTTAGAGTTCGTTCGCCGCTGGATCGATCGGCACTTTGCCCACGAAGAGGCGCTCCTGCTCCTCGTGCTGCTTACCGTGGGGCTGCTGCTGGTCATGTGGCTCGGGGGCACGCTGGCCCCGGCGCTCACGGCGCTGGTGTTTGCCTTCATCCTTCAGGGGGTGGTGACCCGCCTGCGGAGCTGGGGCCTGGGGGCTCAGCCGGCGGTGTGGGCGGCCTACGGTCTTTTCGTCACCATCGTGGTGCTCCTGCTGTTCTTCGTCCTGCCCCTGATTGGGCGCCAGCTCTATGGCTTTGTGGAGGCCCTCCCGGCCATCCTTGACCAGGTCCAGGTTTTTGCCCGGGGCCTGCCCGAACGCTATCCCACCCTGCTTACCCAGGCGCAGATCGATACCGGCCTGGAGGGGGCGCGAGAGGAGATTGTTGCCGCGGGGCAGCTGGTCGTTGAGTGGCTGTTCTCGCGCCTGGGCTCCCTCGTGAGTCTGATTATCTACCTCGTGCTCGTCCCCATCCTCGTGTTCTTCTTCCTGAAGGATAAGGCGCGGCTGCTGGGCTGGGCGCAGAGCTTTCTGCCTAGCGAGCGCCCCATGCTCGATCAGGTGGGCGAAGAGATGAACCTTCAGATCGCGAACTATGTTCGAGGCAAGGCGCTGGAAATCCTCATTGTGGGCGGCGCGGCCTTTGCCACCTTCTGGGCCTTTGATTTGAACTACGCGGCGCTCCTCGCCGTGCTGGTGGGCTTTTCCGTGCTCATTCCCTTCGTGGGGGCCACCCTCGCGACCTTCCCCGTCGCCCTTGTCGCCTTCGGGCAATTCGGCTGGGGCCTCGACTTCGGCTGGGTGCTTCTGGCCTATGGCGTACTCCAGGCGCTGGACGGGAACGTGCTCGTTCCTCTGCTGTTCTCGGAAGCGGTGGATCTCCACCCCGTGGCCATCATCATCGCCGTGCTGGCCTTTGGCGGCATCTGGGGCTTCTGGGGGGTCTTCTTTGCCATCCCTCTGGCGAGCCTGATTAAGGCGGTGATCAACGCCTGGCCCACTACGGCTGCCGAGCCCGCCTAGCTCTGCCCGGAGCAGGGCGCTACCATGACGCGCGGCTCGGCCGCCTCCGACCCTAAAGGATCCCCTCAGCATGTTTAAAGGCAGTTTCGTGGCCCTGGTCACGCCCATGACCGAAGCTCGGGCCCTCGACTGGGGCGCGCTCGATGCGCTGGTCGATTGGCACCTCGAAGCCGGCACCCATGGCTTCGTACCCGTGGGCACCACGGGGGAATCGCCGACCCTTGATATTCCTGATCACCTGAAGGTGATTGAGCGCGTCATCGAGCGGGTGGGCGGGCGGCGCCCCGTGCTGGCGGGCACGGGCTCCAACGCGACGGACGAAGCGATTCTGATGACCCGGGAAGCCCATGCCATGGGGGCGTCCGGTTCCCTGCAGGTCACGCCCTACTACAACAAGCCCACGCAAGAAGGGCTATTTCAGCATTTCTCGGCCATCGCCGATGCCGTACCCATGCCCGTGGTGCTCTACAACGTGCCCGGGCGCACGGTGGCCGATCTTCTGCCAGAGACCGTAGCGCGCTTGGCAACCCATCCGGGCATCGTGGGCTTAAAGGAAGCTACGGGCTCCGGGGCGCGCATCCTAGACCTCAAGGCGCGAGTGCCTGAAGACTTCGCCCTTCTGAGTGGGGAGGACGGCATGAACGTCGAGCTTATGGAAGCGGGCTGCGTGGGAGTGATTTCCGTGACGGCGAACGTCGCGCCGGGTTCGCTGGCGTCCATTTGTGAAGCGGCCCTTGTCGGCGATTTTGCCAAGGCGCGGGAACTCGATGCCCCCTTGGCGGCCCTCCACGAAGCCCTCTTCCTCGAGCCCAACCCCATCCCCGTCAAGTGGGCTCTGGCGGCCATGGGACGTATGGAAGGGGGTATTCGTTTGCCGTTGACGCCCCTTAGCGCGGAGGCGCAGGGGCCCCTGCGAGCGGCCCTTTCTGGGCTTGGCCTGCTGGGAGAGCGCGCATGAACGTGCGTTTAGGCGCGGGGCTACTGGCACTGGCCGTCGGCCTTTCCGGATGCAGCTATCTTTACGGCGAGAAGGCGCTGATCAAGAGTCGCGAGGATGCCTACCGGGAGGCCCGGGAAACGGTACCGCCGGTGATTCCCGAGGATCTCGACGGTTCGATCCTGCGCGACGAGATGGCCGTGCCAGACGTGCTGGGCATGGAAACCTATCGCCAGCTTGAGGACTATCCCCTGCCGCGCCCCGCCTCGCTCTTTGCGCCGGAGGAAGAGCGGCAGGTGCGGATTCAGCGCTTTGATGGCGATGAGTGGGTGGTGGCGCCGAGCACGCCTTCCGTGGTCTGGCCGCGCATCAAGCAATTCTTAAGCGATAACGGCATCGCCGTGGTGCGGGAGGTACCGGAGGCGGGCATCCTTGAGACGGAAACGTTGGAGCTCACGCTGCAGGGTCGCTACCGCGATATCGTTCGCACCGTGCTGTCGGAAACGCCCCCGGGTCCCTTTGAGACGGCCCAGCTTCGCGTGGAGCAGGCGGTGCGCGCCGGGGCGACGGAAATCCACCTCGTACTGCTCTCCACGGCCGAGGCTCCGGAGCGTGCCTCCCTGGCCTGGCCGGACCGCTCGAGCCGGCCCGATGCGGCCTCAGGCTTGGTGCGGGAGCTGGCGAACTACCTGGCTGCCGAAGTGCCTGGCGGGGGCATTTCCCTTCGAGCTCAGAACATTGCCGCCCTCGCGAAGGCCGAAGTGCTCATTCTTCGGGGCTTGCCGCCGCGCCTTCGCCTGCGCCTGAGCGAAGCCCGGGCCTGGGCGACGCTCACCAGCGCCTTTACCAATGCCCTCATCACGGTGGAAGAAAGCGATCGGGAAAGCGGTACGGTGCGCTTCTCCTTTGATCCTGACCAGTTCGCCGGGGAAGAGCCGTCCTGGCTCGGAAAGGCGATCCGGGCCCTCACCCCGGCTTCCCGCGGCGGACGTCCTTACGTGCTGCGCCTCGAGCGCGGGGATGATGGGTATGATGGGGTGATCTTCGATGAGCTTGGGGAGCGCCCCGTGGATCGCGAGACGGGAGAGCAGAT
>JADHNT010000094.1 GCA_016779385.1 Pseudomonadales bacterium
GTGGATCCGAGTGCTCAGGGGCTCGGCCTTGGCGCAGCCCTTGGGGAGGCGATCATCGCCGAGGCCAGAGCCCGGGGCGGCACGGTGCTGTTTTTGGAAAGCAATACGGTGCTTACGCCCGCCATGGGCCTCTACGCCCGGCTGGGCTTTCAAGAGGTACCGATCGAACACGCCGTCTATGATCGCTGCAACATCATGATGGAACGCCCGCTCTAGTCTCTCGTCGCGCTAAACTGTTTGCATTAAATGACCAGGGGAGGGGTGCGGTGCTCAAGCAGGCTATCGATAGGGCAAAGGCGGACAGTTTTCAGGGCCAGGACATCCCCTGGCTCCTGACCCAGTGGGCCGAGCGCTCCCCCGATAAGGTGGCGATGGTTTGGGCGCCCTTTGAGGGCCCAGAGCGCAGCCTGACCTACAGCGCGTTACTGCAAGAGGCCCGGGCCCACGCCGCGGGGCTGGCGGAGCGGGGGGTGAAGCCCGGGGACTTTATCCTCATTCATTTAGACAATAGCTATGAGTTCGTCATCGCTTGGTTGGCCTGTGCTTGTGTCGGGGCCGTGGCCGTCTCCACCAATACGCGAAGCGTGGCCCGGGATCTCAGCTATTTCCAGGAGGTCACGGAGGCCGTGGGGGCCATCACCCAACCGGCCTTCGGGGCCCTGCTGCGCGAGGCCTGCCCGGACCTGCCCTGGTTCCTCATTACGGATAATGATGCAGGGACGCCCGCGTCCCCGGACCTGGCGGCCCTGGTAGCGGAGCCCTTCACGGCCCTGAGGAGCGAGGCCGAACCCCCAGCCCTTCCCGTGGATCCCCAGCGAAATCTGAGTGTTCAGTTCACCTCCGGGACCACCGCCCGGCCGAAGGCCGTGCTCTGGACCCATGCTAATGGGCTCTGGGCCGGCAAGATCTCCGCCGTGCACATGCGCCTGCGTCGGGACGACGTCACCCTGATCTATATGCCCCTCTTCCACACCAATGCCCAGGGCTATTCCATGCTCGCAACGCTTTGGGTCGGGGGCACCTTCGTGATTCATCCGAAGTTTTCCGCGTCGCGCTTCTGGAGCACCTGCTTGCGCCACGGTGTGACCTGGATGTCCATGATCCCCTTCGCCTACAAGGCGCTCATGAAGTTCCCCGTGCCCGACCATGGTCAGCGTTTCTGGGGCGGGCCCGCGAGCCTGCCCGCCGTGGGCGCCCATTTTGGGGTGGAGACCATTGGCTGGTGGGGTATGACGGAAACGCTCACCCACGGGATCGTCACCGACGTCGATCACCCCGGGCCCCATGGCACCCTGGGGCGCGTCGCCCCTGAATACGACCTACAGATTCGCCGAGAGAACGGGGCCCTGGCCGGCCCCGGAGAGCGCGGCGTGCTCTTTATTCGCGGGGTGCGAGGGGTGTCCATGTTCAAAGCCTATTACCGGAATGAGGAGGCGAACGAGAAGGCCTTCGACGCCGAAGGCTGGTTCGACACGGGGGATATCGTTCGTAGTGATGAGCACGGCTGGCTCTACTTCTCCGACCGGGACAAGGACATGCTCAAGGTCGGGGCGGAGAACGTCGCCGCCTCGGAGATCGAATCGGTGATCATGCAAACGGGGCTGGCGGAAGAGTGTGCCGTGGTGGGACAAAAGCACGCCATGCTCGATGAGGTCCCCGTGGTTTTCGTGATTCCCAGCGAGGCGGGGAAGGCCGCGGGGGCGGAGCTCGAGGCAGCGATCAAAGCCCACTGCGAGACCAATCTCGCGGACTTCAAGGTGCCCCGGTCCGTGTTTCCGGTGGAGAGCCTGCCGCGCTCGACCCTAGAAAAAATCGCCAAGGCCGAGCTCCGGGCGGGCTTGCCGACGCTTGAAGGCTAGGCGCTCATTCCTTCTTCCGTGAGGCTGACCTTCCCATCCGGGGCCGGGGGTGCGTAAACCCCTACCACCGGGTGGGGCTGGTAGAGGGCTTCCAGCGCACCGACTTCCTCGCTACTTAGGCTGAGGTCCAGCGCGGTGAGGGCGTCGCTCAGCTGCTCGGGTTTCGTAGCCCCAATGATCGGGGAGGTGATTCCCGGCTTCTGCAGCAGCCATGCCAGGGCAATCTGCGCCATGGAAACCCCTCGGGCCTTCGCCATTTCCCGTACCCGTTCCACAATGGCGCGGTCGTTCGCTTCCATGGCCTTGTAGAGCTGCTGGCCGAAGAGGTCGTTGTCCGAGCGGTGAGTCTGGGTTTCCCAGGGGCGGGTGAGCTTACCTCGGGCCAGGGGGCTCCAGGGGATAACGCCCACGCCCTGATCCTGGCAGAGAGGCAGCATCTCTCGTTCTTCTTCCCGGTAGATGAGATTGACCTGGGGCTGCATGGCGATGAAGCGAGTCCAGCCGTTCTGCTCCGCCACCTGCTGCATTTTGGCGAACTGCCAAGCCGCCATGGAGGAGGCACCGAGGTAACGGGTTTTCCCAGCTTTCACCAGATCATGAAGCGCCTCCATGGTCTCTTCCACGGGGGTTTCCGTATCGAAGCGGTGAATTTGGTAGAGGTCCACGTAGTCCATGCCGAGGCGCTGAAGGCTGTCGTCCATGGCCTGGAAGAGCGCTTTGCGGGAGAGGCCACGGGCATTTGGGGCTCGACGCCAGGGGCCGAAGGCCTTTGTGGCAACGACGATTTCGTCCCGCCGCGCGAGGCGGCGCAGGGCGCGCCCCGTAATTTCTTCTGAGCTACCCGCGGAATAGACGTTTGCCGTATCGAAGAAGTTGATGCCGGCTTCGAGGGCCTGGCGGAAAAAGGGCTGGCTGTCCGCTTCCGTGAGGGTCCAAGCATGGGTGCCCGCGCCGGCCTCTCCGTAGCTCATGCAGCCCAGGCAGAGGGGAGAAACTCTCAGGCCGCTTTGGCCTAGGGTTCGATAGTCCATCGTCATGTAACCTCTCTCTGGAAATCGGGGGTAAGCCTTTGGGTACCCATCGATAAACCAATACTACGCGAGTCCTGGGGGGTCGAGGGTCCCTTGAGGAGGCGGGTCTGCTAGCCTGCAAGGACAACAACAAGAGGTGGGGAGAAAAGCATGCTGGAGTCCGTGTTTCCGGAAGGGCGGGCAAGGGGCCCTGCCGGTCAGGAGGTCCACGAGCGGCTGTTAGCGCATAGCACGCGCCTTGAGAAAAAGCTCTATGCCGTGGGTCCGCATGCCTGGTGCTTTGTGGGTAATGGGCTTTCTAACCAGACCTTCGTGCGCGGTCCCGAAGGCGTCATCATCATCGACACGGGGGAGTGTATCGAGGAGATGGAGGCGGCGCTCGCGGCCTTCCGGGAGGTCAGCGAAGATCCGGTAGTCGCCTGTGTTTACAGCCATTTCCACTATGTCGGGGGGACGAAAGCTCTCCTCGTGGAGACGCCGGAACTGCCCATCTGGGGGCACGGGGGCATTCCCGGCAATCTGCGCCGCTTTTCCGGCGAGGTCGGCCCGCGAGGCTCTCGAGGCCTTGCTCACCAATTTGGCGTCTTGCTCCCTGAGAGCGGCCCCGAAGGATTGGTCAACGTGGGCCTTGGGCGGTTCTTCCGGAACCCGGCCCACGCGCCCTTTACGTCAGGCTATATCCCGGCCCAGCACGAGTTTATGGAGCCCACCCAAACCACCCTGGCGGGGCTAGAGGTGCACTTCCTGCCCGCGCCCTCCGATGCCACCGATTCCATCACCATCTGGATTCCCGCCCTAAAGCTGGCGGTCAATAACCTCCTATGGCCCGCGCTCTTTAACGTGTTCGCCATTCGGGGAGAGGAATATCGGGACCCCCGAATTCTCTTGAAGGGCTTGGACGAGCTAGGAGCCCTGGGGGCCACGCACCTTGCGGGCGCCCATGGGCCGCCCCTCGAGGGCGCTGCGCTGATTGCCGAGACCATCGAGCGCTACCGCGACTCCATTCAGTTTCTTTGGGATCAATCGGTACGGATGGCGAACCGGGGGCTCGGACCTGGGGAAGCCATTGCGTCCCTGGCCTGGCCGGAGACCTTTAAGGAGCACTACACCACGGAGCAGCTCTACGGCCTCGCGGAGCATCACATCCGACAAATCTATGCCGGGCTATTTGGCTGGTTCGACGAGCGGGAGGAGCACCTCTTGCCGCTGCCGCCGGCGGAGCGGGCACAACGGCTTATCGCGGGCTTTGGGGGGGAGGTAGCGGTGCGCGCCGCGCTCGATGAAGCCCTCGAGACGGAAGACTTTCGCTGGGCCCTGGAGCTTGGAAGCTGGCTGGTGCGGCAGGACCCGGGCCCGGATGGACGCTGCGACGGGGGCGCGCAGGAGGACCGAAATCGGCTTGCCCGGGCCCTCCGGGGCGTGGCCTATGCAACAACCTCGGCAAACGTTCGCAACTGGTGTCTGACCCGCGCTCTTGAGCTGGAAGGGACCCTAGATCTGTCCCGCTTCCGACGCCATCGCTTCTCCGTTGGGGCCGTTGCCGCCGATCCCATGGCAGCGCTGAAGCTTTTGCGGGTGCAGCTCGATCCCGCTCGGCTGACGGAGGAGGGGACCCTCGTCTTCGACTTTGGCGTGGCGCAGGGCTCCCTCACCTTGCGGCGAGGCGTGGCCGTGGCAGGGACGGAAGGGGCCATCGAAGGGGCGGTGCACCTGACCCTGGCGCCCGAGGTCTGGGGCAAGCTGCTGGCCGGCAAACAAACCCTGGCCGAGGCGCTCGCTTCCGGCGCCGTGGTCGCCAGCGACGGGGACCGGGCCCAGCGAATGCTATCGGCCTTCGAGCTCCCCGCTTTTCGGACGGAGGGCTGAGATGCGCATCCCTGAGCCTTCCCATCCCTTCGAGGGGCGTCTTGCGCGGCTGTATCAGGACGCGACGCCCCGGCCCCTGAAGCTTGATAAGCGCAGCAAGGGCCGGCCTAACGTGCTGCTCGTGATGCTTGATGACGTGGGCTTCGGGACCTGCAGCACCTTTGGTGGCCCCGTTCCCACCCCTGGGGTCGATGCGGTGGCCGCGGCGGGGGTGAGCTATAACCAGTTTCACACGACCGCGCTGTGTTCCCCGACCCGAGCGGCGTTGCTCACCGGGCGAAATCACCACAGCGTGCACATGGGCGGTATTACGGAGATTGCCAATAGCTTTCCCGCCTACGACAGCGCGATCCCTCGGGAAACGGCTACCGTGGCCCAGCTGCTGCAAAGCCAGGGCTATGGCACGGGATGCTTTGGAAAGTGGCACCTGACGCCGTCCTGGGAACAGGGTCCAGCGGGCCCCTTTGATCGTTGGCCCACGGGGCTGGGCTTCGATCGCTTCTACGGCATCCTCGGCGCTGAGGCCTCGCACTGGGAGCCCGCCGTCTATGACCAAACGACGCCCATCGAGCCACACCGGGGCCGGCCGGACTATCACCTGACGGAAGATCTCGCGGATCAGGCCATCACCTGGATCGACCGCCATCGTGCCGCAGCCCCCGATCGCCCCTTCTTTTGCTACTTCACCCCGGCCGCCGTGCACGCGCCTCATCACGTGGCGCGGGAATGGAGCGCCCGCTTTAAGGGTCAGTTTGACCAGGGCTGGGATGCGCTCCGGGAAGAGATCTTCGCGAGCCAGCAAGCCCTGGGGGTCATCCCGCCGGGCACGCGGCTGACCCCGCGGCCCGATGAGATCCCCGCTTGGGCCGACTACGACGACCGCTATAAGCCCGTAGCTTCCCGGCTCATGGAGGTGTTCGCCGGGTTCATGGCCCACACGGATGCGCAGGTGTTGCGGGTGATTGATCACCTCAAGGCCCAGGGCTGCTTCGAGGACACGCTCGTCATCTACCTGACCGGAGATAACGGCGCCTCCGCGGAAGGCACGGTGCACGGGGCCTGGAGTGCGCCTTCCTTCCAAAACGGCGTGCACGAAGATCCCGAGTGGTTGCTTGCTCACATGGACGACTTCGGCACGGACCGCTGCGAGAACCATTTCAACGTGGGCTGGGCGTGGGCCCTTGATGCCCCCTTTCAATGGATGAAGCAGGTGGCCTCCCACTTCGGTGGCACCCGCAACGCCCTAGCCGTCTCCTGGCCCCGCGGCATGGAGGCCCGGGGTGGGCTTCGCAGCCAGTTCCACCACGTCATCGACATCTATCCAACCATTCTGGAGGTCACGGGGCTGTCTGCCCCAGAGGCGGTCAACGGAATTGCGCAGGCACCGATTCACGGCGTGAGCATGGCCTACAGCTTCGATGCCCCCGAGACGCCAAGCCGCCATCGCACGCAGTATTTCGAGATCCTCGGAAACCGGGCGATCGTGGAGGATGGGTGGATGGCATCCTGCTTCCATGGACGCCTGCCCTGGATTCGCTTCGCGGGCTTTGAGTTCGATGGAGAGCAGGAGCGCTGGGAGCTCTACCACATCGCCGACGACTTCTCCCAAAGCGAAGACTTGGCCGAGCGCTATCCGGAACGCCTTGAGGCCCTTAAAACCCGCTTCGAGGAGGAGGCCGAGCGCTATGGTGTCTATCCGCTCAGAGATGCGTCCGCGCGGCGCGGGGGCGCCTACAGCGTGCCCCATGCCTTGGAAGGGCACCGCAAGATGCGCTACGGTCCCGCTCATGTTCGCATGCCTGAACACAGCATTATCAGCCTGAAAAACACCTCCTATCGGATCACCGCGGAGATCGAGACGCCTGAGGCACCGGCGGGGGTGCTAGCCTGCCAGGGGGGAAATATGGCGGGGTGGGCCCTCTACATCGATGAGGACCACCGCCCAAGCTTCGTTTACAACTGGTTTGGGCACGAGTTCACGACCCTAATGGGATCGCCCCTGGGCGCGGGGGTGCAGGTTCTTGAGGTGCATTACGCCCACGATGGGGGCTTCGCTGCCGGGGGGGAGGCTACCCTCTCCGTAAACGGCGCAGCGGTCGCGGTGGATCGCATCCCCCGCACCGTGGGGGTGATCTTCTCCATGAGTGGGGAAACCTTCGACGTGGGCCGGGATACGGGAAGTCCCGTGGGGGCCTATCCCCATGACTTTCCCTTTAACGGCCGGATCGATGGCATCACCCTCGAGCGTCTCGAGGAGCCCGATGCCGCCGTGAAGGCAGAAGAGCGCAAGCGGGCCTTTGCCGCCAGCTTGAGCGCCCAATGAGCGCGCCGGCAACCGTCAGCGACGGCCAGCGTCGCTACACGCTCTTTATGTTGGTGGTGGTGTTTACCTCTAGCCATGTTGATCGGCAGATCATGGGGATCCTGGGCCAGCCCATTAAGGAGTCGCTGATGATCAGCGATACCCAACTGGGGCTCCTGACGGGCATCATGTTCGCCGTGTTCTATGCCACCCTCGGCATGCCCCTGGCCATGTGGGCCGATCGAAACAATCGGCGAAATCTCATCGCCTTTTCCGTGTTCCTCTGGTCCCTCATGACGGCACTCTGCGGCTTAGCAAGCAACTACCTTCAGCTGCTGCTCTTGCGCATTGGGGTCGGGGTTGGGGAAGCAGGTTCCAATCCACCCTCCCATTCCATGATCGCTGATCTCTACCCGCCGGAACGGCGCTCGACGGCCATGGCCATCTTCGGTACTGGGGTGAACTGGGGCATTCTGCTGGGTTTTCTTGTGGGGGGCTGGGTTAATGAGTTCTTCGGATGGCGCGCCGCTTTTCTGATCGTGGGCGTGCCGGGCATTGCCCTTGCCCTTTTGGTGCGCTTTACCGTGCCCGAGCCGCCCCGGGGGATCGCCGTGGAGGCCTCCGCAAATGCACTGCCATCGGCGGCGCCCCCCCAGGCCCCACCGTTTACCGAGGTGGTGCGCTTCATGGTGGGCCACGGAATCCTTCGTCATCTCATCTTTGCCAGCGCTCTGGTGGCCTTTGCGGGCTACGCTGCGGTGATCTGGGTGCCCGTATACCTGGTGCGAATCCACAGCCTAGGTACGGGGATGGTAGGCACCTACCTTGCCCTTATCGTGGGCTTTGGGGGCGCCGCGGGAATTCTCCTGGCGGGACGCCTGGCCGATCGCCTGTCGGCCGGGCTCGGGTCCCAGTGGCTACCCTGGATCGTCGCCCTCGCAAACCTGATCAGCTTGCCCTTTCTGCTATGGACCTTCCTGGCCCCCACCGCGCAGGGCGCGCTCGTGGGGTTTGCGGTCCCGGCCATGCTGGCCACGGTCTACGTGGCCCCGAGCTTTGCGCTGATACAAAATGAGGTGCCCGTGCCCATGCGGGCCGTGGCGGCAGCCATTAACCTCTTCATCACCAATATCATCGGGCTGGGACTGGGCCCCTTCAGCGTCGGCTTCTTCAGCGACCTCTTCGCCTCGTGGGCTGGGGAGGAGAGCCTTCGCTATGGGCTCATGGTGACCGGTGTGGCTCTGCTTTGGGGCGTAGCGCATTATCTGCGCTGCGGCGTTTTGCTGAAACGCCGTGCAGCGGCTGTCGGTAACCCTTCCAGGGCGTAGTGATCGCGATATTAACAGGAGTTTCGCAATGACCCATGAAACGCTTTCTCTCGCATCGCTTGACGTCTCCGACCCCCAGCGCTTCGCTGAGGATAGCTGGCGTCCCGTGTTTGCTTTGCTTCGGGATCAAGCCCCGGTTCACTACTGTCCCGATTCGATCAATGGCCCTTACTGGTCTGTCACGAGCCACGCGCTGATTAAGGAGGTGGATACGAATCACCAGATCTTCTCGTCCGAGAAGGGGGGCATCGCCATTGTCGACCCCTACACCACTCAGGAAGGGGAGCTTGCCAGTCAAAGCTTCATCACCCTTGATGAGCCGCGCCATGCCCCGCAGCGGCAGGCTGTGGCGCCGACCGTTGCGCCCCGAAACTTGGCGGAGTTTGAACCGCTTATTCGGAACCGGGCCGCGGATATCCTCGATAACCTGCCCGTGGGGGAAACTTTTAACTGGGTTGACCGCGTCTCCATCGAGTTGACGGCACGGATGTTGGCGACGCTGTTCGCTTTCCCCTACGAGGAGCGGCGAAAGCTGGTGCGCTGGTCCGATCTCGCCACGGCGGTTCCGGAAGTGACGGGGGACGACAGCATTGACATGAAGGCTCGCTATGAAGAGCTCATGGGGGCCGCGGCCGCCTTCTATGAGCTGTGGGCGCAGCGGGCGCAGGAACCGCCAAGCTTCGACCTAATTTCCATGCTGGTGCACAACCCGGAAACGGCCAAGATGAACGAGGACCCGGGGCTGTTCCTCGGAAACATCCTTCTTCTCATCGTGGGCGGGAACGACACAACGCGAAACAGCATCAGCGGTGGCGTCATCGCCCTCAACGAGTTCCCCGAGGAGTACGAAAAGCTGCGGAATGATCCTAGCCTCATCCCGAATATGGTTTCCGAAATGATCCGCTGGCAAACCCCGGTCATCCACATGCGGCGTACCGCGACTCAGGATACGGTCCTTGGCGGTCAGCAGATTAAGGAAGGGGAGAAAGTGATCATGTGGTATCTCTCCGGCAACCGGGATGAGTCCGTCTTTCCAGACGCGGATCGGTTCATTATCGACCGGCCCAATGCGCGGGGCCATGTCGCCTTTGGCTTTGGCGTGCACCGCTGCATGGGCAATCGGCTTGCGGAGCTGCAGCTCCGAGTACTTTGGGAGGAAATCCTGAAGCGCTTCCGTAAGGTCGAGGTGGTTGGAGACATCACGCGACTTTCAAATAATTTTATCCGCGGTATCGGTGAGGT
>JADHNT010000011.1 GCA_016779385.1 Pseudomonadales bacterium
CGGAGGGCGAGGGGTGATGCTGGCGTCCGGCAGCTTTTTTCGCCATTCTTTCGAGATACAACCAAATGATTGGGCGGTGCCCCTGGGGCGCGCCTTTGGGTGGGAGAGGCGCGCGTGTTAATTCTGACGCGGAAGGTTGGGGAGTCTGTTCTGATTGGAGACGGTATCAAGGTCTCCGTCCTGGCCGTTAAAGGCAACCAGGTCCGCGTGGGTATCGACGCCCCCAAAGATGTTTCCGTGCATCGGGAAGAGGTACGGGAGCGGCTTGAAGAGGGAAAGGCCTCTTCGACGGAGTCGGATCGCTAAATTACCGTGCCCCCTGGGCATCCGCGTGGGGCGTGTTAGAATCGCTCCCCCCGGAGAGATGGCCGAGTGGTCGAAGGCGCTCCCCTGCTAAGGGAGTATGGGTTAAAAGCCCATCGAGGGTTCGAATCCCTCTCTCTCCGCCATATTCAAAATTTTTCCCTTTTGAATCAAATTCTTGAGAGTGGATCCTGGATGTTAGCGCCATAAAAAGCATCAAAGATGTTTTGGCGGTGCCCTTCATAGTTTTCCCGCCGTGCTGAAATACAGCGGGCATAACCCTCCCTGTCGGTATTGGATTGTCGGTCTACTCCTTTCGGTTGGGCTTTATCAAGAAGTTTGGCTTCCCAAAGGCGGCTTAAGGAATTGACGAGGGTAATGAGCACATCAAAAGTGAACAAAATTAAGCGAGACTCCTAGGATGAATTCGATATTCAGGGTTGTTCTTTGGGTCGTGGTTTCAATTTTGGTAACTGCCTCGCTGTTTCCTTTATTCGGCTATGAGTTGGCAATTTCACAATTGGAAATTAAGAGGGTCATCGAAGTCCCCGGAGATTTTGGCTATCTGTTAGTCGTTCGGTCATCCAGTTTTGCAACGCTAGCCTTCTTTGGTGTGAATTACCTGAGGCGCAAACGCCCCCTATCTTCAGTTGAACCTTTACTGGTTTTTAGCGTGTTCACAGTTCTTTTCGGGTCGTTGACGATGTTTGTTGGTGATGCGCCCTACGGTTGGACAGAGCTTTGCACGTTAGGCCTTGTGATGGTCTTATCGGTGTTCTTTTTTAGAGAAAATAAGGCTGAGTCTAAAACCATCTTCAAAGGCGATGACTGGTAATTGCGAAACCCTGTAGAAGCTGCGTCCCTCGTCCAGGCGAAGGTTGTCCTCTATGGCCTTGAATGCTGATTCGTGCAAATTTGATCTTTAAAATTCAATACTTTGAAGAGGCTCTTGAAGGCGCCCATGGGCGCCTTTTTCGTTTTGGGTTCCTGGCAGGGGCCTGCGGTCGGGAAGCGAGGCACGAGACATGCTGAAAGAACTCGGTCTTGGAGCGTTGCTCTTTATCGCCGGAGATTCGGAGCTCGGGCGCAGGGCGGGCGATGCGCTTATCGCCGATAAAATTGGTGACGCCCTGGAGGAGGGCGGCTTCGATGCCGTTTCCCTGGGGCCCTGGGCCGTAGGCAGAGACGACGCAGGCTTTTACGTCGATTTTTCCGAGGTGTCCGTACGCCGGGGTGCGATACGGGTCACCGCTGAGCGCGCGCGCTACCACCCCTTCTCCTCCGCCGTCGCTTTCGAAGCGGGCACGCTTCGGCACGATGGCCGGGAGGGGGTTCCTCCCCTGGCCTGGTCCTTTACGGAGATCGATCTTGAGGTGGCAGGCTGGCGGAGCATCCGAGCCCTCTCTGCTGATGCGCGAGCCCTTCGGAGCCTGGGCCCGGTGGCAAAGCTGATGGCCCACCCCTTGCCTGGTACGCTCCAGGCGCCGGAGGCGCTCGATCATCTTCGCTTCCTTTACGAGGATCGAGGGCGGTTTCTAGAAGTCTCCTGGGCCGCTGCCCCTGCCTGCGCGGCCCTGAGTCTTGCGCCTGCGCAAGCCGTTCCCCTGCTTGAGCTTCGGCCGTTCCTGGCATCTGAGGAGGCAGCGGCGGAGGTGCAAAGCAGCAGCGAAGGTTGCGATAATCTGGTCAGCACCGGACGCGCCGCCTTCTCCTCGCTGGCAGTGAGCCCTGCGCTACTGGAAATATTTCTAGAAGAATTGCCCGAGGCCTATACCTACTTGCTGCGATAGGGCGGGGAGAAGATGGCGGGCGCGGGAGGATTCGAACCCCCGACCTTTCGGTTCGTAGCCGAATGCTCTATCCAACTGAGCTACGCGCCCCGAGTTCTCGCGAAGGACTTGGTGCGAGAGCGCGGCATTATCTGAGTCTCTCCCGGGCAGGTCAAGGTTTAACCCCGGGGGACTTCACGGTTTTTACCCATTTCCTCTGCACTGGATTTAAGGACGCGCCAACGGTCTTTGATAAGATAAGCGGTTCGGGTCCAAGTTAGGAAAAAGGATTGAACGCGCGCCTGACTGCGTACCGAATTGGGTTCGGTGTGCTGCTGATCATTGTGTCTGCCTTCGCGCAGGCCGTTCCCGGGGATAGCGCCCTGGTGCGGCCCCTGCGCGTCGCAACTTTGCCGGAAGGTTTTCGGCTCGATGGTCGCCTTGAGGAAGCGGTCTGGGCGAACGCACCGGCGGTCAACGAGTTCTCCGTGATTGAGCCCGACACCTTGGCTTCGCCGCCCCTCGAATCCACCATTCGAATGTTTTATACGGATCGGGGCCTCTACGTGGGTTTCCATGGTAAGCAGGCCGGGGATACCCTGGTAGCGCGCCTTTCCCCGAGGGATCAGCGCATTGCTCGGGATTCCTTCTCAATTACCGTAGATCCCACGGGAACGGGGCTCTTCGGCTATTGGTTTTCCGTCGCCCTCGGTGACTCCTTGGCCGACGGCACGGTACTGCCTGAGCGCCAGTTTAGTAACCAGTGGGATGGCCCCTGGAACGGCTTTAGCGCCGTGACCGAAGATGGATGGAGTGCTGAGCTGTTCTTGCCCTGGTCCATGATGGCCATGCCCAAAAGCGGAGACGACCGAACCATTGCGTTCTATGCCTCCCGGCAGGTGGCCTATCTGAATCAGCGCTGGGGCATTCCTGCCCTCCCCAGCACCACGCCGCGCTTTATGTCGGCCTTGCGGCCCGTGCGCATTCGGGGCATTCAGCCGTCGACCCAACTCACTCTCTACCCCTTCTCCGCGGCCACCTATGACGCCGCCGAGGGCGATCTCGAAGGCAAGTTCGGCTCCGATATCTACTGGCGGCCGAGTTCTAATTTGCAGTTCTCCGGTACGCTTAATCCTGACTTTGGGACCGTCCAGCAGGATGACCTCGTGGTGAATCTCTCGGCCTTCGAGGTGTTCTTCAGCGAGCGTCGGCCCTTCTTCCTGGAGGGCCAGGAGGTGTTTAGCACCTCTCCCCGGAGCACGAGGAATTATCGCAATGGCCCTCAGATGACGCTGCTGAATACGCGGCGCATTGGCGCGCCGCCGCCCCTTCCGGTGGATGACCGGGTAGAAAGCTTTTTAGAGACTGATCGCAATCGCTTGAGCGATCTGGCTGGCGCCGCCAAGGTCACGGGGCAGCAGGGGGCCTTTCGCTTTGGTGCGCTCGCGGCCCTGGAGCAAGATACGGAGGTCAGCGGCACCGACGCCCTGGGCACCCTCCTGGACTATCAGGTTAAGGGTCGCCGCTTTGGGGCCCTTCGGGGCCTTTGGGAGTCCGCCTCCGGCGGCCAGTACCGAGGCCTTGGCGCCATGCTGACGGGGGTCGGTAAGCCAGGAGAGGATGGTTTAGCGGGAACGGTCGATGGCCACTGGCTCTCAAAGGGCGGGGAGTGGAAGTTCGATGGCCAGCTCATTGGTTCCCAGGCTGACGATCGCTTTGGCTTAGGGCTGGCTAGCGATTTGGTGTACACCCCAAGGAAGGGGCGGGTGCATAACGTTGCTCTGGACCTGCTTGATCGGCACATCGACATCAATGATTTTGGCTTCCTGCGGCGTAACGATAACGCCCAGCTGCGCTATCGCTATGAGGAGACCCGTTCCGATCTCAGCCATGTTCGGGATCGAACCACGACCCTTCGGGGTTTCTACGGTTGGAATTGGCAGGGGCAGCAGATCAGCTCCGGGATCATCGCGGAGCGGGAATGGACGCTTCTCAATTTGTCTCGGGCCCGGATCGAGCTTGGCTACCGTCCCGAGCGTTGGGATGACCGCAACAGTTTTGGTAACGGCGCGTTCAAATCCAAAGGGCGTGCCAAGGGGGAGTTTTTCCTCGGCACCAACGAAAGCTTACCCCTCGTGGGTGGAGTCTTTGGGGGCTTCGAGCAGGAGACGCTGCAAGATTGGTCCTACAGCGGCGGCGTTTTTATGGTGTGGCGCCCCGGTGATCGCTTTAATGCACGCATGCGCATGGAGGTTGGGCGTCGAAATGGCTGGATTCTTCACGACCAAGACCGGCGCATGACCAGCTTTGATGCCAAGCAAATTGCCCCGCGCATGACCCTCGAATACTACTTTTCTGCGCGTCAACAGCTTCGGGCGTCTATGCAGTGGATTGGGCTCCGGGCGAAGGAATCGGACTTCTATGAGATTGCCCCTAGCGGCCGCCTCATCGACGCGGAACAACCCACCTCCCCCGGGGCCCAAAACTTCTCGATCTCCAACGCCATTCTTCAGCTGCGCTATCGCTGGGAGATCGCACCCCTCTCGGATCTCTTTGTGGTCTATAGCCGGGGCGGTTCCCTGGACGATCCCGCGGGCCGGGGCTTCGATGAGCTCTTTAACCGTAACTTCGCGGAGCCCGATCAGGACCAGTTGGTGGTGATGCTTCGTTACCGAATGGGGTCCTAGGGCCTATCCCGTCCAAGGGCCAGGGTAAGCACAAAGCCTGCAGGGCCACGGTGAACCGGAGCAAGTCGCACCGTTCCCGTCCCCGGCGCGGTTCGCGTGAGGCGCCAGGGATTGGCCGTTGCCCTCAGCCGACCTAGGCCGCTGAGGCCGCGTCCGTCGGCTTTCAAGGCCGCTTCCAGAGCCGTCCAGTTTCCCGTCAGCTTTCCGTAGGGCCCTTGCCCTTCTCCCCAAGGAAGGCGCTTAGCGAGGCGCGCTTTTGGATTTCGTCGATCTCGCTCGCAGTCCACCCCGAGACGGATTCCAAAACCTGTGGCCCAGGCGACCAGGACGAGCCCGTCGCTGTGGGTGATGCTGACTGCGTAGCGCCGCCCCGTGGCGCTGCGCAGCCGGGGGCGGCGTCGATACCGCAGGCGCAGGCGCTGATGTTTGGGTCCCTGGCCACTCAAAAGCCCGGCGGCCACGCGCTGAGCTTGGGTAAGGGGACGGTCATGGCGAAGGCCGGCGCGGCGCGAAGAAATGGGGGCCGAGCTTCGTTCCGGCGCCCAGGCCAGAAAGATGGTGGCCGATCCCAGGCGCTGCTTTGCCCGGCCTGCACGATGTTTCATGGGTAGAGGCTGCGAAGCCCTGCGTCGAGGCTGATCTGCGGCGTCCATCCCGTGCGTTCGCGAAATGCGCTGCTGTCGCAGGACCAGTCTTCAAAGGTGAGTTCCCGCACCTTGCCGGGAGTAAGCATGGGGTCGTCACCGAGGGCCTTGGCGCCGAGCGTGGTCCCCAGGGAAAGGAGATAAAGAAGCGTTTTGGGAACCGGGAGTACGCGGACCCGGTCTCCCCGGAGGCTGGCCACGGCAGCGGCGATTTCGCGCCAGCGGTAGCCTTGGGCTCGGGCATCGGCGAGCGGGTAGGGACCTGCCTCCCCCGGCGTGGTGCGCATGGCGAAAAGCAGGGCGTCTACCAGGTCATCGATGTGCAGCAGGCTGACGCGCCGATTCCCCACGGGCCGGGGAAGTATGCCCTTCAGGGCCTGATCCAGCAGGGGCTTTAATTCCTTATCCCCGGGGCCGTAGACCGCCGTGGGGCGCAAGATGAGATCTCCGCTTTGGCCGCGGGTGGTGACCAGGAGCTCGGCGCTGCGCTTGCTGGCGGCGTAGTCCGACAGCTGAGGCTGGGCCGCTGCGAGGGTTGAGACGTGGAGTAAGCGTGCCTTCGGGGCCGCCGCAGCCATGGCGTCGAGCAGTGCCGCGGTGCCGTCAACGTTAACCGCATCGAAGGACCGGCGTGAGGCGCCGCGCACGGCCCCGGCGCAATGGACCACCCAGGCCGCATCGCGCACGAGGGTTCGGAGGGCCACGTTCGAGGATAGATCCCCGCGGACCACGGTCACCGTGTCCGGGAGCCGGCTGTCCGCTTGCCGGGACAGAGCGCGGATCACCTGTCGACTTGGCTCAAGCCGCTGGCAGAGCGCCCGACCGATAAACCCCGTGGCGCCGGTAATGGCGATGGGGCCGGGAAGGTCGCTGAGGAGATCGCTATTCACGGCGTTTCCGAAGGCGCGCCGAGGGCCAATTCAAGGCTTGGGTCTTGATCGAGGAAGAGCTGCTTCGCTTTGGCCCGGGAGAGCTTGCCTGAGGTGGTGCGGGGAAGCGCGTGGGGGGCAACGCCATGAATCTGCGCTTCCACCCCAAAGGCCGTTTGCACGGCCCGGCGCACCGTCCGCAGGAGCGCCTGACGCTTCTCCTCATCACGCTCCCTGCATTGGAGGAGCACTACGAGCTCGTCGCGCTCCGGCCCTTCAACGGTAAAGGCGGCGGCGTCGCCGGTACGCCCCTCCGCACTCCGTTCGGCGGTCAGTTCGAGATCCTGGGGCCAAAGATTGCGCCCATTGACGATGAGGAGATCCTTGCGCCGGCCGGTCACCACGAGGGTGCCGGCTCGAAGGTAGCCGAGATCCCCCGTGTCTAACCAAGCCCCATGCAGGGAACTGCGGTCGAGCCCCGCTTCCGTTAGGTAACCCTCCATGGTGCTCGGGGTATGGAGGAAGATGCTACCCAGTACGCCATCGGCGCAGGGGGCGCCGGTGGGGTCCCGGATTTCGATCTCATAGCCTGGAAGCGCCTCCCCGCAGCAGGTAAAGCGGAGGCTGTCGGGGCCTTCGGCAGGCTTGGCGATGCCCTCCCGTTCCCGGGCAAGGCGATCGATTCGGTCGGTCTGCAGGCCCGTTCCCGGCGAGGTAAAACTTACGGCCAGGGAGACCTCAGCCATGCCGTAGGAGGGCATGAGGGCTTCGGCCCTAAAGCCTCCCGGGGCCAGGGCCTCCGCAAAGGTTTCAAGGACCTTGGGCCGGATCATGTCAGCGCCGCAGCCCGCGACGCGCCAGTGACCCAGGGAGAAGCTTTCCGCATCCCGGGGCCGTAGCCGGCGTGCCGTCAGCTCGTAGCCAAAGGGAGGGGAAAAGGAGATCGTTCCTCCGTATTCGCTAATCAGGCGGGGCCAGAGGCGGGGCCGCATGGCGAATTCTCGGGAACCCATGTAGTCGATGCTGGTCTGACTGGCCATGGGAACCATTACTTTTCCCACAAGCCCCATGTCGTGATAGATCGGAAGCCAGGAGCAGAAGCGGTCGCTTTCCGTGATTTTCAGGCCGTCGCGAATAATCCCTTGAACATTGCGCAGGGTGGCGCGTTCCGTCAGCACCGCCCCCCGGGGAAATTGGGTGCTCCCGGACGTGTACTGCACATAGGCGACCTCGTCCGGGCCTGGGAGGGGCGGAAGCGCGCCCTGAGGGCCCGCAAGAAGGCCCGCCACGGTATGCACAGGGATTTGCGTATCGGCGGCTGCGGCGTCTGCGAGGTAAGGCAGAAAGGCTTCCGTGGCCAGGGCGACCTTGGCGTCGGCGTGGCGCAGGAGTCGGCCAAGCAAGTCAATAAAAGGGGCCGTGCCGCCCATGTGAATACTCGCCGGAAGGGGCACGGGAACGAGCGCAGCCCGCCGGGCTGCAAAAAAGGCGATGTGAAAGTCCGGGTGCGTTTCCGCGACGATGCCCACGCGGCTGCCTCGAGGCAATGCGAGGGCTGCGAAGGCGCGGGCAAGCGCCTCCGCCTGTTCGGCGACCTCGCCCCAGCTGAGGGACGCGCTCAGCTGACCCCGGCCATCAAAAAAATTGACCCCCGTTCCCGACTCGGCGGCATAGGACAGGGCCTCCCAAAGCGTGGGAAAATCGCCAGGGCGTAGTGCTTGGGTGCGCGCCGTTGGCGTTACCGTGGGTAGGTCGGAGTGGGTCACGCGGTTCGTCATTCCTTAGGCCCGGGAGGGCATGGTTAAAACCGCACTATTATGCGCTCAAAGCGCTGGTGATGGCATAGGCGGGCAACCCCGGCCGCCCCAGCGCAAGGAAAGGAAGAATCCATGACGCCGGTGCACTTTGGCATTTTAGCAGCGGAGCGGTCGGGCCCGAGCCCCTTTCGGGAGGCGGAAGGCGTTTCCCTGAAAACCCTGGTCGATATCGCTGGCGAGCCCATGCTAGCCCGAGTCATCGCTACCGTTTCTGCCGTAGCCCCCGGTGCCCCGGTACTTTGCGGCCCAGCACGGGAGCAGCGCGCGGACGCCCCTTGGCTGGAGGCAGCGTTAGCGGAGGGTGCGGTGCGCTGGCTGCCCCCGGAGCCTTCCCCGGCGCGGAGCGCCGAGGCACTCTGGTCCCATGCGGAGGCCGGGGGCTGCGCTTTGCTGCTGACCACCGGGGACCATCCCCTCCTCACGCCGGAGACCCTTCGCACTTTTTGGGTGGCGGCGGAGCAGGGCGATCAAGACGTTGCCGTGGGCCTTGCGTCCTACGCCGCAGTGCAGGCAGCCTTCCCCCACTCTCGGCGGACGGCTCAGCGCTTTTCCGATGGGGCCTTCTGCGGAACGAACCTTTTTTACTTCCGAGGCGCGGGCGCGAGGGGCGTGCTTACCTTTTGGCGTGAAGTGGAAGCCCTGCGGAAGCGTCCGGATAAGATGCTGCGCACTCTGGGACTTGGGCTGGCGGCGCGTTATTTGGCTGGGCGCCTATCCCTGACCTCCGCCCTTGAAGCCCTGAGCGAGCGCACCGGTGCGCGGTGCCGGGCCATTTCCGTAGATGACCCGGACGCGGCGGTGGATGTGGATTCTCTGGAAGACTTAGCGACCGTGCGGGCGCGCTTTGCGGTGCGGGAGGTGGAGGCGGGGCGCCCCTAGGGGGTGCCCCCGGGGCGGTTCAGCCGGGTCTCCAAGCGCCAGTTCGGCGCGTCATCGAGGCGATACCCGACCCCTGCGAGGCGCACTTCGGATTCCCCGACCGTTACGGTTAAACGGTTGTATCCGGCCTTTCGGCATCCTCGCTCCCCGGTGGCGGAGGCCGAGGGGGCGCTGAGGACGGGAATGACGCCCAAGGGGCCCGCAATGCTTCGGCTTAAGCTTTCGTGGCAATGCCCATGCAGAATCAGTTCCGCGCCTGTCTCCGCGAGCAGCGACGCTAGGGCCTTCGTATCCACAAGGCGCTTGCGCCACTTGTCCATACCGGGTCCGGGCGCATGGTGAATCATTATCACGCGGGCGTAGCCGGCCGCCCCGGCGGCCCGCAAGAGGTCTCTAAGGCGCTCAACCTGCTTCTTTCCAAGGCCGCCGGTGGCGAAAGCCGGAGGGGCCGCATGGCCACTGTTGACCGTGATGAGGGCCACGGCGCCGCGGAGCTGAAGGCGGGGCCAGGGGCCATTGTGGTCGGGCAGGTAGGGTGCCCACAGGCGCTGTAAGTGAGCCTCGGAGCGGCTAGGGATGTAGACGTCATGGTTACCGGGGATCACGCTAACCGTTTCCCCGTCCCCAAGGCTCTGGAGCCAGGCCAGGGCCTCGCTCAGCTCATGTTCATGGCCAATGTGGGTAAGGTCACCGGTGATACACCAATGCTCCGGCGCTTCGCTCTGGGCCGCGCGGACCACCGCATCGAGGGTGGCGCGCTGATGGACGAGCCGCCGCTTGCGCCGCCAGGACATCCAACCCAGCAGCCGCTGATCCCTTAAGGTGAGGGGTGCGATGCCGCTTAAGGTGCTGAGGTGCGGGTCCGAGAGGTGCGCGAGCTTTATACTGCTCTCCCGGGGCGCCGCCGGCAGCACGAGGGGCGTGGTGAAGGTCATGGGCGAGAGGCCAACCAATTGAATCGCATTGCTATCCTCAGTAACGCCGGTAGCGGTCGTAACGCTCGAAAGGCCGCGCTTATCGAGAGCTTCGGTGGACTTACCGCAGTGTATCAAGAGGTTACCCGATCGGCGGTGGATCTGCCGAGGGCCTTAGAGGCGCTCCTTGCCCGAAACCCCTCCGTCCTCGCGATTAACGGGGGGGACGGTACCGTGCACGCCGTGCTCACGGCGCTCGGGGATCGCCCCGCGCCGCCCCTCGCCGTCTTGCCCGCGGGCAGTACCAACATGACCGCCCATGACCTTCGCTGTGGGGGACGCCTTAGCCGTCGTCGGCGAGCGCTCCTCGCCCTTCGCGATCTGCCCGCGGAAACCTGGCCTACCCTGTCCCGCTCGCCCCTCGCCCTGCGCTGTCCCGACGGCCGGGAGCTTCGGGGCTTTTTCTTTGGCATGGGCATGATTGTGCGGGGCATTGAATACTGGCATGCCAGCCTGCGGCACGGCGGCGGCGCTGGAGAGTGGGCAGCGGGGGCCGCGCTGCTGAGGGTGGCCCTGGGCATGCTCCGCCGGGAAGCCCCCTTTGATACGCCGGTGCAGCTGCCGGCGGTGCTCGACGGCGATCCCCTGCCCCCTGCACCCAAGAGCCTTTTTTTAGCCAGCACCATGCAGCGCCTTTTCCTGGGCATGACCCCTTTCTGGGGTCGGGAGGCGGGCCCCCTGGCCTGCACCTGGCTGAGCGACCGCCCCCAGGGCCTAGGCTGGCGGATGCCGGCCCTGCTCTCGGGGCGGGCTCGATTCCTGCCGGCGACGGCGGGCTTCTTCAGCCGGCGCGGGGAAACCTTGTCCCTGACGGTGGAGGAACCGTGGGTAATCGATGGCGAGGCCTACACCGATGAGGGAACGCTTACCTTGGGGGCTGCGCCGCCTCGGACCTTCGTGGCCCTCGCGGGGCCGGGCCCCGGGGCCAAGGGGGCTAAATGACCTTTGCGGCCTTAGAAAGGCAGGCGCGCGCTGCGCTACGCCGGGAGCTCGATCGCCCGCCCCAGCCGGCCCTCGAGCCTCTCCTAAGCACGATCGTGGATCGCTATGGGGAAGGGCTTGTGGCCATTCTTTATTACGGGTCCTGCCGGCGCGAAGACACCCTCGAGGGGCTCGTGGATTTTCACGTCATTGTGAAAGATTTTTCGGCGCTGCCCTGGGGCTTGGGCGTGGCGGCGCGCCTCTTGCCGCCGAACGTTTACTACCTTGAGGTGCCTACGGAGACGGGGGCCTTGCGTTGCAAATACGCGCTCCTGACTCAGCAGCAATTCCTCCGCGGCTGTAGCCGTCTTTCGGCCTTCCCTTACTTCTGGGCGCGCTATGCCCAGCCCATGAGTCTCCTTGCCTGCGAGCACCGGGAAACTCGAGCACTCCTCGCCTCGGCCATGCTCGGGGCTGTGGAAACGCTCCTTGTACGGACCTTGCCCGGGCTCCCCGGGAGCGTTAACGGGAAGGCCCTTTGGCAAGCGGCCCTGGGGCATACCTATGGTACGGAGCTCCGCCCCGAGGGGGCCGGACGTGGGGACATCATCATTGAGCGGGACCTGGCCTTTTTCGAGGCGCTGGCCGCTCCCGTGCTTGCCCGGAAGGGCGTTTGGCGGGCCCGCAGTGGCCCGCGTTGGGCACGGTTGACCTGGGCGCTACGGCGGGTGCTGGGGAAACCCCTGGCGCTCGCGCGGCTATTTAAGGCGCTCCTCACTTTTGAGGGTGCGCTGGATTATGGCGCTTGGAAACTGGAGCGGCACAGCGGCGAACGATTGACGATCACGCCGCGCCTGCGCCGCTTTCCCTTGCTCTTTGTCTGGCCCGAGCTGTGGCGTTTGTGGCGGGCGGGGCGCCTCTAATGGGAGCGCGTCTGTGGGTGTTAGAGGGGGGGAAGCCCGGGGATACGACCCAGCTGCTGAACCTAGCAGAGCGTCTCTCCGTCTCCTTCGAGCGCCGGCGCCTGGTGCCGAAGGCGCGCTGGGTTTTGGGCAAGCCTCCGCTCCTTCCAAGCCTCTACCCCTTTGATCTGTCCGCTTCCGATCCCCTCGAGCCCCCGTGGCCGGAGGTGATCCTGGTCGCCGGGCGCCGGCCGACCATGGCCGCGCTTTGGGTGCAGCGGCAAAGCCAGGGCCGAACCCGGCTGGTAATCCTCGGGCGGCCGAAGGGTTATCGAAAGCGTTTCTCCCTCATTCTCGCGCCGCCTCAGGCGCTGATCCCCGAGGCGCCGGACGTGCTGGCCCTGGAGGCACCGCTCTTCATCCCTAAGGCGCCGGTGCTGGTGCCGGAGGCCCAGGCGCTGGAGGACGAGCTGCGTGCGCTGCCTCGGCCGCTGACTGCGATTATGCTCGGGGGCGCCACGCGTCCCTACCGGTTTGATGTGGCTGTGCTCACGGCTCTGCTGGAAACGCTGACCCGCCAGCCCGAGCTGTCTCGAGGCACGCTTTACTTTTGTGGCTCCCGGCGTACGGCGCCGGCGGTGCTTGACGCCCTGGCCCAGCGCCTACCGCCCGGGGCCCGGCTTTACCGCTGGCAAGAGCAGGATCCTGCGAATCCCTATGGGGCCCTACGCCGCCAAGCCGATCAGCTCATTGCCACCAGCGATTCCCTGTCCATGCTTATGGAGTTGAGCGGCGACGGGGCGCCCTTGGGCATCTATCCCCTTCCAAAAACGGTAGACTGGCGCGAGCGCTTAGAACGTCTGGTGGGCGCCTTTCCGCGCCTGGCGGCCCTGCGCGCCTCGGTCGTGGCTCGGGGCTGGTTGCCGGCGCCGCGGAACCTTGATGCCGTCGCGAAGGCGCTGGTGGCCTCGGGCGCTGCCTACCGCTTGGGTGAAGGGCAGGCCCCTTCAGTTCAGGTGGCGGGAATTAGTGGCGAGCGGGCGCTAGGGAAGGCCTGCGCTGCGGTTGAAGCACTGCTCGCGGCGAGCGCGCCCAAGGCGCATCACACTGTTTTGGGGGATCCATGACTGATGCTTTGCTAACCCTACGCCGCAGCCTCGAACGCGGTGGTGCCCTGCTGATGAGCGATCAGCACCGGGTGCGCCTGGAGCGCTGGGTTCGGGGAGGCTTGGAGGCGCGGCGTCTCCGCCAGGCCGATGCCGCCGTGGTGTCCTTTGGGAAAGCCGGGCGCACCTGGCTGCGGGTTATGCTGTCCCACTTTTATCGGGCGCGCTACGGCATCGGCGAGCCGATCCTTTTTGAATTCGACAATTTGCACCGCTTGAACCGGGCCATTCCTAAGCTCTTCTTCACCCACGATAACTACCTCGGGGACTGGACCGGTCAGGGGCGCAGTAAGGCCGACTATTCCGAACGCCCCGTGCTCTTTCTGGCGCGCCACCCGGCGGACACAGCGGTCTCCCAGTACCATCAGTGGGCTCACCGCATGCGGCCCCATAAGAAGCTACTGAATCAGTATCCCCCGGATGGTGAGGCGCTCTCCCTCTTTGAATTTGTGATGGGAGAGGGCGGGGGGATTCCGCGCATTGTGGGGTTTATGAACGATTGGGCCGAGGCGTTCCCGAAGACGCTCCGTCACCAGGTGGTGCGCTACGAAGATTTGCGCGCCGAAACCACGGAAACGCTGGCCTCCGTGCTGGCCTTTCTGGGGGCGCCGAAGGATCCGGAGGCCGTGCAGGCGGCGGTGGATTTTGCCTCCTTTGAGCGCATGAAGGCTCGGGAGGCCACGGGGGCGCGCATGGCCGGAGCGGGGGACCGGCTTACCGCCGCCGACCCGAACAACCCCGACTCCTTCAAGACCCGTCGGGCAAAGGTGGCGGGCTATCGCGACGATTTCACCGTAGAGCAACTGGCGGAGATCGACCATTACATTGACACCCATCTCCATCCCCGCTTCGCCTACGGGCGCGGGCAAGAGAACGGCTGAAGGGGCCCTGGCTATGGCTAAACCGTGCGTCTTTATCCACACCAACCATAAGCAGATCTTGGGGGCGAAGGTGGCGCGCTGGGCGCTCAAGCGTCAAGCCGCGGACCCCGAAGCCTTCGACGTGGCGTTCATCGATACTCGGGATTACCCCGTCTTCGCTGAGCACGAGGGCCAGGCATACCTCCGCGACGGCGTGGAGCGGGTGTGGCTGAACGAGGATTTACAGTCCTTTACGCCGCTGCGCTTTATGCCCCCGAAGCTCATGGGCTACGAGGGGCGAGCCGTCGTGATGGACCCGGACATTTTTGCCCTCGGGGATATTACGGCCCTGCTCGAGCGGGATATGAGCGGAAAGGCGATTCTGTGCCGGAAGCGCTCGGGCCCTAAGGGCGCCATTGATAAATGCTGGGCCTCCAGCGTCATGCTGCTGGACTGTGCCAAGCTCACCCACTGGGATGGGGAGCAGGGCTTTCGGGAACTCTTCGCGCGCACCCGGGATTACTCCCAGTGGGTCTGCCTGAAGCTCGAAGACCCCAACGCCATCGGGGTGCTCGAGCCGGAATGGAACGACTTCGACCGGCTCACCCCTACCACCCAGCTGCTCCATACCACGCGGCGCATGACACAGCCCTGGAAAACCGGGCTTCCCGTGGACTGGCGCCCGGCGGAACGCTTCCGGGCCTTTCCGCCCCTGGGGTGGCTCATGCGGGCCCGGCGGAGGCTCTTTGGCGAATACGCTTTCCTGGGGAATTACCGGCGTCACCCGGACGTTAACCAGGAGCTGTTGTTCTTTGGCTTGCTCAAGGAATGCCTGGCCCAGGGCGCTATCACGGAAGAGGAGCTGCGCCAGGAAATGGCTGCGAACCATCTTCGCCACGACGCCTTCGAGGTGCTCGAGTGCACCCCGGACCTCGCCCCGCCCCCGGCGCCGCCCCTTGCGCTGAGCGCCTAGGGCCGCTCGTCCCCCATCAAGCGCGCAAGCGCGCCCAGGGCGGCCTCGAGGCTGGCCTCGGGGAGGGCGGCGGCCGCGAGGGAGGGCGTCGGAAGGGGGCCATCCTCCAGGGTAGCCAGGGTCCAGAGGCTTCCCGTGGCCTCCCAACGATTCAGCAGATTCCGGGTGTTCCGGCGAAAGCGTTGGGGCGCAAGGTGCTGGGCGAGGCGGTGGGTCACGCTCTCCCAGCGAAGGGACCAGGGTTCCGGAAGCGCCGTGTAGGCGGTGATGCAGCCGGCGCTCATGGCCTCTAGGATCATCGACATGCTGTCCCCTGTGACCACCGCGAGCTTCCCCTCCCCTAGCCAGCGCTCCAGGGGGCTCGGCGCGCCCTGCGCCTGGTGCCACCAAAAGCCCTCTGCGTCCATGCCTTCCCTGTTGTTGGAGCCCCCGCGTAGGACTTCAGCCACCGCGGCTTCCACAGCCTTCGGGGTTCGGGGACTGGTGCTGATGCGCGGGCGAAGCCCCTCCCGAGCGCACAGGGCGAGAAAGCGTTGCACCAGGGCCACGGCGAAGGTGGGGGGGAGGGCCTGGGCGCCGGAGGGTCCGCCTAAGAGCAGCAGTCCGTGGTGCCGGGGGGTGAGGGGCGCAGTTGAACCCGCGGGCCCGCCCAGGGGCGTGGGTAGGCAGACTACGGGGCCCAGCGTGGGATCCAGGGCGTACTGGGCCGTGGTGAGCGTAAGGTCGAGGTGCCTTGGGTGGGTCCAGGGCCGCCCCAGGTGCACAATTTTGCTGCGTCCGCCGCTTGCTTGCTGAATCCACCGGGCCACCGGTTCGTTGCGTCGCCCAGCGGTCAGCACGAGGTCCGGCCATGGGGGCGTGAGCGCCGCCCGAAAGGGGGCCTGCACAGCGGCCAGGCTCGCTTGCTGAGTCAATTGGAGCCAAAGATCCCAGCCGTTAAAAGCGAGCGACCTGGTCGTGCCTTCCCAGCCAAAGCGAGCCGTGGCGGCAGCCCCCAGCGTTTCGAGCTGACGGTTGTCTCCCGCCTTTTGCCCAGCGAGGGTCCAGTAGCGAAGGGGCCTTGGCAAGCGTGCACTCCCCCGGTAAGTCCCAAAGGTCGTTACACTACACCACTTAGGCGCGCGGGCGCCGGAAGGCAGGGCGGGAAATGGCGTCTTGATACTGGATCACTATCTTTTAAGGCAGGTACTGGGCCCCTTCGTGTTGGGCGTAGCGCTGCTGTGCGTGGTCTTTGCCGCCTTTGCCGGATCCAACGTCCTCGCCGATGCAGCCGCCGGGTCCCTGGCTCCGTCCGTGGTGTGGAAGCTCATCGCCCTGAAGCTCCTCGTGGCCGGCGAGGTCATCGTGCCGACGGCGCTCTTTTTCGCCGTACTCTTAGTATTTGAGCGGCTCAGCCGGGACCGAGAACTGGTGGCCATGATGGCCGGCGGTGTCGCGGGCCCGCGCCTGATCTTACCCCTGGCCCTTGCCGGGGCCATCGCTGCGATCCTCGTCGCCCTCCTGTCCCTAGAGCTGCGCCCCTGGGCCTATCGAACCAGCTACCTCCTCGAAGATTTGGCCACCCGTCCGGACGTGAGCACCATGCGGGCGGGGCGCTTTTATGCCCTTGGTCCTCAGTTGGTGGTCACGGCCAGTGGCGTAGACGGGGAGGGGCGGACACTCCAGGACGTCTTCGCGCGGCAGCAGGAGGGGGAAGCGCTTCAGCTCATTCGCGCCGAGGCTGCCCATCTGGCGCCCCCCGATGACGATGGGGTGCAGGTTGTGGAGTTTCGGCAGGGTGAGATGCTTACGCTGCGAAACGGGCTCCAGCAGGGGGACCGGCGCCAGCGCTTTGAATCCCTGACCTACCGATGGCGCTACGGCGCTGTGCTAGGGCGTCCTGACCATCGTCGGGCCCAGGCCACGGCGGCGCTTCAGCCATCCCCGGCGCCCAAGGATCGCGCGGAGTTTCAGTGGCGCGTAACCATGCCCGTGCTGGCCTTCGCTATGACCGTACTGGCCGCGGCCCTGGGCGCGCTCCTACCGCTGGCGGGGCGCTGGCGCATGGCCGCGGCGGTAGGGCTGTATATCGCGGTGTTTTATTTGGCGGCGGCCGCGCAAACGGCACTAGAGAACGGATCGCTTGCGGCCTTTCCCGGGCTCTATGGCCTGCCCCTGCTCCCCTTGCTGGCGGCGGTGGTAGTGGCCTTCCTTGGACGGCGCCTCGCGTGAGGGGTCTCACAAAAGCGGATCGCTATGTTGCCCTTGCGGTGCTTAAGGGCTACGGGCTCGTGACCACCGTGCTCCTTGTGCTGTTCTCCCTCTTCGCCTTCCGGGAGGAGCTCGAGAGCGTGGGGGCCGGCGCTTACAATGCCCTAGGCGCCCTGCTCTTTGTGGCCATGACCACGCCCGCGCGCATCCTTCGCCTCCTGCCCTTCGTCACGCTTCTGGGGACGGCCTATGGGCTCTGGCAGCTGGCTCGGCGCAGTGAGCTGCTGGTATTGCGGGCCGCCGGCGCTTCCCTGCCGCGCCTTGCCCTGGCGACTCTCCTGCCTGGCTTGCTGATTCTCTTAGCCACTCCGGTGATGCACGAGTACCTCTCTCCTCGTCTGTATGCCGGCGCAACCCTTGCCCGGGATCTCGCCCTAGGGCGGGCCGATGAGGTGGCTGGGCGAGGCTTTTGGTCCCGTTCCGAACGCACGCTCATCGAGGTCGGAGGGCTGGAGCACGGGCGCGTGCCCACGAACTTACGCATCTACGAGTTGGGGGAAGACGCTACGGTTCGATCGGTGATTTTGGCGGCCTCCGCCGATCCCCTCCCCCAGGGCACCTGGCGCTTGGTGGAGGCGGAGCGTCGGGTATTCACGAAGGACGGCATGGTCCGCACCCCAGCCCCCGCGGAATGGCGGCCCTGGTGGGTGGATGAGAGTTTTCTTCGTGCGCCCCCGGTGGATAGCTTGTCCTTCTCGGACCTGGCCGGGTACGTGCGCTATCTCCAGGAGACGGGGCAGCCGTCAGCACGCTGGGAACTCGCCTACTGGCGCATGTGGGCTCTCCCCCTCACCGCCGTATTACTGGGCTTGCTCGCCCTGCCCATGGCACAGGCCACGGCGCGGCAGGGGACGGCCCGTTATGCGGGCCTCGCACTGGGGACGGGCCTTGCTTACTATTTCCTCGAACAGTTGCTGAGCAACGTTGGCCTTGTGGCCCAGCTGCCGGCCCTTGGCGTCGCTTTCCTGCCGCCCCTCGTTCTTCTGGGGCTCGTGGGCGTGGTGCTTCGCCCCAGCACGTGATTTGCCCCATTAAAGAAAGGAACGATCTTGGCCATTTTTAAACGCTTTATTCAACGCTATCCCGGGCAGAGCGCGCTGCTGATCTTTGCCCTGCTACTGGCCGGGGTGGCGAACAGCGTGGGCCTGTCTGCGCTCCTTCCCGTGCTGAACCTGGCCTTTGAGAGTGACGTCCCCGATTCCGGGGTTGAGCGCGTGGCCATCGATGCCCTTACGGCCCTCGGGCTCAACCCGGAACTGGGCCTTTTGCTCATGGTGATTCTGGGTGCCATCGTCATGAAGAATCTCATGGTGCTGTTCGCGGAAGCCCGCATCGGCTACATCGCCGCGGACGTCGCCACGGGGCTTCGCCTGCGCCTATTGCAGGGCATTCTTCGCTCTCGCTGGACCTATTTTGCGGGCCAGTCCCCGGGGAAGCTGGCGAATGCCATGAGCACGGAAGCCTATCGGGCCTCCCTGGCCTATGTGATGGGGGTACGGGTGCTGGCCCTGGCCATTGAATCGCTCATCTATGGGGTGTTTGCCTTTGCCGTGTCCTGGGAAGCGACCGTGTTTGCCGCCGGCGCCAGTGTGGTCATCCTCCTTCTGTCCCGGAGCTTGGTGCGCATGGGTCGGGATGGCGGCGTGCTGCAAACCCAGTGGTATCGCCAGCTCCTGGCTTCGTTAACGGACACGCTGCAGTCCGTCAAAAGCTTTAAGGCCATGGGGCGGGAACACCTGGCGGACAATGTGCTCAGCGAAGAGACGAGCGCGCTGCGCGGCGCGCTGCGACGAGAGGCCTTGGCCACGGCCTCCCTCGAGTCGGCCCAGGAACCGATGTACGCCCTAGTCATCGCCGGGGGGATCTACTTCGCCTTTTCCCTCTTTGACGTGCAGATGGCCACCGCCACCTTCCTGATCCTTGTGCTCGCCAACCTGCTCAAGCAGGTGGGGAAAGTGCAGAAGCAGTATCAGCGCATGGCCATCTACGAATCGGCGTTTTGGGCGCTGGATGAAACCATCAGCGATGCCGAGAGCAAGGCTGAAGTGATGGAAGGCACTCAGCCGCCGCACTTCGATAAGGAAATTACGCTGGAGGGGGTGACCTTCAGCTACGGCGATCACAACATTCTGTCGGAAACCTCCCTGTCCATTCCCGCTGGAGCACTTACCTGCCTGGTGGGGGAGTCGGGCTCGGGGAAAACCACGGTTACCGATTTGGTGATGGGGCTCGTGCGTCCAACGGCTGGGGCCGTGAAGGTGGATGGCACGGACCTGCGCGATATCGACCTTGTGGCCTGGCGCCACCAAATTGGCTATGTGCCCCAGGAAACCCTGC
This sequence comes from Pseudomonadales bacterium, assembly GCA_016779385.1. Classification (GTDB taxonomy): domain Bacteria; phylum Pseudomonadota; class Gammaproteobacteria; order Pseudomonadales; family Azotimanducaceae; genus Salivita. Next base: position 19,352 of record JADHNT010000011.1, read on the forward strand.
TGCTTCACGATACGGTGCGGCGAAACGTCACCCTCGGGGAAGCGGGGGTGAGCGATGAGGCGGTGGAAAAGGCTCTGCGAGCTGCGGGGGCCTGGGATTTTGTCAGTGCCTTGCCGGAAGGCTGGGACACGGTAGTGGGGGAGCGGGGGACGCGGATCTCCGGCGGACAGCGTCAGCGGATCATGATTGCGCGGGCCCTGCTTGGGAATCCGCGCCTGCTGATCCTGGACGAAGCCACGAGCGCGCTCGATCCCGAATCAGACCGGGCCATCGCCGACACGCTGCGTGCTCTCCGCGGCTCCCTAACGTTGCTCGTGGTATCCCACCATAGTTCGCTGTCGAGCGCCGCCGACCTCGTTTATCGCGTCACCCGAGGCGATGTGGCTCTGGCGCCAAACAGCGAGGACGCGTCCACTTAGGGCCGCAGGAGTGCGGTGATCCGCGCGAGGGTGGCTTCAAGCTGAGGCGCTGCGGGTTCGCCCTCGCCCCAGGTCTCGGGGGGAATGGGCGTGGGGCTGAAAGCGAACTGGGGCTGATCTCGAAGTCCCGCAAATACGCAGCGAAGATCCCGACTCAGGCGCTGGGGCCCAAGGTGAAAGAGGGCGCTATAGGCCAGGCTTCGCACCGACCGATCCCGGGGCCGTCCCGAGCCCCGCTGGGCCATATCCCCCAGGTCAAAGACCCGAACCGCTTTCCCGGTGCCGAGGGCTTCCGAGAGCATGGCGATGCTGTCCCCCGTGACCATTAGGGCTCCCGCCCGGGCCAGGATGGCTCGGTAGGGATTGGGGCCCGAACCCCAGGGGAGAAAGCGGTCGTGAGGTCGCCAGGGATGGGCGGCAAGCCGCGCCACCGCCGCGGCAGGTGTCCGGGGGCTGGTGGTCACCCAAAGGGGGCGGTCCCCGGCCAGGGCCTGGGCCTCAGCGAGGAGACGTCGGGCGCTTTTTGGTCCCAGCGTATAGGGGCCACTGGGGCCGCCGATGAGCACCCCGAGCGCCTTCCCTGTATTTGCCCCGTCCTCTGCTAAGAGGGTCGCGTCCTCAGCCTCCCGAGCGGCGTCTACCGCGGCCTCGTCAAGGCCATGAAGCGTGAGGGGATTTTCCAGCACCTTGGGATGGGTCGGGCATCGATACTGGGGCGTGGTCACCGTGAGGGAAAAGGCGTCCGGGGGGGCCCAGGTACGCCCAAGAAAAACGGCCGTGCCCTGGGGGCTTTGCTGGGCAAGGGCCCGGGCCAGGGCTTCGTTGCGCAGGGCTGCGCTGATGATCAAATGACGCTTTGCACTGGGCAGCGCCAGGGGCGGTGCTCCCCGACAGCTGACCTGCCGCATAAGGCTAAGAAGATTGGCCTGAGGAAGGTGCCAGTGCGGGGTGAGGGTTTCTAAGGGCGCCCCTAGGTGTTGGCTGAGGGCTGCCGCAAGGGCTTCGATTTGCCCGTTTTCCCCTGCGCGATGGCTGCGCAGCGCGACAATCGCGAGGGGCGCCGCCATCGGAGATCGCGCTTAGGCGTAGGCGGTCGCCGCGGCCCGAGGCTGAGCGAAAAGACGCTGAGCCACAGCGGCATAGCCTTCGATGATCTGCTCCACCTGCCCATCGGTGTGCGCAGCGGAGAGGCTGCACCGCAGCAAGCTGAGGTTCTTCGGCGCCCCCGGGGGCACGACCAGGTTCACGTAGACGCCCGCGTCGAGGAGGACCTGCCAAGCTGCTGCGGCTTGCTCCGGGCTATCCATGAGACTGGCGATGACCGGGCTAGGCGCCGCGCCGAGCTCGAACCCGAGGCTCGTGAGGCCTTCGTGCACGCGCTGGCAGTTTTTCCACAGCTGGCTGCGAAGCGCTTGCCCCTGTGCCACCCGCTTTAGGGCCGCGCGGGTGGAGGCGATAACCGACGGGGTGCTTGAAGCCGTAAACATGTAGGCGCGAATCTGGCTACGCAGCGGCGCGACGTCGTACTTTCGGCTCGCGAAGAAACCGCCGACGCTGCCCAGGCTCTTGGAAAAGGTGCCGGTCACGAAGTCTATCTCGTCTTCAATGCCGAGGGTTTCCGCGAGGCCCCGACCCGTTTCCCCCATGATTCCGAAGCTGTGGGCATCATCAAGAAGAAGGAAGGCGCCGTGGCGCTTCACGACTTCGCAGAATTGGTTGAGAGGGGCAACGTCCCCGAGCATGCTGTAGAGGCTTTCCACGATGACCAGGGTGCGGGCGCAGCGGTCGCCGAGGCGACGGAGACGCTTGTCTAAGTCCGCGGGGTCGTTGTGGCGGAAGCGGTAGATTTCTGCGCCGGAAAGCTTGGCCCCTTCGTAGATGCTGGCATGGGAGTCGGCGTCGAGCATGATGACGTCGCCGGAGCCTGCGAGGGTGGAGATCGCGCCCACGTTGGCCACATAACCCGTGGTGAAGGCGATGGCTGACTGCGTGCCGAGGAAAGCGCTGAGCTCCCGCTCGAGCGCGGCGTGCCCGGTGTAGGTGCCATTGGCCAGGCGGGAGCCAGTGGTCCCCGTCCCGTGGGTGCGCACCGCCTGGGCCGCAGCCTCGATGCAGGCGGGGTCGAAGGTGAGGCCGAGGTAGTTATTCGTGCCCGCTAGGATGACGCGCTTGCCTTCAATTCTGCCTTCCGTCGCTGATCCCGTGACGTCGATGGTCGCGCCGATGGCGTTGACGCCGAGCTGGCCAAGCTGGTCTTGGAAGTCTCGGGCCGCGTCTAGCTTTTGGAGAAGGCTCATGGGCAAGTCGCCTAAGTTAGGTTCTGAATCCGCTGGGCCAGGTCCGCAATGGTGCGCACGTCGCCAAGCTCATTAATGGGGAAAGCAACATCGAAGCGGTCTTCGAGCGCTTCAATCAGTTCCATCACGTCCAGCGACGCCAAGCCCAGCTCGTCTATCAAGTCACTTTCTGGAGGAACAATGGAGCCCCCAGCGTGTGACTGAGCCAGCAGCGTCTGAATTTCAGAGACGCATTCGTCGTAACTGATCATACGTATTGGGTCCCTCGGACGCTGTTGTCGCTAACTAAACTCATGCAGCGGCGCCCTTGCTTTCCCCAAAGCGTCTGCAGTTTGTCATCTAAATGCCTGACTTACAACAGGACTTTTTTTCGCCGCGGCGGTTTGGGCCGAATGAAAGAAGTCTGAGGGGCCGTCCCTGACTCTGATGTGAATCAGACCCGCAGAAATGTTTCACAGCCGTCGCAAGGCGAGCGGCAGTGAAACAATTGAGAAACAATGGAGAGAAAGCTTAGGCGTACTCTTCCGTGGGGTCAGGGAACTCGAGGTGGCGTCGCAGGAGGTGGGTGAGGCCGTAAAAGGGCAGGGTATCGGCGAGGGCCACGGCCATCTTAAAGAGGTAGTTGCTCACCATCAGGGTGAAAAGGGTGGCGAGGGCCATGTCCCCGGCCAGGAAAGCGGCGCCAAAGGTCACGGCGATCACCATGAAGGAATCCACCAGCTGGCTGATGAGAGTGGAGAAATTATTGCGCACCCAGAGATGTTTCCCCTTGGTCACGCGCTTCCAGAAGTGAAAGAGCTGCACATCGCAAAACTGAGCTGCGATGTAGGCGAGCATGGAGGCAAAGACCGCCCCTGAGGTGCAATAGAAAAGCAGCTGGTAGAACTCGATGGTGCCTTCCACGGTGGTGCCGTTGGGCAAGAAGACGCCCTCCGCCAGGCGCAGCTGCTGCCAGGGGGGCATGGCTTCCGGACCGACGGAGGGAAGGGCCTGACCGAGCCAGAGGGTCCCGAGAATGAAGAAGTTCAGCCCAAGGCCCACCCACACTAGGAAGTTGGCGCGGGCTCGGCCGTAGAGTTCAGAGATCAGATCCGTCACGAGGAAGGTAATGGGGTAAGGCAGTACGCCCACGGCGAGGCTCATGGGCCCCAGTTCTACGAAGCGCGTGATGCCGATGATGTTTAGCATGGTCATCGCACAGAGAAAAATCCCCGCCAATATTAGAAACACGCGCTCCCGACGTTCTTCGAGGGGCGGCAGCATGGGGCTCTCCTTCATCTGTCTAGCGTTCGACTTGCCCAAGATTGGCGTGGAGGACCGCGCCATTCACTACCGGGTGGGTCGCAGCCCACACCACGGTCTCGGCGATTTCCTCGGGGGTTATGAGGCGGCCGAAGGCGGAGAAGGCCGCCACGGCGGTTGCGCCCTCATCGCCTACGTGGGCCCTAAGCATCTCCGTATCGGTGAAGCCAGGGCACACGCAGGCGGTGTGTATCCCCCGGCCGGCGAGATCTTGGCAGGTGGCGCGCATGAGTCCAATGGTGGCGTGCTTGCTGGTGACATAGCTTGCGGCGCCGGCAACGGCCTTCTCGCCGAGGGTGGAACCTACATAGATCACCCCAGAGCCCGCTTTCATCTTGGGAATCAGGGCCCCGTTTAGACGGCTCGGGGCCACCACGTTCACCTCTAGCACCTGGCGCAGGGCCTCGGCGGGCAGGTTGTCCACAGCATCCTTTCGCAGCAGGCCCGCGTTGTGGATGAGCACCAGCTGCTCCGAGCGCTCCGCCAGGGCTTCAAGGGTCGGGAGGCTTTGGGTAAGCGAGTCTTCTTCCGTGAGGTCGCAAAGGTGCTGCGTTACCCCAGGCACGGGGCAAGGCCGCCGAGAGAGGTTATGCACCGTCCAACCGTCGGCGAGGAGTTGCCGAGCGATCTCGGCGCCAATGCCGGCGCTGGCGCCGGTAATCACCGCAAGCTTCATGATGCGCTCCAGTAGCGAGAGGCCCATTGTTCCGTGCCGCTCGACACCCGCACGCGGAGGCCCGTGATGGCCTCTTGCGGCAGGGCGGGGGCGGCGAGAAGCGCTTCCACGAACCACCCGGCCAGGGCCTCTACGGTGATATTGGCAAGGGGCAGTAGGAGTACGTCCCGGGGTAGGAAGGGAATGGCTTCCGCGCCATAGTGGGCAAGCAGGTAGGGCGTCCCTTCCTCAATGCGTAGGTGGGGAGACTGGGTTGGCAGAAGTACTTTTTCGTCGAGCTGCTCGCACAGGTCCATGAGGACTTTCTTCGCGCGACCATAGTCAAAGCAGAGGCCATCGTCGCCGATCGGCGTCTCGATCTCGCAGCCCACGCGCCAGTTATGACCGTGAAGGTTTTCCCGCTCCGTGGCCGAGAAAATGGTGAAGTGCCCGGCGGAAAAATTCAGGTAGTCTTTGGCAATCTCGATGGTCGAAAGGGACCCGGGGCGCCGGGAGGCTCCGGAATGATCGGTCATGGTAATTCCTTTCAGGGGAGGCTGCGCCCGCGTGCCCTAGGCATGAACCTCGCAGCCTACCGGTTCCAGGGGGCAGGGCGCTAGCAACGACCTTCGCTAGCATCGAAGCAGGGGAGATGGTTATGGCGAGCTTTGAACATAACGGCAGCACCTTGGTCTACGACGTGCGAGGGACGGGGCCCGCGGTGCTAGCCCTGGCGCCCGGGGGCATGCGCTCGGCGACGGCGCTCTGGGACAACGCCCCCTTCAATCCCCTTTCCGTGCTGAGCGATCGCTTTACGGTGATATCCATGGATCAGCGCAACGCTGGGGCCTCTCGCGGGCCCGTGCGGGAGGATGACGGCTGGGGCAGCTTTCTTGAGGACCAGCTGGCGCTCCTGGATCACCTCGGCATCGAACGCTGCGCGGCTCTTGGCATGTGCATTGGCGGGCCCTACGTGATGAATTTGCTGCGGGCCCAGCCTGAGCGTTTTTATGCGGGCGTACTTCTGCAGCCCATTGGGCTAGACAACAATCTCGATGCTTTCCTCGGCATGGTGGATAGCTGGGCGGAAGCGCTTCTGCCGGAGCGCCCCGATTTGTCTCCCGAGACCCTCGCGGCGCTGCGGGACCGCATGTTCGCCAAGGGCTTTTTGTTCGCCGTTTCCGAGGAGGACGTGCGCCGCTGTCCGGTGCCCCTCCAAATTATGTTGGGTAATGATCTCTTTCACCCGGAAAGCACCAGTCGACGTATCGCCGAGCTGGCCCCCCGCGCAGAGCTGATCGAGGCCTGGAAGGGAGAGGAGGAACGGGAGGCGGCGGTGGCCGCCCTGCGTACTTTCCTGCTTCAGCATGCTGGGGAGGGCCAATGACCACGGTAGATAACGAAAAGGAACGGGCCTTTTGGAATGGCGCTGGGGGCGAGACCTGGGTGCGCGCCCAGGCTCAGCTTGACCACATGCTGGCGCCCCTGTTGGAAGCCCTGCTGGCTGGGGCGGCGCCTGCGCGCGGGGAGCGGGTTTTGGACCTTGGCTGCGGCTGTGGTGCCAGTAGCCTGGCGGCGGCGGAGCGCGGTGCGGAGGTGGTGGGTCTCGACTTCTCTGCTCCGATGATTGCCCTCGCCGAGCAGCGCGCGAAGGCGGCGCCGGCGCTGGCTCTGCGCTTTATCTGCGAGGATGCAACGAAGGCCGTCTTTCCGACCCCCTTCGACCATTTGATCTCCCGCTTCGGGGGCATGTTCTTCGCGGACCCCGTGCCGGCCTACGGGAAGCTCCGCAGTGCCCTTGTGCCGGGTGGTCGCATGACCCTGCTCGTCTGGCAGGCGCCGAAGCGAAATCCATGGATGAGCGTGGTGGGGCAGGCCGTAGCGCCCTTCCTACCCTTGCCCGCGGGGGGAGCACCAGACCCGCGGGCGCCTGGTCCCTTCGCCTTTGCCGATCCGGCTTACGTGACGGAATTGCTGGAAGCGGCGGGCTGGGAATCGATCTCCCTGTCCCCGGTGGAGCGTCCCTTGCATCTGGCGAATACCATGGAGGAGGCCTTGGCTCTTCAGAGCCAAGTGGGGCCCCTCGCGCGGGTGCTCCGGGAACTCGAGGATACGGCGCGAGAGGCGGCGCTCGCCGCGGCCCGGGAGGCCCTGACCCCCCACTTCACTGCGGAGGGCTTAGTGCTTGGGGCGGCCTGTCACCTGGTGGAGGCGCGGGCGCCCTAGCCGGGCGCCCCTAACAGGATCTTAGTGCGCGCTATCCCCCAGAACGGCTCGGCGGGCGGCGCACTGGGATTTAAGTTCGCCGTATTCTCTGGTGCTAAACCCGTCGAGTTCTCCTTGCACCGCTGCTTCAGCGGCTGGGGCCGCCTTTCCGGCGGTCTCCCGGTCGAGCTCCTCCAAGTGATTACGAAGGGCCCGCCCTCGACTCCACCAGTAAGCCTCGCCGGTGACTGCGTAGCAAAGCGCACTCTCCCGCCAGGCGTAGGCGTCGCGATTGAAATCGACGGCGGCGAAGATTGGCGAGGCCGCGGCCGAAAGCAGAAGTAAGGCGGTCGGACGTAAAAGCATGGGGTCTCTCCCTAAAAATCCGGGAAAGAGCCTGCCAGAATGGCTCGGACTTCTCTATGCTCAGGGCCGGCGGGCGCAGGGAAGGGGCATGGGTATGCTGAAATCTTTGGCGGGGTTCATCCTGCGGCGCCTGGGGTGGACCGTGGATGGGGAGGTGCCCACGGTCACGCGGTGTGTCGTCGTGGCCGCGCCCCACACCTCCAATTGGGATCTTCTGTATTTGCTGCTCATGGCCTGGTCCAACGGGCTCAAGATTTCCTGGCTGGCGAAGCACAGCCTGTTTTGGCCGCCCCTCGGCTGGGTCCTTCGTGCGCTCGGTGGCGTCCCCGTGGTACGGCACCGCCCGGAGCAGCGCGTCAGTGCCACCGCCGCCCTTTTTGGAGCCCTCGATAGGCTTTATCTGGTGATTCCCCCAGAGGGTACGCGAAGCCGGACCGCCTACTGGAAGTCTGGGTTTTACTGGATAGCCCGGGAGGCCGCGGTGCCGGTCCAGCTCACGGCCCTTGACTACGCCACGAAAGCAGGCACCTTTGGCCCGCTGCTGGATGCCTCGGCGTTGCCCTCGGCCTTTATGGACCAGGTGCGGGCTTTCTACGTCGGGCGGCATGGCCGCTACTCCGAAGATTTCGGTCCCGTTCGTCTCCAGGACGAAGGGGACGGTTCCTAAACGTTTACCGCTAGGGAGTGTTTTTTCATGAGCTTACCCTCCGTTCTCCAAGGGCGCCTGTCCCTGCCCGCCGTGGCATCGCCCCTGTTCATTATTTCGAATCCCAGGCTGATCATTGCCCAGTGCAAGGCCGGCATTGTGGGGTCCTTTCCGTCGCTTAATGCGCGCCCTCTGGAAATGTTCGATCAGTGGCTGACGGAGATTAAGGCCGCGCTGGCGGAGCACGACGCCGCTCATCCGGAGCAGCCCTCGGCGCCCTTCGCGGTGAACCTGATCGTTCACAGGTCGAACGATCGCCTGATGGAAGACCTCGCCCTCTGCGTGAAGCATGAAGTGCCTCTCATCATTACTTCGCTCGGGGCTAACCCCGAGGTGAATGAGGCCATTCACAGCTATGGCGGGATCGTGCTCCACGACATCATCAACAACCGCTTTGCGAAAAAGGCCATCGAAAAGGGCGCGGATGGCCTGATCGCCGTGGCCGCGGGCGCTGGCGGTCACGCCGGGTCCACCTCGCCCTTCGCGCTGATCTCCGAGATTCGGGAGTGGTTTGATGGACCCTTGCTGCTCTCTGGGTCCATTTCCACGGGGGATGCGGTGCTTTCCGCGCAAGCCATGGGGGCCGACCTCGCCTACATCGGCTCTGCGTTTATTGCGACGGAAGAAGCGGACGCCGACCCGGCCTACAAGCAGATGCTGGTGGACTACGCCTCCAGCGATATCGTCTACACCAACCTGTTTACCGGGGTGCACGGCAACTACCTGAAGCCCTCGATCGTTGCCGCAGGCCTCGACCCGGATAACCTGCCGGAGAGCGATCCCTCGGCCATGAGCTTTGGCTCCGGTGGTAGCAGCAAATCCAAGGCCTGGCGCGATATCTGGGGCTGCGGTCAGGGCATCGGTTCGGTCAAGGGCGTGCTGCCTGCGGGGGATGTGGTGGCGCGGTTGCGCCGTGAGTACGCCGCTGCTGTGGCGCGCCTGGGTACGCAGACCATCGCCTGATTCCTTCCTACCTCCCTTTCCTTACGCCCTGCCGGCGCCGTCGCCAGGGCGTGAGGATGAGCCGCCGCATACTGAGCGCAAGGCCCGTCCAGACCATCACGGCTGCGCCGATCGAGGCCGCGGTGGCCATGATTTGTCCGCCGATCCCGAGAGCCTCCCCCGTGTGAAGAAAGCGCAGTAGGCGTCGCGCGCGCTGCCCTGCGCTCAACGTGTCGAAGGCCGCCGTTTCTACCGTTCCGTCCTCAAACACCGTCACCGTAGTCACCGCCTGGGGCTGGCCCCCGGCGCTTTCGTCCACGGAGAAGCGGAGGGGCTCGGTTGCCTCGCCCCCTAGGGTCACGGTGAGCTGGGTCCAGCCGGGCACTGCAGCTCCGATGAGGGCCTCCAAGGGCAGGGCACAAAAGCGTTTCGCGACAGCCGCTGGGGTGAGTGCGGCATCGGAACGGGCGGGGGCGGGGGCGCGAACGGGGGCGGGTTCTCCTGCCAAGGTGTATACCGCATCGTTAGCCCAGCGATAGTAAAACACCGTCCCGGAGGCGCAAATAATGAGCAAGGGGAGGAAGGCCCAGGCGCCGATCATATGGTGAAGGCGGAGGTCCCGGGCCTTCGCTGTGGGGGGCGCTGGTCGCCAGGTGAGCTGCTGGCGAAGCCAGGGCCAGCGCAGCAACCGGGGCCACCAGAGCACGGAGCCGGTGAAAATGAGCCCAAGGAAGACGAGGTTGGCCGCGCCGAGGATCGCCCGTGCCTGATCCCGCTCCACCCCGGAAAGGGTGAGCCAGCGGTGATAAGCGCGGAGGGTTGCCAGAGCAGCTCGCATCGTCGGTGCAGGATCCTCCATGGCCTTTCCTGATCGTGCATCCACGAAGGTCGTGGGGCCGCGTCCTTCCCGCACCGTAGCGGGCTGAGTGCCGTCCCGAGCCAGCGTAAGGCGGAGCGTTTCCGCTGGGCCATAGGCGCTCACTAGCTCGGAGAGCCCGTGCTCAAGGGGCGGCCGCTGGCTATTGTTGGGGAGAAGCGCCGAGGCCGAGGCCAGGAGCTGCCGTTCGAAGCCCAGCAGCGCACCACTGACCGCCAGGGAAAGGATGGCGAGGCCAGCGATTACCCCGCCGGTCAGGTGAAGCCAAAATAGCGCCGTACGGAGGGGTCGTTTCACGGGGTGCTCATCCTTGGGTCAGATAAGAAAGATTATCATTTGCAAATGGATTCCCCAAGCGGCCGAGCTTGACGGATTAATTCTGTTTAGGGGTTCGGAGCGCTTGCGCCGTCGCACGGTGAGAGAAAAAAGACGATCGCTGCGATTGGGGCTAGAGTGTTGGGACGACAGGGACTGGGGGGCGCTATGGCCGAGAATCGGAATCAAAATCTGGCGGGGCTCAGCCTCGAGGACAAAATCGCGTTGCTCTCCGGCGCGAGCCTGTGGCGAACGCCGGCCCTAGATAGCAAGGGTTTCCGGGCCCTGAAAATGTCCGACGGGCCTCACGGCGTGCGCGGCGACGGGGCGGTGGGGGGCACGCGCTTTCCCTGCGGCTCCGTGCTTGGTTCCACCTGGGATCCGGAGCTTCTTGAGGCCCTCGGCGCAGCCCTAGGTCGGGAGGCCCGGGCTAAGGCCGTATCCATCCTCCTGGGTCCCACCATCAATCTTCAGCGCACCCTTCTAGGGGGGCGTAACTTCGAGGCCTACAGCGAGGACCCGGAGCTGACCGCGGCCCTTGGAGAGGCCTTCGTTCGCGGAGTGCAGAGCCAGGGCGTGGCCGCCTGCCCCAAGCATTTCGTGACCAATGATTGCGAAACGGAGCGGCACAGTGTGTCCGTGGAGGTCGATCCCCAAACCCTTGCCGAGTGCTACCTCTATCCCTTTGAGCGTGCGGTTCGGGTGGGCGGGGCTTGGGCCATCATGGCCGCCTATCACCGCCTTGGAGGCACCTACTGCGCGGCTCACCGGGGCCTGCTCAGGGAAATCCTCCGGGACCGCTGGGGCTTTGACGGCGTTGTGGTCTCCGATTGGGGCGGTACCTATGAAACCGTGGGGCCTGTGCTCGCGGGGCTCGATATCGAGATGCCCGGGCCCTCGAAACTCCGCGGCGATAAGCTGGCGGCGGCCCTAGCAGAGGGCGCGGTGGAGGAGCGGCACCTGGATGCCAGCCTTCAGCGCATCAAGCGCTTGGCTGAGCGCACGGCGGATTCCTCCGACGCCGAAGCGCCGGAGGCGCCCGGGGGTGGGGCGGAACACGATGCGCTAGCCGAACGGCTTTCGCTCGCGGGCATGGTGCTCTTGAAGAACGAGGCGGGCTTTCTGCCTCGAGCGGGTGCCCGCGCCCCGAGATGCATTGCGCTGCTCGGCCCTAACGGGGAAACCCCCCAATATCAGGGCGGGGGGTCAAGCGCTCTTAAGGGCCATCGCACGAGTAGCCCGGAGGCGGGGCTGCGCGCCGCCTTCCCGGAAGCGGAGATCACCATGGCACCGGGGCTGCGCACGCCCCGCTACGCGCCACTGGTGCCCGCGAAGGCCCTGACGGGCGCCGCGCCGGAAGGGGGCCCCTGGGTGCTGGCCTTTGCAGCCTCGGCAACAGGCGCGCCGGTGAAAACCCGATCCCTGCGGCGCAGTGAGCTGATGCTCTTCGGCGCCGATCCGGATCTGCCCCAGGATAGCTGGGTGACCCTGGAAAGCCGCTTTACCGCTTGGGAAACGGGAATGCATTGTTTCTCCCTCATCAGCGCTGGGCCCGCGGTGCTTGAGGTCGATGGCGCTCTCCTGGTGGATAACGACACCTATTGGCGCCCCGGGGATGCGTTCTTTAGCTATGGCAGCGAGGAGCTGTTCGGGGAAATTTTCCTTGAGGCGGGGCAGTCCGCGAGTCTTTGCGTTCGCTATCGGTGGGACAGCGCGATTCCCTTCGCCGGGGTGCGCCTGGGCCTCCATCCGCCGGAGCCCCGGGATCTGTGGGCCGAGGCCCTCGCGGCGGCGGAGGCCGCAGACTTGGCGGTGGTGGTGGTGGGCCTTGATGCGCAGTGGGAATCGGAGGGCGCGGATCGGCAAAGCTTCGATCTCCCCGGCGAGCAGAGCGCCTTTATCCGCGCCGTGGCCAAGCGCAATCCCTCCACCGTGGTGGTGGTGAATGCGGGCAGCGCCGTGGAGACCGCTTCCTGGGCAGACGCCGTCCCTGCGATCCTTTGGCTTGGTTACCCGGGGCAGGCCTTTGGCGCCGCGCTGGGTCAGGTCCTGGCCGGGCGAGCGGAGCCCCAGGGACGGCTGGCCATGAGCTGGCCCCGGCGCGCCGAAGATCACCCCACGGCAGGCCACAGCCGTCCGGAGGCGGGGGTGTTGACCTACGTCGAGGGGCGCAGGCTCGGCTATCGCGCCTTCCCCGAGCCGGCCTTCCCCTTTGGCTTCGGCCTGGGCTACACCCCCTTCACCCTATCCTTCGGCAGCCTTGCTTTGGCTGAGCGCAATGGTGTGGAGGGCGTCGTGGTTTCCGTGACGCTTCAGAATGAGGGCGAACGGGCGGGTAGCACGGTGGTGCAGTGCTATGGGCAGGGCGAAACGCCGGAGCCCTGGGGGCCGCGCCGGTTACTTGGCTTTGGGCGCGTCACCCTACCGCCTGGCGGGGAGGACACGGTGACCCTTTTCCTGCCCCTGGCCCGGCTCGCCCTCTTCAATGCTGAGGATGACCGGTGGTGGCTCCCCGGGGGTGCCTACCGCTTTGCCCTAGGCTTTTCTTCAAAGGAACTTCCTGTCGAAGCATCCCTGACCCTGCCCACGTGGGACAACGTGCCCCGGGAGGGCGCCGTATGAGCGGCCCTGGGGGGAGCTTCGATCGCTGGCTGGCGCGCATTCCTGATCCGTTCCTTTTTGTGCTGGTGCTTACCCTGGTGACCGGGGGGCTCGCGCTGCTTCAGCAGGGCGTCACCGCGGGCGCCGTGGTGGATGCCTGGGGCAACGGGCTGGGAGGACTTCTGGCCTTCACCACTCAAATTGCCCTCACCCTGCTTCTTGCCCATGCCCTTGCCCACACCGATGCCATGGCGCGTTTGCTAGGCTGGATCGCTCGCTTGCCCCGAACCCCAGCGGCGGCCTACGCCGTGGTGTCCCTCGGGGCCAGCGCCCTGAGTTTTCTGGCCTGGTCCCTGGGGCTCGCAGGAGGGGCGCTGCTAGCCCAGGCCGTAGCCCGGGAGGGCGCCGCCCGGGGCTGGCGTCTGGATTACCCTTTGCTTGTGGCCGCGGCTTATGGAGGCTTTGTGGTTTGGCACATGGGCTACTCCGGTTCTGCGCCGCTGTTTATGGCCACGGAGGGGCAGCCCTTGGTTGATCGCTACGGCCTGGTGCCCCTGGGGGAAACGATCCTGACCCCCTGGAATCTTGCCTTTGCCCTGGGTCTTGCGCTGGTCATGGCCGCCTTGGCTGCGCGCCTTGCGCCCCCCGATCCCCAGCCCTTTCGCCCGGAGGCGGAGCCTTCCCGGGACGACCCCGCCGCTCGCGGGGCCCTTGCCCAGGGCCCCGGGCTGACGGCGCTTTTCGCACTTCTGCTTGGCTGGTTTCTCTGGCGCCGGGTGGCCCTTCAGGGGGCTGGGATCGATCTGAACTGGGTGAATTGGAGCTTCCTAGCCCTAGGACTGGCCCTGTCCCGATCTCCCGTCCATTACGCGGCGCTCATTACGCAGGCGGGGCGAACGCTCGGCCCCGTACTGCTTCAATATCCCTTTTATGCGGGCATCATGGGCATCATGGTGTCCACGGGGTTGGCGGCGGCGCTCGCATCCTATTGCGTGGCCCTGGCCAGCGAGGGAACGCTGGGGTTTTGGGCCTTTCTGTCCGGGGGCGTGCTCAATTTCTTCATTCCCTCCGGTGGAGGGCAGTGGGTGGTACAGGGGCCCATTTTCCTCGAGGCCGCGGAGCGCCTCGGGACCCCCGCCCCGGAGGTCATCATGGGGGTGGCCTACGGCGACCAGTGGAGCAACCTGATCCAACCCTTCTGGACCGTGCCCCTCCTGGCCATTGCGGGGCTGCCGCTGCAGAGCGTGCTGCGCTATAGCGTCATCATGTTTTGTTTTTCCGGTGTTTTCCTAGGCGCGGCTCTATGGGGGCTGGGGCAATTTGGATGAATTCTCACGGAAATAAGGAGCCAACCATGGGTCTGATCGGGAAGGCGGCGCTGGCGTTGCTCCTATTTGCTTCGCCTAACCTTTGGGCTTGGGGACAAACGGGCCATCGTGTCACCGGCGCGCTGGCCGAACCCCTGCTCAGCGCCGAAGCGCAGCAGCTGGTGCGGGGGCTTCTGGGTCCCGAGTCCCTCGCCGAGGCCAGCACCTGGGCCGATGAAATGCGCTCTGCGCCGGGCACCTTTTGGCAGAAGACGGCGAATCCCTGGCATTACGTCACCGTCCCCAAGGGACAGGACTACAACGAAGCGGGGGCTCCACCGGAGGGAGACGCGGTCACAGCGCTGGTGCGCTATCGTGCGCGGCTGCTGAATCCTTCCCTGGCGCTAGAGGCGCGACGGGAGGCCCTGCGCCTCATCGTGCATTACATCGGGGATTTGCATCAGCCTTTGCATGCGGGTAACGGCACGGACCGGGGCGGGAATGACTTTCCCGTGCGCTACTTTGGGAAGAGCACGAATCTGCACCGGGTCTGGGACTCCTCCATGATTGACGGGGAACGCCTCAGCTATACGGAGTGGGTTGCCTGGCTCGCACCCCGGCTCGACGGAGCCTTTAAGGCGCGCTATGCGAGCATCGAGCCGAAGGATTGGATTGGGGAGAGCGCAGCGCTTCGCGACCAGCTTTACCCCGACGGTGATCGCCTCAGCTACAACTATATTTTCCAGCACAAGGATGCGCTGCGAACGCGCCTCATGGCTGCCGGCTGGCGCATCGCGGCCTATCTGAACGCCGCGTGCGAAGCTAAACCGGGGGCCTGCCCGCCCTAGAAAATTCCGGCGCTCAGCCCCGCTGCTAGGGTCATGCCCAGCTCCCGGGCGGCGCCTAGGGCGTCCTCCGTCGGCGGGCCTCGCACAATCAGGGGTTCGGCCACTGGGGTAAAGGGGTAGCCCCGGGCAATGCGCTCGATTTCCCGCACCGCGCCCCGCCCGTCGTTGCCGGCGCTGATGAAGAGCGCATAGGGCAGGGGTGCCAGCTCGCCTTCTACCGCGTAAAAGGTGCGATCGAAGAAGTCCTTGAGAAGGCCGGACATGGTTCCAAAATTTTCCGGTGTGCCGAAGAGCAGGCCCTGAGCCCAGCGGAGATCGTCCGGGCCAGCTTCGCGTGCATGAAGGCAGCGCACGGTCACGTCCTCGATGGCGTCATTTTCCGCTCCTGCCCTCACTGCCTTCATCAGCTGGGCCGTATTCCCGCTTTGCGAATGCCAAACAATCAGTAGGTTTTTCACCGGAGCCCACTTCGCCGCTGCCGAGGCCCTAGCTTACTTGGAGGATGCCCTCCCGGCGAAGCTGGCGCACGAAGCGAGCGGGAACGAAGTAGAGTGCCAGCACCGCTGAGCCGGCAACGCCTCCGGCAATGGCTGTGGCCAGGGGCGGCCAGAAGGTGCCGCCGAAAATGATGAGCGGAAGAAAGCCGCCGACCGTGGTGACGGTGGTGGAGATAATGTGGCGCGTGGCATCGAGGACCACGGTCTCGATGGCAGCGAGATCCCCGGCGCAGGCTTCCGGGGAGGCCTTGAGGGCGGAAAGCACAATGATCGCGCCGTTGATAGCAAGGCCCACGAGACCTAGCGTGCCAATGATGGCGTTGAAGCCCAGGGGGTAGCCGAAGAGCCGCACCCCAAAGAGGGCAAGGCCCACGGACAGAAAACCGACGATGCCGATGGTCCCGGCCTGGCGGAAGGAATTGAGGGACAGCACCACTACGCCCACCATCAAGAGCAAGAAGGTCATGAAGGTGGCGAGGAGGTTGCCCACGGATTCGGAGCGTTGCTCCGCTTCTCCACCGAACTCGATGCGATAGCCCGGAGGCAGGGTGAGGGCCGCGGTGTCGAGGGCTTCTTGAAAGGCACCTAGGGCCGCCGCGGGCAAGACGTAGGGCATGAGGAAGCCCTGGACCGTATTCACCCGCTGCCCCTGGTAGTGTTCGATGGTGTCCGCCGCCGGGGCCAGCCGTAGGGTTCCAAAGCTATCGAGGGGCATGCCGCGATAGTTTAAGGAGGGCGTTGGAGAGGGCAGCGGAAGGGCCGTCAGTGCCTCCGGGCTACGGGCGGCATTGTCTGCGCGGACCCGAAGGGGAAGCTCGAAGGTGCCCTCCATGACGAAGCCCGCATCGATGCCCGACAGGTTCGAGCGTACCGCGGGGGCTAGGGCTCCAAGGGTCAGCCCGCGCTCCGAGGTACGCGCGGCGGGCGCATCGAGCACCCACTTGGCTTGCGTGCCGGTTAGGCCCGCGCGGGTGTAGGTCACCCCGGGGACTGCCGCCAGCAGGCTCCTGAGCTGCTCCCCAAGGCGCTGGAGCTCCGCCAGATCATCGCCGAGAATCCGCACCTCAATGGGGGCGTCGAAGGGGGGGCCTTGTTCAAAGGGAAGGGCTAGCACCTGGGCCTCCGGAAAGGCCTCCCGCAGCCGGCTTTGCAGGCTGGGCAGGAGCCGCTGCGTGGCCTCTGGGCTCGCAGTGTTGACGAAGGCGCCGGCGAAATTGGCGAGCCCATCGCTATTAACGAGCACGTTGTAGTACACCCGAGGCCCGCCTTCCCCGAGGAAGAAGAACGCGTCCTCGACGTCCGGGGTGTCCTTGAGGATCGCCTCGAGCCGGGCGACCGCCACTTCCGTGCCCTCGATGGGCGTAGAGGGGGGCAAGGACAGCTGAATCTGAAACTGGTTTCGGTCCACCGGGGGGAAGAACTGCTGAGTTAGTGTGGGCGCGAGGGCGAAACCGAGTACGGGAAGCAGCAGGGACGCGGCCACCCCCTTCCAGGGCGCGTGCAGCACGGTGCGAAGGCTTGCCGCGTAGCGGGTCCGAAGCCCGGGGAAGGTGATGCCTTCCCGGCGCCAGCGGGGAAGGTCCGCAGCCATGGGGTAGGCGCGATCAAGAAAGCCAGCAAGGGCGGGCACAATGGTCATGGCCAGGAAGAAGCTGCTGATGACTGCGAGGACAACATTGATGGCAATGGTCCCCGTGAATTCCCCCGTGCCCCCGGGGGTTAGGGCGATGGGCATGAAGGCAAATACCGTCGTGGCCGTGGACGCCGCGAGGGGCACAAAAAGATGCTCAACGGTGGCGCGGACGGCAGCGTCGATGGGGAGGCCCTCGCGCCGCCCCTGCTTGTAGACCTCCACCGCCACAATGGCGTTATCGATCAAAAGTCCGAGGGAGATGATGAGGCCCGTTACGGACATCTGGTGCAAAGGAATGGCCAAAAAGCGCATCCCCGCAAGCACCATGGCCAGCGTGAGCGGCAGGGCGAGGCCCACGAGCAGGGCATTTCGCGGCCCCATAAAGAAGACAAGGACTGCGAAAACAATGACCAAGGCGCTGATCAAATTGACGGTCAGGTCGCCGAGGCGGTCGCTCGTGAAGGCGTTCTGGTCATAGATCACCTCGAGGGCAAGGCGCGGGGGTAGGGTTTCACGGAATGCTTGAAGTTCCCGTTCCGCGGCGCTCCGCCACAGGTCGATGCGCTGATCGGGCTCCATTACCGCCGCAACCACCACGACCCGCTGCCCCTGGCTTAGGGCCAGGGTCGCCGGGGGGTCGATGACGGCGCGCCGGACCTCCGCGAGGTCGCCGACCTTCAGCTGTCCCCCGTCGGCGCTGCGAGCGAGGGGCACCGCCGCCACCCGGGCGACGGAGTTGAGCTCGCCGCCAATTTCCACCAGAAGGTCGGACTCTGCGCTTTGCAGGCGCCCTGCGCTGCCCCGGGTATCGGCTTGGCGAAGGGCCGTCGCCACGGCCTCAGCGCTGAGGCCTGCGGCGGCGGCCCGGGCTGGACTCACGAGCACCCGAAGCTCTTCCTCCGGTTCGCCGTAGATCTCCGTCTCCTTCGTGCCTGGCAGGTTAGCCAGCCGAGTCTCCAGCCGTTCCCCTAGGCGATTGAGTAGGGCAAGGGGAGGATCGCCAGGCCCCGTCCAGCGCAGGGCCAGGGCCAAGGTGGTGGCGATGGGGCCGCGGGCCTCCACCTCTGGGGTGAGGGTGCCTGGGGGCAGCGCCCCTTCCAGCGTTCCGACCTTGTCCCGGACCTCGCTCCAGAGCACATCAATAAGTTCCGGGCCTACCTGATCTTCGAACTCTACGTCAATAAACGAGAAGCCCGTGCGCGATTCGCTCCTAAGCTTATTAATTTCTGGGATTTCCCGGAGCTTCTTCTCGATGCGTTCCGTAATCAGCGTTTCCACCCGCTCCGCTGAGGCCCCGGGGAGGAAGGTTTTTACGAAGCCGTAGCGCTCCGTCATGGTGGGATCTTCTTGTCGCGCGAGGGTCGTAAAGGCGGACAGCCCGAGCACCGTAATGAGCCCAAGGGTGAGGGCCGTGAGCCGCCCTTGGCGGTAGAAGAGATCGCTCAGGGCGCCGTTCACGGCTGCGTGATCCGCAGGGCTTGCCCGGGCACGAGGCGGCCGACGCCGGACAGGACGACCCGATCACCGGATACCAGATCACCGCGCACAAAGGCCTGCTCCGTGGTGCTGTGCAAAATCTCCACGAGCGATCGCTGAGCCGTGTAGCCCCTGGCCCCGTCTGGGACCGCAAGGAAGAGGGACCAGAGTCCCCGGTTGGCCTCGGCGAGCGCCGTGAGCGGGACCCAGAACCCGGCTTCGTCGATGGTTCGGTCTAAGCTGAGCTCTACCAGCTGTCCCAAGCGTATAGCCGGAGTGGACGCGCTGAAGCGAAACCGCGCCGTCGCGGTGCGCGCCGTGGGATCGAGCTGGGGAAGAATTTGGAGCAAGGTAGCGGGATAGGCCGTTCCTTCCACTATCAGGGTGTAGGCGGCATCGCTGTTGAGGCTCGGCAGCAGGGCCGGGGGCAGGCCAATGCGCGCCTCAAGGGCACCTGCGCTGACTACGGTAAGGACCGGAGCTCCGGGGGCTAAGAGTGCGCCTTCGTCCACGTGCCGCTCCGCGACGACACCATCGTAGGGAGCTCGGAGGACGGCCCGGCTGAGCCGCACGGCGACCTCCTCCGCTTGGGCGGCGGCTTGCTGCGCCCGGGCCTTGGCAACGCGCTCGCGAGCCTGCTCTGCCGCGGCGGCTAGCCGGGCATCATCGAAAGCCTGTTCGGCAATCTGCTTGCGTACGAAAAGCGTCTCCGCCCGCTCGGCCTTCATGACGGCCAGTTCAGCGAGGGCCCGCTGCGCCGTGTGCTCCGCTTCCGCAAGGCGTTGGGCAGCCTGCGCGGAGCTGAGGGCGGCGGCCAGCTCCCAATCGTCGAGGCGCGCCAGGGTTTGGCCCTGGATTATCTGGTCGCCGGCGTCCACAGCCACGGAAGCCAGGGGGGCGCTGGTGGTGAAGGCGAGGGTGCTTTGCTGGGCGCTTTCCACCAGCCCTGCGAATTGCTGTCGCACGGCATAGCCCGGGGCCTGGGCAACCTCGGCTGTTGTGACGGGAAGGCCCGCTTCTCCGGCGTGGGCCAGGGGGCCAGTCGCTGAAATCAGTGCCAGCAAGACGCCAAGGGAGCTCGGGCGCATGGGGTATCCTCGTTAATGTTTGCAATGCTTACATTGCGCCAGCATACGCTTTATGTTTGCATTGTCAACATTAGGGGGGGTGTCATGACTCAGCCACCAACAGCCGGTAGCTACCATCACGGGGATCTACGCACGACGCTGCTGCGCGCAGCGGAGGTGCATATTGCCCTTGAAGGGACGGAGCGCCTTTCCCTCCGGGCCCTGGCTCGGGAGGCGGGGGTGTCAGCCACGGCGCCTTACCGGCATTTCGATGATCGGCAAGCCTTGCTGGTGGCGCTCGCGACGGAGGGCTTTGAAGAGCTCGCGGTGGTGAATGCCGATATCCATCGAAATTTTGGTCACGAGCCTATCCCTACCCAGCTGCTTCAATGCGGCCTCGCCTACGTTCGCTATGCGGAGGCCAACCAGGTGAAATACCTGCTGATGTTTGGGGATGTGGTGGGGGACTTTTCCCCCTACCCGGAGCTCGTCCAGGCCTCCGACCGGGCCTTCGCGCCCATCGCGGCGCTCCTCCGCAGCGGCCTTGATGCGGGGGTCATCGTCCCTCTCGATTTTCATACTTTGGCGGGCATGATCTGGGCGTCGGTGCATGGCGTGGCGAGCTTGCTCCTGAAGGGGGCGCGAGGCTCGGAGGGTTTGGGCGCGCAGCACGCGGAGCCGCGCCGGGCCATCGCGGCCCTGGGGCGGCATCGAGAGGCGGCGCTGGCGCAATTGTTCGCGGGGTTCTTCCAATGTCCGCAGGCTCGGACCATGCTGGAGAAGATTGCTGCGCAGAACGAGTAATAAGGGGAGGGGAAGACCCATGGTACGAGTAACAACGCCGCGCATTGCGCCTTTAGACCCAGACGCCCTCGGGCCCGAGGGCCAGAAGGTGATGGGCAACTTCAAGGGGGAAACCCCGCTGAATATCTTTCGCACCCTTGCGCAGCATCCGGACCTGCTCCGGCGCTGGCTGGTTTTCGCTAACCATGTTCTCGGTAAGTCCTCCCTGGCGCCCCGGCCCCGGGAGCTGGCCATCCTTCGCATTGGCTGGCTGTGTCGCTCGGCCTATGAGTGGGGGCAGCACGTAGAAATTGGACGGGACTGCGGGCTCACGGACGCCGATATTCAGGCGCTTAAGGCTGGACCCGAAGCCGGGCATTGGGGCGAAGAAGAGCGATGGCTCCTCCGCGCCGTGGATGAGCTCTACCTGGATGCGCACATCAGCGATCGCACTTGGAACGCCCTGGCGGAGAGCTGGTCAACGCAGCAGCTGATGGATCTGGTCTTCACCGTAGGTCAGTACAACCTCGTGAGCATGGCCTTGAATAGCTTTGGGGTGCAGCCCGAGCCGGGGTTGCCGGCGATGGCAGACTAGCCATGGCCTTTACCGTGGCGCGTGAGCCCCTGGTGCTCGCCTTTCAGGAAAAGAGCGCCTTTAAGGAAACCTACGGCGGCGGCACGGATACGGTGGTGCTCGAGGGGCAGTTCCTGCGCCCGGAAGGCTCCCCCTGCAAAACTGTCCTTGTGTTTATGCATCCTACGGGCACGATGAATACGCTGCCCCTCCCCAACGCCCTGGCGCGAGCCGGGGTGCCGGTGCTGTGCTGTGGGAGTCGCTACCCTCATAACGATACGGCGCTGATCATGGAAAAGGTGCTGATCGACCTAGGTGCCTACGTACGCTACGCCCGGGAGCGCCTCGGCTTCGAGAAGGTGGTTCTGGGGGGGTGGAGCGGCGGTGGGTCCCTCTCGCTCTACTATCAAAGCCAGGCGGAACGGCCTACGGTTGAGGAGACCCCAGCGGGGGATCCGGTGGATTTGCAGGGGGCGAAGCTGCCCCCAGCCGATGGGGTTATGCAGCTGGCCGCCCATGTGAGCCGCGCCACGACCCTTACGGAGTGGCTCGACCCGTCGGTGCTCGATGAGACGGACCCGAGTCGGCGCGACCCCGGGCTCGATCTCTACGGCGTTTCCGGGCCCAAGCCGCCCTACAGCGCGGCCTTTCTTGAGCAGTACCGGGTGGCGCAGCGGGCGCGAAGTCAGCGGATCACGCAGCGGGTGTGGGCGCGGCTGGAGGCGCTCCGCGCCGCCGGACGACCTTATGACGAGGAGGCCTTTGTGGTGCATGGCACCATGGCCGATCCGCGCTGGCTTGACCCGACCGTGGATCCGAATGATCGCGCCCCGGGGCAGTGCTACATGGGCGATCCGCGCATCGTGAACATGATGCCGGCAGGCCTCGCGCGCTACAGTAGCCTGCGCGCGTGGCTCAGCCAGTGGAGCTATGAAACCTCCTTCGCTGATGGGCCGGGCTCCGCAGCGGCCATCTCCGTGCCGGCGCTCGTGCTTGAGAACAGTGCGGACGACGCCTGTACGCCGAGCCACGGGCAGCGGATTTGGGATGCCCTCGCCCATGTACCGCGGCACCGTGTGGTGATCTCTGGAGCAACCCACTATTACCTTGGGCAGCGAAGCTGCTTGGCGGAGGCGACGGCAGAGGTGACTAGCTGGCTGGCGGCTGAGGGGTTTTTGCCGCCGGAGCCCTTGTAGGCAAAAAATTGACCCGGATCAGCTTCTGTTCAGTTGAAATCGCCTAGGCTGGGAATCAAATAGTGGTCAAAGCCAGTTTACAGCCTCGGCGGCACGACCCTCCCTCCCCTCCCCAAACGTTTGCCGCCGGGGCTTTTTAACCAAAAAAGGCGCTCCAACGGGAGCGCCTTTTTTTGTGGCCAGCCGCTTTGCTAGGAGGCAGCCTCGCCGATCTCCCCCTCCTTTGACCCCCGACGCAACCAACGACGCAGAGGGCGAATCAGCTCCCTCGCCCGCTCAGGCAGCGCCAGCATCGCGGGCGTCGCAATGAGGGTCAAAAGGGTGGCGAAAGTGAGTCCGGAAACGATGGACTGGGCTAGGGGCACCCAGAAAGACGCCGTCCGCCCCCCCAGCACGACCTCTCGGGCGATGATGTCGACGCTGATATGGCTTGCGATGGGCAGAAGGCCGAAGATCGTGGTCACCGTGGTGAGAAACACGGGCCGCAGGCGCTGAGCCCCGGTGCGCACGATCAGATCGAGGGTGTCGAGGTCCGGCCGTTCTCGGCGTAATCCATTGAACGTATCAATAAGCACGATGTTGTTATTCACCACGATGCCGGCGAGGGCCACGATCCCCACGCCGGTCAAGATGGCGCTGAAGGGTTGGCCGGTGATAACTAGGCCCAGCAGCACCCCCGCCGTCGACATGACAACGGCGAAGAGGATGAGTCCTGCCTGATAGAAGCTGTTGAACTGAGTCACCAGCAGCACAAACATCAGGAGCAGGGACAGGAGGAACGCGACGAGCACAAACTCCATGGCCGCGGCCTGTTCTTCATTGGCACCGCGGAAGGTCACCGTGAGCCGTGGATCGAAGTCCTGTGTGTCCAGCCAGGCGCTGATTTCCTTCACCTTGTCGTCCGCGAGCACCCCGGGGGCGACGTTGGCGCGAATGTATTCCACGGCAGTACCA